>CALGGH010000091.1 GCA_937916415.1 uncultured Lachnospiraceae bacterium
GCGCGCGGTTTCGCGAACTGCCCGTAGCCCGCGAACAGTTCGTCGCCTCCGTCTCCCGAAAGCGCAACCGTGACGTGGCGTTTCGTCAGACGGCTGACCAGATACGTGGGTATCTGTGACGAATCTCCAAAAGGCTCGCCAAACATCCCTGCCATGAGAGGTATGGCTTCCATGGCCTCATCTTCAGTGGCCATCAGCCTGACGTGATCGGTGCCCAGGTGCCTTGCGATGAGTTCCGCATCTCCGGATTCATCATATTCCCGATCCTCGAATCCGATGGTGAACGTCCTGACGGGAACATCCGACACGGACTGCATGAGCGCCACAACGGTCGGTGAATCTATGCCTGCCGAAAGAAACGCGCCAAGCGGCACGTCGGCGATCATCTGTCCCTTCACCGATTCCTTAAGGAGCCTTTCCAGCTCTCCTGCCGCTTCAGCACGGCTGCCCCGAAAGAGATTTCGCTGTCCCCGAATCGCAACGTCCGTTATGTCCCAATATCTTTCATGCGCAAATTGCTTATAATAATTAAGTTCACATTTAACTTTTAGTGTTGTTCCCGGCATTAGCTTCCATATATTTTCATATATGGCATAGGGTGCGGGAACGTATCCGTATTTTAGGTAAACAGGCAGTATGTCCGTGTTGATCCCGGCATCAAATCCATCCACTGCCCTTATCGCGCCAAGCTCTGACGCAAAGACAAAAGCATCGCCGGCAAAGCCATAATACAGGGGTTTTTCACCGATCCTGTCACGGGCGAGCAACAGCTCCCTGGCATGAACGTCATATAGTCCAAACGCAAACATGCCCTTTATGAGCTTCAGGGTTTTGCCTACGCCAAGATACGAACAAGCTTCGATCAAAATCTCGGTATCGGAGGTGCCCCTCATCTCATCGGCGTATCCCGACGCCCTCATTTCGGACAGTAGGTAACTAGCGTTATATATTTCACCGTTATAGACGATCACGTACCTGCCGTCATGACTCGTCATGGGCTGTGCTCCGGTCTCGGTCAGGTCAACTATGGCCAGTCGGACGTGTCCCAGCGTCACTCCAGAATTACGGCCGTCATTCCATGAATTAACTGCATCAGGTCCGCGGTGCGAAATTTTCTGCAACATTGCATCAATATTCGCACGATTATCCGATTTTAGATTATAAAATCCGGCAATACCACACATTCGTTTGTGAATAATCTCCAAAAACGACAGTCTATTTTTGTAATATTTCGAGCGTTATGGTTATTTTGCAAGGTGGCTTGCAATTTGTTTTCTGATTCTTTCAGAGCCAATTTTTGCCCAAAAAACGCGAAAATCGGGGTAAAAATCAAGCTATCGTTTTATTTTTCGACATAAAGATGATACCACTCCTGAAATTGCAGGAAGGACCAGCATATCTTGGACATGTTGCCGCCCGTGGCAGGTCCCATGTCACCCGTCTGTAAGTATCCCCGGATCATCTCATATACCACGTCCGGATCAAAAATCCCTTGTTTCAACAGATAATCCCGATTGCTGTAGTCCATGAGCTGTGCCTTCAGCGGTCCCCTGAGCCACTTGTCAAGAGGCACGCCAAAGCCCTGTTTAGGCCTGTCCAGCAGTGATTTAGGGATGAAATCATAGGCTATGTCCTTGAGAATGTGTTTCTTGTCGCCGTGACGGAACTTGTATCCGTGCGGTATCCTAAAGGAGTATTCCATGACCTCCTGATCCAGAATAGGGCACCTCGTCTCCAGCGAAAACTTCATCGAGGCCCTGTCAACCTTGGTCAGTATGTCGCCGGGCAGGTAGGTTTCCATGTCCAGCAGCATTCTGCGTATCTGCCAGTTGTCCACGCCATACTTGCTTTCAAAATCGTAATCACAGGAATCGTATTCGCCCGGAAGCACCATGTTTCTGGCCATTTCCTTGTACGTCGAATTAGCGAACTGCGTTTTTGTCTCTGTATCGCGATTTTGAGCTATCGCGCGTACCTTTATGGGCATTTTGGACTCTAATCCGAGCATGGCGCCGACTCCCGTTCCCAAAACCCCATGGGCAGCGGCTCCGACGGGATCCAAAAGCTCCGCCTTGCGTACGTATTCGTAGACGTTGTAGCCGCAGTAGAACTCATCTCCGCCGTCTCCCGACAGTGCCACGGTAACCTTGGTGCTCGCCAGCGCGCTGACCAGCATCGTAGCGATTTCGGACGGATCGGCAAATGGTTCGTCAAAGTATTTGGAAATGCTCTTGACCTGCTTGAGCATCTCGTCCTCATCTATGTAATATTCCGTATGGTTGGTGCCCATATGATCGGCAACCGCCTTGGCATAATGGGCCTCATTCCATTTTTCTTCCGTAAATCCTATGGAAAACGTCGATACCGGCTCGTTTGAGATGCTCTGAGCCAATGCCGTGATGAGTGAAGAGTCATAACCGCCGCTAAGGAAGGTTCCAAGCGGAACGTCAGCGATCATCCTGCGGCGAACGGCCTCCGTCAGAAGCTCCTTCAGGGTTTCCTTGGCCTCACCGTAGCTCTTGACAGGATCCGATGCTCCTACATGATACTTTTCAACCACGTCCCAGTACCTGGAGATCTGAATGCCGCCTCCCTGATAAGTCAGCGTACATCCCGGCTCCAGCTTGTACACGTTCTCAAAGATCGTATCGGGCGCATTAACGTACTGAGTCGTAAGATAGCGGGGAATTATCTTCTTGTTGATCTCGTCGTTGAAGCCCGGGAACAGCATGATGGGCTTCAGTTCCGACCCAAAGACCATCTCGCCGTCCATAAAGGCATAATACAAGGGTTTCTTACCGATGCGGTCACGAAGCAGGTGCAGGGACTCGCTTTCCCTGTCATAGATCGCTATCGCGAACATTCCGTTAAAGTGATCGACGCACCTTAATCCCCACTTCAGATAAGCGGCAACGATGACCTCGGTGTCGCAGTTTGACATGAACTCATAATCCGACAATTCATTCTTGAGTTCAAGGAAATTATATATCTCACCGTTAAAAACTATGCTGATCCTCCGGTCTGACGAATGCATGGGCTGATGTCCGGCCTGGGTCAGGTCCTGTATTGCCAGACGCCGCTGGGCCAGTCCAATGCTCCAGCCGCGTTTCATCACGTATATCTCCTGGCCGCTGTCATTCGGCCCGCGATGATACATGGAGTCATTCATCCGGGTGAGATCACCCATGGTTATGTTCTTTTTACTGATAAATCCGCAAATTCCACACATATCCTACGTTAATCCTGACCCGATCGGATCCGCATAGAACGCCGACATCTCTCCTGCCTGCGCCGTCACGTCAAATCCTGCCTCACGCATGACGTCCGCGTAATCACGTCTGTGGGCAAGGTCTCCCTCCGCGCTCATCCACGACCTGTCAGCCTTGCGCCCGGAGACAAGCTCATTAAGGGCCTTAGTCCATATGGACTCATCATTTATGCCGAGGGTCTTCAGCCGGTCAGATACGCATACGTCCGTCGTGATCGTGTCAGACATCAGGCACTCAAGACCGGAAGCCTGAGCCTCAACCATCACTCCGGGCAGCCCTTCATAGATGGATGGAAAGGCAAACACGTCCATGGCAGCATAATACTTATGAATTTCCTTCTGTCTGCCGGCAAAGATCACCCTGTCCTCTAACCCAAGGCTTTTGCATAGTGACTCACACCCTGCCCTGTCGGGGCCGTCTCCCACAAACATGAGCGCCGCATCATCCGGGTTTTGCATCGCGGCAAATGCCCGTATCAAAAAGGGCTGGTTCTTTTGGCTTTCAAATCTGGCCACATTGCCTATCAGTACCTTTTCATCAGATATGCCGTATTCCCTGCGTACGTCATTTCTGACCGTCATGTCAAAGAGGAACCTGGAAACGTCAATGGTGTTAGGCACGTATGCGTACGGAGCTCCGCCAAAGGTTTCATCACCCGCCAGATGCGAACATGCAAAAAGGCTGTCTGCCACGTCAGGCAGCGACCTCCTGAGATGCCTTATCACCATTCCCTTCGGTCCACCCGGAATGCCTGCGTTGCGGGTATGCGCAACGAGGTACATGTATGGTGCCTTGTCGGAACGGTATTTCCCGGCTGCGCTGAGGTATATGGAAGCCGTGCTGGTCATGTGTCCCTGCACGACGTTATAGTCATGATGCCTGGCAAAAAAAATTTCCGCTGCCTTAACGTACTGCAGATGATTGACCACGCGGTACGCCGGAAGAGCGTAGATGGAGCCGCCAAGCTTCCTCACTTCATCATCATAATGCTGAGGCTGTCTGAATGACTCCGGATCCTTTCCCTGCGTGATGGCCCTTTTGTATTCCGCGGGATCCATGTGTACGAGAAAATCAAACCGTATCTTATTCCTGTCTGCGTGACGGTAAAGGTCCATAATGCGGCTTTCCGCGCCGCCCAGCCCCAAACCGCCAAGCACGTGCAAAACCTTGATCATGTCACTCCGTCTTCAGGACGTCTCCAATCCTTATCTCGCCGTCGTAATCATATTTGTTAATGAGCAACGACCCGTCAACGCACCTGATGACAAGCCTGCCGTCAAATATGTCCGCCACCTCTCCGGGAGCATATTCCGAAAAGTCTATCATCTCATCAAAGGGCTGGGCGCTCCAAATGGTCATCCTGCGTCCGTTTCCGTACGCGAACGCACCGGGAAACGGAGCCGCCACGCCGCGAATGAGATTGTATATGTCACGCGTCCTGCCCTTGAAATCAACGAGTCCGTCCGCCGCCGTCCGCTTGGAATACCAGGAATCGTAATCCCTGGACTCAGTGCGGATCTCGACGTTACCTTCCTGATAAGCCTTCAGCAGTTTACGTATCAGCCTTTTGGAAACTATCATGTTTTTGTACTGGGCCGTGCGTATGTCGTCACAGGGGCCTATCTGAAAAGTCTCCGTCGCAAAGACGTTGGGCGAATCCGCCTTCTCATCATACTTAAACAGATTGAGGTTGAACCTCGTGTCACCCAGTATCATCGACCAGTTAAGTGGCGACCTGCCTCGTCCAAAGGGCAGGTATCCCGCATTCCCATGAAATCCAAATATCCCGTACTTAAACGCATCCAGCACGTATTCGGGGATCAGCCGCTGCCATCCCATGGATATGCCTATGTCAAATTCGTTATTCTCAATAAGCTCGCGCGTATGATCATCCGTAAGGCCGTAGCTGTCCGCCTCGTGTACCGGGATACCGTATTTTTCGGTCAGAAAGCTCAGCCCCTTAAATCCGGAAACCTGATTGCGCTCCGTAACCGCCGGGGCAATGGTGACGACCAGGTCCACGGGACATATTTCATTATGAATGAAATCGATTATGTTTTCGGAGGTATCCTTTACTCCAAATACAACCACCTTTATGTGCATGAATTCTCCCGTGATCTCTCAAAGATTCTGTCTGTACCAGTCTATGGCTCGTGACATGCCTGCCGCAAAATCATATTCAGGATCATAACCCAGCTTCTCCCTTGCCTTGGAAACGTCGGCATTTGAATCCCTTATGTCACCCTTTCTCGGCGGGCCAAATTCGGGTTCACGATCAATCCCCAGGGCCTTGCACAGGTCGTAGTAGATGTCGATCAGGTACTCCCTGCCGCCAGCTCCGATATTGTAAGCCTCCCCGGCGGCATCATTGCCCGCCAGCGCAGCCCTCAGGTTTCCCTCAATCACGTTATCAATATACGTAAAATCCCTCGACTGCCTGCCGTCACCGTTGATCACGCACTTTTCTCCTGCCAGCAGCTGACGGATGAACCTGGGGATCACCGCAGCATACATGCCGTCAGGATTCTGTCTGCGCCCGAATACGTTAAAATATCTCAGCCCGTACGTATTGAGGCCATACAGTTCATGATACAGCCTTCCGTACTCCTCATCCACCTTTTTGGTAAGTGCGTAAGGACTCAAAACCCTGCCCTCTCCGCCTTCCTTTTTGGGAAGCGTCGTGCTGTCGCCATAAACGGAGGAGCTGGACGCATACACAAAGGACTTAACGCCGTTTTGGCGCGAAGCTTCCATCATGTTCAGGGTTCCGCGTATGTTGATCTCTTCATAAAGGAGCGGCATCTCAATGGATCTGGGAACTGATCCCCATGCGGCCTGATTCAGGACGTAATCAACCCCGTCCGTAAGCCTCAGGCACGTATCCATATCCCTGACGTCGCCCTCCGTAAACTCAAAATTATCCCGGTCAAGCAGGTGCTCCATGTTTTTCATGAATCCGGTTGAAAGGTTATCAAGACAGCGTACCCGCACTCCCCTGTTAACCAATTCCTCGCATATGTTGGATCCGATGAATCCGGCACCTCCGGTAACCAAAAATACCGAATCTTCTTTTAACTCAACGTCTCGTAAGCTCATGTCACTCCCGCCTTTATTTCATTGATCAAAGGATGCGGACCCATCATTGATCAAAGGATGCGGCCCCCATCATTGATCAAAGGATGCATCCCCGCATCACAGTCTCCAGTACAGGTAATCCTCAGATGAGTATTCGGCACGGTCAAACATGCCCTTTAGGTCTGCCAGCACCTTCACTTTATTGCCTGACGCGAACATGCCGTCCACGTCCTTTTTGCTCAGTTTCTTAAACGAATCGTGGGCAACCGCAAGTATCACGGCATCCAGATCCTTAAGCGCATCCATGTCGCTGAAGGTTATGCCATACAGTCTCCCGGCTTCTGCGGCATCAGCCTCGGGATCGACCACGATCGGCGTCACGCCATATTCCAGCAGCTCGTTATATATGTCGATCACCTTGGTATTACGGGTGTCCGGACAGTTCTCCTTGAAAGTGAAGCCGCAGATCGCGATCCTGGCATCCCTGACGGGCATGTCGGCCTTGATCAGCGTCTTAACGAGACTTTCGGCCACGTACCTGCCCATGTCGTCATTGATCCGGCGCCCCGACAGGATGATCTGAGAATGATAACCCAGTTCCTCAGCCTTGTACGTCAGGTAATAGGGATCCACTCCTATGCAATGTCCGCCGACAAGTCCGGGCATGAACTTGAGGAAATTCCATTTAGTGCCCGCAGCTTCCAGCACCTCCCCGGTGTCAATGCCCATCCTGTGAAAAATGATCGACAGCTCGTTCATGAAAGCAATGTTGATGTCACGCTGACTGTTTTCGATGACCTTGGCGGCCTCGGCAACCTTGATGGACTGAGCCCTGTATACCCCTGCTTCAACGACGAGTTCGTACACCCTGGCGATCGTGTCCAGCGTCTCCTCATTCATGCCTGACACTATCTTGGTAATGGTCTCGAGGCGGTGAACCTTGTCACCGGGGTTGATGCGCTCAGGCGAATATCCTATCCAAAAATCCCTGCCGCATTTAAGACCGGATTCCTTTTCGATGATGGGCACGCATATGTCTTCGGTTACTCCGGGATAAACCGTGGACTCAAAGACTACCACCGATCCGGGGGTGATGTTTTGTCCAAGTATGCGGCTTGCGCCCTCCACCGGACTCAGGTCAGGCGTATGATCCGCCTTGACGGGAGTCGGAACAGCCACTATGTGAAACTTGGCTTCCCGTAATTTGGTTGCATCGGAAGTAAAATCTACCGTCGTATTCCTGATGACGTCGTTGCCTACCTCGTTGGTGGGATCGATGCCATTTTTATACAGGTCGATCTTAGCCTCGTTCAGGTCATATCCGACCACGTCCACGTGCCTCGCAAATGCCACGGCTATCGGCATGCCCACGTAGCCTAGTCCCACCAGGGATAATTTGGCCTTACGTTCCAACAGATCCTCATAAACCGTCATGTCAATACATTCTCCTTAGTCTTTTTGCAAAACCTGATCGGCCTGCTGCCCTTCCGAACCCATGAATTCCTCCATGGTCGCGCTCGTCGCGCTGGATATGCCGTCCCGCCTAAAAACGACCTTAACGGTATCCAGCAGAATTTTAAAATCTCCCAAAAAAGTGATCTCATCCACGTACTTAACGTCCCACTCGAACTTTTCTTCCCATGAGATCGAATTTCTGCCATGCACCTGTGCCAGTCCGGTAAATCCGGGGCGGACTTCGTGGCGTCTCGCCTGCCGTTCATTATACCTGGGCAGATACCTGACCAGCAGCGGCCTGGGGCCGACTATTGCCATGTCTCCCTTGATGATGTTTATCAGTTCAGGCAGTTCATCCAGCGAGGTCGCCCTGAGCTTCCTGCCAAAAGGAGGCAGCCTGTCCTCATCGGGAAGCAGGTTTCCGTCAGCATCGCGCTCATCCGTCATGGACCTGAACTTGCATAGCTTAAATATACGTCCATTCCTGCCCGGCCTCTCCTGATGAAAAATCACGGGACTTCCCAGCTTGATCCTGACAAGAACCGCGGTCACGGCCAGGACCGGACTGAGCACGGTTATCCCAAGCAATGATAACGTCAGGTCAAGAGGCCGCTTTATGTACTTTTCATATGGGCCATGGGGCTTGTGCAAAACACACCTCGAATAGACGTTCATCTAAAGCATCTGCGTATCGCATCCATTATGACGTCCTGCTCCTCGGGAAGCATCTTGTTGTCACTCGGCAGGCATAAGCCCCTCGCAAAAATGTCCTCACCCACGGACTCTTCCGTCACCTTAATGAAAGGATTGTCCTTGAATATGGGCTGCATGTGCATGGGCTTCCAGATCGGGCGGCCTTCGGCGTTTAATGCAGCGATCGCGTCCAGTATCTCATCAGGGCAGCTGTGCCCCGGTGAAGATTCATATGAATAAGTGCTGTACGTGCGGTTCCATTTACACATCGCATCCGGATCTATAAGCAGGCAGGACAGCCAGTAATTGGGAGTCGTTTCCTCATCTCCCGTAGGATTCATGGTAACCGGCAGATCCTTCAGACCCTCTCTGTATCTCTCATATACTGCCTTCTTCCGGGCTATGTGTTCCTCAAGATGCGGCAGCTGTCCGCGTATGACTCCGGCTATGACGTTGCTCATGCGATAGTTGTATCCCAGCTCGCTGTGCTGATACCATGGAGCATTGTCCCTGGACTGGGTGGACCACTTGCGTACCTTGGCCGCGGCATCCTCGTCATCCGTGAGCATCATTCCGCCGCTTGATCCCGTGATGATCTTGTTGCCGTTAAAGCTGATCGCGTTATAGTCCCCGAAAGTACCCGTCTGGCGTCCGTGATAGGTGGCTCCCAGGCTCTCTGCGGCGTCCTCGATGACTATCGCTCCGTGCTCCCTGGCTATCTTCATCAGTTCGTCAATGCGTGACGGAGTGCCGTACAGATGGGCAAATACTATGATCTTTACCTCGGGAAACTGTTCAAAGGCCTTCTCGAGTGCCTCGGGAGACATGTTCCAGGTGTCGGGTTCCGTATCGATGAACACCGGAGTGCCGCACTCATAGACCACCGGATTCACCGAAGCATCAAAAGTCATGTCAGAGCAGAACACGTGATGTCCGCGCAGCGCTCCCTTCCCGGGGATCGTGGAGCCATAAGCTTTTTCTCCGGCATACTTGATGGCCATGTGCAATGCGGACGTTCCGCATGACAGCGCCACCGCGCTCCTGCATCCCACGTATTTTGATATCTCACTTTCCACGGAATTGATGTTGGCACCTATGGTAGACATCCAATTGGTCTCGTATGCCTCGGTGACGTATTTCAGTTCCTCACCGTGCATGGTCGGACTGGATAGATATATCTTTTTTTCAAACGGCATGATGCTTTCCTCCCTTATGACTGACTTGACGTTTATTATCTGTCATTCCTTATGTATAGGAAACGAACAAAATGCTTGCGTTTTGTTCGTTTCCTGCGCCGGATTTGCGCGGCTGAAGGCCGCATGCTTCCAGTGCAAATCCGTGCGCATCCTTGCGGAACAGTTATCGTAAACGCATTTATTTAATGCGTTTACGATACGTATACGTAGGCACTATGGTCTGCACGAGCGGCCTGATGTCCTGTCCCTCTATCTCGCAGGAATCCTTGAGTTCCTTAAGCTCCTCAAAGAATCTCTCCTCGTCGATCTCAAGCGGACGCCCTATGTGGATCATGGAATTGGCCGTTTCCTTCATGCCCTCCTCATCCATCAGCATCTCCTCAAAGAGCTTCTCACCGGGACGAAGTCCGGTAAATTGAATCTGTATCTCCTCATAGGGCTTGTATCCGGACAGCCTTATCAGATTTTCGGCCAGATCCAGTATTTTCACGGGTTCTCCCATGTCCAGCACGAATATCTCGCCGCCTTTCGCATATGCTCCTGCCTGCAGGACCAGCGACACCGCCTCCGGGATAGTCATGAAATACCTGATGATGTCCGGATGTGTGACGGTCACGGGGCCTCCCTCCGCGATCTGCCTGCGGAAGAGCGGGATCACCGATCCATTTGACCCCAGCACGTTTCCAAACCTTACGGCCACGAATTCAGTGTCATACTTGTTGTTGAAGGTCTGTATTATCATCTCACAGATACGCTTGGACGCTCCCATTATGTTGGTGGGATTCACGGCCTTGTCCGTGCTTATCATCACGAATCTGCGAACGCCGCTCATAGCAGCTGACTGTGCCACGTTGAACGTGCCGAATACGTTGTTTTTGATTGCCTCTCCCGGCGAATCCTCCATCAGCGGTACGTGCTTGTGTGCCGCGGCATGATACACGATGTCGGGATGATGCCGGTCAAATATCCAGTTCATCCGGTTGGCATTGCGCACGCTGGCTATCAGCACTGTCATGTCGAGTTCGGGATGCGACAGTTTCAGTTCCTGCTGTATCTCATATACGCTGTTTTCATATATGTCAAGCATGACCAGCCTGAGCGGCTTGTGAGTGGCGATCTGGCGGCACAGTTCGCTGCCTATGGAGCCGCCGGCTCCGGTGACCAGCACTGTCTTACCCTGTACGTATCCGATGATCGAATCGATGTCTATGTCCACCGGATCCCTGCCGAGCAGATCCTCTATCTCGATGTCACGGAGCTTGGATACCGACACGTCACCGTTTACGATCTGGTACATGCCGGGCAGCGACTTGATCTTGCACTCCGTCTCCTTGCATATCTCCAGTATTTCCCTCAGCTGGCTCCTGGAGATGGACGGTACGGCGACTATGATCTGATCTATCTCATAGGTATCGGCACACTCCACGATCCTGTCACGGCCGCCAACTACGCGGATGCCCTGTATGTACTTGCCCCATTTGCCCTGATCATCATCTATGATGCAGCGGATCTTCATCGTGCTGAACGTGGAATTGATGATCTCCTTGATGATCACGTTGGCTGCTTCGCCCGCTCCTATCACCATGACGGAGACGTCATTGTTACGGTTATTGTTTTTGTGCTTGAGGTTACGCAAAAACCTGTACGAAAAACGGCTCACGAACACAAATGCTATGAGCAGGAACACGTACAGGAAGTAATAGCTCTTGGGCACTGCCAGGGTGCCTTCCCTAAAAAACTGAAGGCCTATCAGGTTGACCAGGCCCGAAAATACCGAGCTTATCACGATGGACTGAAGCTCCGTCTCACCCGCATACGCCCACAGTGAGCTGTATAAGCGGAACAGGTAGAAAAGCAGGATCGTCACCACTATGTTTATCGGTAAAAAACGCTCTATGGGATGCCTGAAATGATAAGGCACCGCATTAAAGGAAAACTCGTACCGGATGAGCAGGGCCAGGAAGGCCGATGCCATGATGCTGATGACGTCATATATGACCAGGGCCGTTCGTCTGTATAGGATTTTGAAGTTAAACTGTTTCATTGCTTTTGCATACATTGTAAAGCGGTCTTGTAATCATCGTCTCGCGTCAGCGTGCTTCATGCATGAGATCGGGCAGGCACAGGACCGCACAGACAAGCATCATAACCATTCCCACGGGATTACAGGGATGGGATATCCACTCCGTAACGCCGCATACGGCATAGGTAACGGACACCGACAGGAGTATTCCCGCGGCGGGATCCTTATCCCTGTTGCGGATAAATAACGTCAGTGCCCTGATACATGTCAAAGCCATCCAAATAATAAACATTATCCCTATAATTTTACCATTATCGTATGCCACCTGCAAATATATGTTATGGGCATGAGCGGCTATCTCCCCGTTAGGCAGGGTCGCGCCCATTTCTTCGTGTCCTTCGTCATTCATCTGCTCAAGATACGACCTGAATATGTCCAAACGTCCGTTTGTTACGTCAGAGGCCGCCTCCTCTTCCAGCTTCCAGGTTGCAAACTCCCATTCTCCGGTTTGAGGATAATATACCCAATAGTCCTCATCCCACCATTCCTCAGGCGGGTCACCTTCCTCACCGTACTCATGCGGAGGTACAAATTCATGCGCGGAGACCTTCGCCATTCCCTCACCGGACAGCAGCAGTTCACCCGGTTCCATCAGGACGGCAGTTCCTTGAACTGATCGCAGCGTCGGGCCGAAGCCGGCATTGAATCCTGCCGCGCGTTCAGCGGATCCCTCATCCAGCAGATAAGTATAATCTACGTACAAGCCCTCCGTCTTGCCGTATATCGTATAGAGGTCCCATTTGATCAGGTCCTCATCCAGCCCGAACATCTTATGCGCAAACGCCTTGGCAAACCGGGTGATGGTAATATATTCCTCAGAATCATAATCCTTGCTGATCATCAGCGGCTGAGGATACCTCTCTATCTCAAGCAGCCTGGGCTGACCTACCAGACCGGGGATGGCCTTCTGTGCGCTGAAGAAAATGGGAAAGGCCACCATTACGCTCAGGACAACGCCGCCTGCGGAGACCAAAAGGCCACGAATGCGTCCGTGTCCGTTATCCCTGCGTGAATATGCGATCCACATGGTCAGGCCCGTTGCCACTATGCCTATCATCGCCGTCCTGGACATGGTGAAAAGCGTGTACGAAGCCACGCATCCAAAGACGAATAGCTCCCACTTGCAATCCATCAGACGTTTTCTTCGTCGATATGCGCTAAAGAGCCTTACGATCGATGCCGCCATGACCAGTGCCATATACTCCGCCGTGATGGTAACAGTATGAAAAACAAATGGAAACCTGACGTACTCAAAGGCTTCATATGGCCTGAACATAAGACAGTAGATGACCGCCCCGGCAAAATGAAACAATATGCCGCGGGTAAGATTGTCCGTAAAACTCCCCGAATGATCCCACACGGCCAGCCTGAAGAAATACACGGCGCCGATTACGGCCATCATTACCTGCCAGTATCTGCCATTTCTCCGCATTATCATGCCCGCCACGAGCATGATCGTGGCCAGGTCGTAAACGATCCGGGTGACGCGTACAAACATGGGCTGTCCGCTTAAGGCAGGACAGGTTCCGAGGGTCGTCGTTCCCGTCTCCGACGAGGGACGCGCGAGTGCCATGATCCACCTGACGCACCTGGCTATGATGAACCCCATCATTATGAAGATCACCGGTATGCAGAGGCACGTGCCAAACATCGCATCCACGTGAAACTCATCCACCATGTCCGGCAGGTTATGCACGTAATAAACCCTGGCCGTGATCACGCCCGCGATGAGCAGGATCAGGTTCCATGCGTTCACCAGTTCCTTGAAGCTAAAGGTTACGATAAGGGCCAGTCCCAGGAAAAAGGCCATCTTGCGCCATGCTATGTCATGAAACACCTCATAAAGCGCATTCACGTAATCGACGCAGTATTTAAGCGCAATCGCAATAAAAAGCGACTGCAAAAAGGCCTGCGGTGACGGAAGGACTATCACCCTGCGGCCGGGGCGGTCAGAATCTTTTTCGATGGGTCCGATCCGGAAGTCAGTCCCGGGCAGGGACACGTTCACCGCATACAGCAGCACGCCCGCAAGCAGCAATATGCCCAGGATCATGAAAACTATGTCCGCATAAAAGATCGTAAACATGTGCAGCGGTCCCACGGCCACGATCGCAGTGATGGCCAGCGCCACGATGACGGGGTTTGCGATTGCCCTGATGATCCACGCGGGAGTGGTAAGCTCACGCAGGATGGCGGATCTCTTTTCAGCGTAACCCAGTGCCAGCGTCAAAATACAGCCGGCCGCAAGCAGCGCCAGGATGACGCACAGCGACTTGAGCTTTCGCAGTGGCTGCACGTAGACGTAGCGCGTTACCAGGTTATAGGCCTCCTTGTTTTCACCGCCATACTGCATGTATCCGTTGTTAGAGGTACCTGAGTTCGCGGTCATTTCAAACGGTATCTCAAAATCGGAGCTGAGGCCTTCTACGGTATAGAAATACCCGTCACCGACCTTGGTCTCGAGGTTGACGTATACGTCAGCATAACCTTCTCCCATGCCCGAATAAGTCTTGTCATCCACCCTGTGGAACTCATCCGTCGAAACCGTGATCTCCCTCAGCAATTCGCCGGTGCTTTCCTTAAACACCCTGAGGGTCAGCGTATCTGCATCATGATCTCCCTTTAGGTAAAAACCGATCGAGGATATGCGGTCATACTCTGCCGTAAATTCCTGCAGCGCCACGTAATCGCCGCCCACGCTGACCGCTCCGGCAGGGCTTTCCCTGCCCGTTGACTGTATGTTTTCCCTAAAAAGCCTGCAGGGGTAGACCGCCAATGTGAGCAGTGCGCAGATGACGCATATCGCATACTGTATGGCCCTCGCCCTCGTAATTATCTTTCTCATGAATGCTCCTTTTATTACGGAAACGTTTTAATCAGCATTTCCTTAGAAATATCCGGTCAATCGCATCCGGCAGCATGAACCACAAAAAAACCACGTATCTGGGCAAAAAAGTCGGTCCCAGCAAAAGCGTTGCCCATACCGCCGCCGTAAGCACGTAAGCGCTCAGTGCCCGCCACTCGCCGCGATACGTGAAGATGCCTATGGTCAGCATATAAAACCAGGCGAAAGAGCCCATGCTGAAGAACAGCGATATAACCGGGATCCTCTGTACGTCATCGTCCAAAGACAGCCACCTGTAAAAGGAATCTATGAACGGAATAAGTGACCTTCTTTCACCGGGATACTCCACCTCATATCCAAAATACGAGCTTCCGTCATACGTAAAAGTGTATGCCGCGTGACCTTCATAAACGTTCACTACCGTAAACGGATAAAAATATCCGTAACAGGTATTCAGCCATGCGTTCACGTAGCTCATGGGATGAGAACGAAAGCCCCTGCCCCATATGCTCCAAAAGCCTGAAGGATCAGCCTCGTATGCGGCATTGTCAAAATATGACTTGACGGGATCAGACAGGCACGGAGTGTAATGCGCCAGTCCCTCCTCCGGCAGGTAGCAATACAGCTTATTTAATTCCTCAGGAGAGAATTCATCTCCATATGCCTGCCAGGTACGTGCAACCTGCTGGATCGGAACGGTCAGCATCTCCTGATGCTCCTTCAGGGATGCATCCGCGCCGGTCACGTGGGTCAGGGTCAGATTTATCGTCAGATATAGCAAAAAAGATGCCGCGATCGTAATCAGGCCGCCGAATCTCGCTTTACTTTTCGCTCCTCCATGGTCGGCCAGGCACCTGACGGTCTCCGCCAGGGCAAAGACGAGGACCGCATATGCCGCATTGTGTCTCATTAGCATGGCCACGGTCAGCGATGCTCCGGCCATCAGATAAGTCCTGACGTCATCCGTCGGCATCACGCCCTCGGATGCTTCGCCGCGCGATCCCTGCCCCGCATCCGCAAAACATGTCACGCACGCCAAAAGTGCCGCGGCAAACAGCGTATCCTTGGCTGAGCAAAGCGCAAACATGACGACCGTCGGAAACAGCCCGTAGAAGCAAATGGCCGCGATCCTAAGCCCGGCCATCCTGTTTATTCGCCATGCAAAGATGCCCGACACGACCGCCATCTGAGCAAGCACGTATATGGCAATGCCGGCATTTGCGCTGTGAAGCCTGGCCTCGCCGCCATACACGCATCCCCCCAGCAGCAGGGTATGCAACAGCGGATGATGAGTGGTAAACGTCCTCGTTGCGACGGCTACGTATTCATCCACCGCGTCATATACAAAGAAGCCCGGAAACTCGGCCAAAAATACCGGAATCCACATGACAAGGATGGCTGCCCATACACAAGGAAAAGGCGGACGGCTAACCGCCCGGCCCTTAGGTGCTGACGATATGGCATCCATCCGGCCAAGGATCAGATGCGAAATCACAAGGAGCACCAAAAAAGTAACGGCAAAAATGATGCACGGCGTGAGACCCGCCTTGAGCTCACCGTAGCTGTCAATGCAATGTCCGACGGACATAAAAACCGCACACAAAAAAGAAAATAAGGCGGATATGATGTTTCTCTTTTTTTGCGTGGTAGTGGTCATGTGTTAACGCGGAGCTCACACGGAATCCGCTTATTGCCATTTACTCCGCGGAGCTCATTCGCAATCCGCTCCGCTCATCTCCCGGATGACATACTGTGGGGTTTCATTTACGGACATGTAGGTGCGGCCCAGATATTCACCCATCATGCCCTGCATGATCATCAGCACTCCTCCGACGAAGAGCATGATGCAGACCAGGGCCGAAAACCCCACGGGTACGTCAGGCCGGATGAATTTTTTGACTATGGTATATATGCCATATGCGAGCGAGATTATCGTGCTGATGAAGCCTATCGCGGTGGCTATCCTGAGCGGCTTGATCGAGAATGCCGTGAAGCCGTTCATCCACAGTCCCATCAGCTTGCCGAAGGTATATCCCGAGCTGCCGACAGTGCGTGCCCTGTGAGTCACGTCTACGTTCGTGATGTTCGAGGTTGACCTGAGCACCAGCCCTATCACGTATGGATATGACTGTCTGTACTTGAGTATTTCGTCTATTATGAACCGCCTTGCGGCAAAATAGCTGGACACCTGCAGTTCCTTGGGCTTGCCCAGCATGATGCGGGTCATCAGTTCATTGATCTTGCTGCCCATGTTGCGGAATCCGCTGTGCTGCTTGTGCGCATACCTCGCATACACGACGTCGCTTCCGGCCTCGATTCCCGCCAGCAGCTTGCCCACTTCATTTGCGGGCGTCTGTCCGTCATCATCCAGGCTCACGACCACTTCTCCGTCCGCATGCGCATATCCGGCCATGAGTGCCGCGTGCTGCCCGAAATTCTTGCTTAGGTTAATGCCCAGGACGTCATTCGAGCTTTCAGACATTTTCTTTATGACGTTCCAGGTCCCGTCAGGCGAGCAGTCATTTACCAGCACCACGTCATATGAGTATTGCGGCAGTTCCTTCATCGCTTCGCGGATCTCTTTGATCACGCCTTCTATCGTCTGCTCGGATCTGTAACAGGGGATCACAAAACTCACTTTGCTCATAGCTTTCGCTCCATCATGATCAGATCCCTGCCGTCGACGTAGTCAGGGATCGTCTCCGTAGCCACGTATCCTGCACGGAGATAGCTTTTGTATGCCGGCTCATTGCCCTTTAGCACGCGCAGGACCATTGTATCCAGCTTGAGCACTTCCCGTGCGTACCAGACCGCCCAATCAGCGATCGCATTGCCATAACCCTTTCCCAGCGCATCCGCCTCTCCTATGAATACTCCATACTCACAGGTTCGGGCATCATGGTCTATGTCACGCAGGTACACGCATCCTATCGGACGGCCGGCCTCCATGCGTTCCTCGTCTCCCGCGCCCGCTCCCTTTTCATATACCACGAGCTGATCCACCAGTCCGGCATCAACCTTGGTCCTAAGCCAGTTTAGGTGATCCTCGCGCGTAACCGGCTTGCGATGCAGGAAATTATTGACGACTCTGGGATCATTGCGCCATCTGACCACCAGGTCCGTATCCTCCTCGGTGATCGGTCTTGCACACAGTTTTTCGTTAATTGGGAAAAAATCACACATACATTAATAATACCACGATTGGCTACGGTATTGTGTGAATGAGCGAAAAAAATGACGTAAGCACCCAGTGTAGCGTTTCAATGACTTCTTTACTTGAAATGCTACACTAGGCGCAGTTCGCAGGCTTTCTCAAATGCGCGTAAAGATCATGCAAGCATACTTATGTTAACTTTTTTTCACAAAACGCCGATATATTTAGTAGAAGCAAAGACTAATTATGCAAAGGAGTACCGTAGGGACAATAACTCATCATACAAATACAGCTGCATGACAGGTATCTGATCATATTGGGGAACCACGCAGGAATCAGAAACTACAAGTTCAAGGATGAACGCTTTTCGGTAAGGCACTGTAAATAAATAACTTCATAAAGATGCGCAGACTGGATTTTCATGTG
>CALGGH010000092.1 GCA_937916415.1 uncultured Lachnospiraceae bacterium
CCCATGATCAAAGTTGATCAAAAGAACCGTCCCCGTGATCATGATTATCCTATATCAGGTTCCGCATCCACGCTTCCGCGTATATTTACGTTGACGAGAGTCAGCTTCTCAACGTTGCGCACGTAGATCCCGCGCCCGCTCATCGGTTCCATGCCGTCCATCATCATGGGCACCCCGGGCACCCGCTTTTCCGGCGGCAGGTAATCCGCCTCTATGTTTTCAAGTACGACCTCGCCGACCTTTTTTTCGGGCAGGCCGTATACCGCGAGCAGACTGACGTCCACGCCCTCGCAGGTAACGTTGCGTGCCGTGACGTTTTTGATCTCGGGCGTCATGTCATCCACCGGCTGCGGTTCCCTGGTCTGCACGTACTCGCTGTGTCCGTCGGGATCGCAGAAGTAGAACATGTTGACCGTAAAAGGCATGCGCACGTTCGTCATCCTGACGTTGTCAAAAACGATGTCCTCCAGAACCGACCTGCTCCCGCGGCCACGCCTGGTCTTGACCCTAAGGCCCCTGTCCGTGCTGTCAAAAATGCATCTGCTGACCAGCACGTCACGCACGCCGCCGGCGCATTCGCTGCCTATGGTGACGCTGCCGTGCCCATGATTCAGCCTGCAGTTGCGCACCCGCACTCCGCTCGTCGCGCGGTAATGCTCCCGTGCCATGTAGTACTTGCCTGATTTGATCGCGATGCAGTCATCTCCCACTGAAATGTCCGTGCCAATGACGTCCAGGCCCACACAGCTCTCCGGATCTATGCCGTCGGTGTTGGGCGAGTCATCCGGATTGCGTATCTTAAGTCCGATCAGGGCCACGTTTTCACAATAATACGGGTGTATGGTCCAGCAGGGAGTATTGCATACTTCCAGTCCAACCAGCCTGACTTCCCTGCATCCGTTCAAAAAGACCGTCCTCGGCCTCCATGCGCCGCGCCTGACCTTGGGATTGACCCACCAGTCTCCGTTTTGCGCATTGCCGTCCAGCCTGCCCCGGCCGTATATGGACACGTTCTCCACTCCGAGTCCGGTGATCAGCGAAGCGTAGCAGTCCAGGGGATTGCCCTCCCAGCTGCCTATGTTGATTTCATCCTTTTCGTCCGTGCTCATGATCACGCCCGGCAGCACCGGATAGTCTGCCCGGTCGGCCGTGCCCATGATGACGGCCCCTTCGTCCAGCCAGATGCTGACGCCGCTTTTTAGGAAAAGAGGACCGCACAGATAGGTGCCCCTGCCCAGATAAACGGTGCCCTCCGCAGGACAAGCCTGTATCGCGGCCTGAATGGCAGCGGTGTCGCGCCTTGATCCGTCGCCTGCTGCCCCGAACCTGCGCACGTCAAGAAGCGCCGATTCCTTACTCGTCCTAAAGCTGCCCGTGCATGAGTCTCCCTCCTCGTCCATGATGGTAATCTCGTATTCCGCATCAGGACATAACCCGTCCACGGTGAACACGTTCGTCACGGACTCGGTCACCCTGAGTTCCGCTCCGGTGCCGGGCTTTAGCTTCTCCCGGCTCCTTACCGTGGCGGTTACCCTCGAGGGTGCCTCATAGCATGAATCATTGTCCAGCTCAATGGTTATCTGTCGTGGTTCCGTATCTATAACGTCATATTTCATGTGAATTGACCTTCCGGCTGTCTTATTTTCCATGCTCCCAATTCTGATCAGTCAGGCAGTTCGGTGTATGCCATGAGCAGCGGTCCCGTGCCCTTCGCGTCATTTTCCACCACGGGTTCGCTGAAATAATACTCCAGTGATCCGTCACGGTGCTGCTCGCCGCCGAGTCCCGCCACGAGGCAAATGCCGCCGAGCCTGGGCGTGCCGTCCTCATTTCTGGACAGGTACTTTTCAGTGATCCCGTAGAATATCTCCTCGCCGATACCGGCATGTCTCTCCGGCAGGTATCCAAGCCTCGAGCCCTTGAGCAGGGCATATGCGATCAGCGCGGATCCGGACGTCTCCAGATAATTGCCCTCGGCTTCAGGCTTGTCAATCACCTGATGGAACATGTGGGTTTCGGGATCCATGTAGTTCATCAGGGAGTCCGCCAGCTCCTTCAGCGTGTTCTGAAGCGTACGATACTCGTTATAGAGTTCCTCCCCCATGGCCTCGGCCGTGTCGATGAGAGAAGCCATGTACCATCCCGTCGCCCTCAGCCAGAAGTTCGGGCTGTGTCCGGTCTCCCTGTCAGCCCAGTACATCTCGCGTGACTCGTCATAGCCGTGATAATAGAGGCCGGTCTTGTCATCGCGCATCAGCCGGTATACGTTCCGAAACTGCTTAAATGAGTCCAGGCAGCCGGTCATCTTGTTATAGCGGCGCTCGTATTCGGCATAAAAAGGCTGCGCCATGTATAGCCCGTCCAGCCATACCTGATGCGGATATATCTTTTTGTGCCAAAAATTGCCCTCGTTAGTGCGGGGATGTTTCTCCAGCTGGCCCCTGACGGTGTCCATGGCGAGTCTGTACTTCTGCCTGCCGGTCAGGTCATACAGCGCAAAAAAGTTGCATGCCGGGCGCACGTTGTCGAGGTTGTACTCCTCCGGATCATACGTCAGGATGCTGCCATCCTCCTGAACGAAGTGCGACACGAACCTGTCGGCAAAATCCAGATACTCCGCATCTCCGGTCTTGCCATGCAGCCTGAGCAGTGCGGTGATCATGCATCCGTCGATGTAGTTCCACTTGTTGGGCTTGCCGCTGCGGACCTTTTCGACGTTCCACATCGGATGCTCCGCATCTGACTCCCTCATCAGGTACTTTACGTATTCGTCCAGCAGTTTTCTGGTTTCTTCTCTTGTCATACGGCTTCCTTTCATTCTTCAACCCTCAACTCGTCACGTTCAGGATTGATCTGTCACTCGGTTCTGTCATCCGGTCATTCGGTTCCGGCATCCGGGCCTTCAAATTCCGGCATCCGGTCATTCAAATTCGGTCATCCGGGCCTTCAAATTCTGGCATCCGGTCATTCAAATTCGGTCATCCGGGCCTCGGTTCCGTCATTCTGCCCACTCCGCGAGCGGCTCGTCATGGAAATGGTGCTCTCCGGGACGCACGTCGTGCGTCAGCATCTCCGAGATCGG
>CALGGH010000093.1 GCA_937916415.1 uncultured Lachnospiraceae bacterium
ATCATATTTCTCCGGGCGATAAGAACGGTACGACTGCCGAAAAGGTCTCTGCTTTCATTTTTGATGAGATCGTTCCGCAGTGTGATTTTCATCTCGACATGCATAGCGGAGATATTGTTGAGGAACTCGAGGAGTTCGTCGCGGTTTGCAATACTGAGGATGAGGAGATCCGTGACTACTGTACAAAGGTGGCGCAGCATACCAGCTTTACGCATCGGATCAACTCCCACGGCCGCAGAGAACTGTATAATTCTTCCTGGATCGATCGCGGCGTACCCGGCATTCTTTTCGAAAGGGGCGGACAGGGACATCTTAACTGGGATGAGGTCGAGCGCGACAAGGATGATGTGATCAGCATCTGCCAGTATCTTAAGATCCTGGAAGGAGAGCCGATCGACAATACGGATGCGCAGATCTTCTATCCCAGACATTACTGGGGTGAGGCCGGGCATACGGGGCTTTTCTATAAATTTGTCGGCACTGGTGATGAGGTGAAGAAAGGTCAGAAGATCGGTGAGATCCGCGATATTTTCGGGGAACTTCTTGAAGAGATCACCGCTCCCTTTGACGGACGTGTCAAGATCTCTAATAATACCCTCGGTGTTACGAAGGGGGACGACACGTTTATGATCGGAAATACAAGGGAGTCAGACTGAGAAAGTGGCGGCAGAGGCGGCGGAAGCTTCCCGGACATTATATTGACAAACCCCTGTAAATCTTTTATAATATCAAAGCTGTCATGCGTGACGGCTTGATGCCGGTATGGCTCAATTGGCAGAGCAGCTGATTTGTAATCAGCAGGTTGAGGGTTCGAGTCCCCCCATCGGCTTTTATTTTTTATATGGACCCTTAGCTCAGTTGGTTAGAGCAACCGGCTCATAACCGGTCGGTCCTGGGTTCGAGTCCCCGAAGGTCCACTTAAGCAGATGATCCGTGACAGGGTCATCTGTTTTTTTGCTTTTCACCTGATAAAATCACCCCCTGACTCCGTCCACGAGTGTCATTCTGCGCGAAGAAAAATGACACTCTGACTCCGTCCCCGAGTGTCATTTTGCGGGAAAGAAAAATAAACTTGACGAAGGCCCGTTTAGTGGGTATTATTAATAAGTTGACGCTTGTTGACTGCCGGCGTGGCGGAATTGGCAGACGCCCGGGACTTAAAATCCCGTGGGTAGTAATACCCGTGCCGGTTCGACCCCGGCCGCCGGCATTGATCCTGACAGGTGAACTGCAGGATCCGTAATGATAACAGGGACCTGTTCCCGTGACCTCTGCTCAGGAATTGGACGACTCCGACCGTTCCTTGGCGGATGGAAAGCTTTTATTGTAAAGGAGAGAAAAATGATTTCACCCGAAAAGAAAACAGCCATCATGAACGAGTATGCACGCACTCCCGGTGACACCGGTTCACCCGAGGTGCAGGTAGCTGTTCTCACGGCCAGGATTGCCGAACTCACCGAGCATCTTAAGGCCAATCCCAAGGATCATCATTCCAGACGAGGAATGCTCAAGATGATCGGTAAGAGACGTGGACTTCTGGATTATCTCAAGAACAAGGATATCGAGAGATATCGTGATCTCATCAAGAAGCTTGGTCTCAGAAAGTAATTTGAGTATAAGGGCGGCTAATTCAAGTCGCCCTTTTAATTAATGGATGAAAACCGGTCCGACCGGGATCATTCATTTTCAAAGCCTGTATCCAGGCAGAAGGAGAAAAAAATGTATAAGACTTACACCTTTGAACTGGCCGGACGCACGCTTAGCGTGGACATCGGCCGAGTAGGCAAGCAGGCCAACGGATGCGCCTTCATGCACTATGGCGATACCACGGTTCTGAGCACTGCCACCGCTTCCGAGAAGCCTCGTGAAGGCATCGATTTTTTCCCCTGCTCGGTTGAGTATGAGGAGAAGTTCTATTCCGTAGGCAAGATTCCCGGAGGCTTCAACAAGAGGGAAGGCAAGCCTTCGGAGAATGCCATCCTGACGAGCCGTGTCATTGACAGGCCGATGAGACCCCTTTTCCCCAAGGATTACCGCAATGACGTAACCCTTAACAACATGGTAATGTCAGTTGATCCCGCATGCCGTCCTGAGCTGGTGGCCATGCTGGGAACTTCGATAGCAACCTGCATCTCTGACATACCCTTTGACGGTCCCGTGGCCATGACTCAGGTCGGCATGATAAACGGCGAACTGATCATCAACCCCGGCCAGGCAGACTGGGACAACGGCGACCTCAAGCTGACCGTTGCTTCCACCGCCGAGAAGGTGATCATGATCGAGGCAGGTGCAAACGTCATTCCCGAGGCGAAGATGATCGAAGCCATCTACAAGGCTGATGAGGTCAACAAGCAGCTTGTGGAGTTCATAAAGGGCATCGTTGCCGAGGTCGGCAGGCCCAAGCACAGCTATGAGAGCTGCGCCGTTCCGGAGGAGCTCTTTGCCGCGATCAAGGAGATCGTTCCTCCCGAAGAGATGGAGACCGCCGTATTTACTGACGAAAAGCAGGTTCGTGAGGAGAACGTCCGAAACATCACCGCCAGGCTTGAGGAAGCCTTTGCCGACAAGGAAGACTGGCTTGCGATCCTTGGCGAGGCCATTTATCAGTATGAAAAAAAGACCGTGCGCAAGATGATCCTGAAGGATCACAAGCGTCCCGACGGCAGGGAACTGTCACAGATCAGGCCCCTGGCTGCAGAGGTTGACATCATTCCCAGGGTTCACGGTTCCGCAATGTTTACGCGCGGACAGACTCAGATCTGCGACGTCGTGACGCTTGCGCCCCTTTCCGAGGCACAGAAGGTTGACGGCCTTGACCCCAACATCACTCAGAAGAGATACATTCATCATTACAATTTCCCGTCATATTCAGTTGGCGAGACCAAGGTCAGCCGCGGCCCCGGTCGTCGTGAGATAGGTCACGGAGCACTGGCAGAAAGGGCGCTCATTCCCGTTCTGCCCAGTGAAGAGGAATTCCCTTATGCCATCCGTGCCGTGTCTGAAACGTTTGAATCCAACGGATCCACTTCCATGGCATCGACCTGTGCGTCATGCATGTCACTGATGGCTGCAGGCGTTCCGATCAAGGCAATGGTTGCCGGCATTTCCTGCGGACTTGTTACCGGCAACACTGATGATGATTTCGTGCTCCTTACCGACATCCAGGGTCTTGAGGATTTCTTCGGAGACATGGACTTCAAGGTAACCGGTACCACCGAGGGCATTACCGCCATTCAGATGGACATCAAGATCCACGGCCTCACGAGGCAGATCGTGGAGGGCGCTATCGCCAGGTGCCGCGAGGCCAGGCTTTTCATCATGGACAACTGCATGAAGCCTGCCATTTCCGAGCCCAGGCCGAACGTTAACCAGTATGCTCCCAAGATCATCTCCATGCAGATCGATCCCGAGAAGATCGGTGACGTGGTCGGACAGCGCGGCAAGACCATCAATGAGATCATCGCTCGCTGCGACGTCAAGATCGACATCAATGATGACGGCAAGGTATCCATCTGCGGCACTGATCAGGAGAACATGGAAAAGGCTCAGAAGATGATCGAGATCATCACGACGGAGTTCGAGCAGGGCCAGATATTCACCGGTACCGTAGTCAGCATCAAGGAGTTCGGCGCGTTCATCGAGTTCGCTCCCGGCAAGGAGGGCATGGTACACATCTCCAAGATCGCCAGGGAGCGCATCAACCGCGTTGAGGACGTGCTTACCCTCGGAGACACGGTTACGGTCATCTGCCTCGGCAAGGACCGCATGGGACGCATTTCCTTCTCGATGAAGGACGTTGCCCAGAGATGATCCTGCTTGACAGCTTAGTTATTTAAGAGTTATAAAAGAGATGTGTATTCGGACCGGATCTGAATGGATCCGGTTCGTTTTATCATTCGAATGCTGCAAATGACTATGGCTGCGTCCGGAGCAGGATTCGTGAGAGTGAGGACGATGTTTCTTGCGTCGTCCCGGGCAGAGAAAGGAGAAGGTTAATGAAGAAAGGTTTCAAAAGCATCATCAGCATCATCAGCATCATCATGCTGACGCTTGTCTTAAGCTTTTCGTTTAGCTCAAAGGCTTATGCCTACAGCGAAAACATGAAGTATTTTGATTTTGAACAGACCGTGCTCAAGATGGATGCCGGCACGACCAGGGAACTCAGGGTGGTGTCATATTATGACTATACCTATTATCTCGGACCTCATACCAGCGCCGCTACTTACATGGAGTGCTCGTTCAAGTCCGGAACCGAGAAAGTAGTCCTCCACATAGGCCCCGACGAGACGGTCAAGAATGTGTTTTTCTACTTCTACGTGGATGACAAAAGGGTGGGAACCACCGAGGAATTCGCTTCCATCGAGGTCTACGTGCAGAAGATAGATTCTGAGACCGTTAAAAATGCTCAGGCCCATCAGGCAGCGATCGATGCCCTCAAGAATTACAAGGGCAACACCGCGGAGTTCAATGCGATGTACTATTATTACAACTACAAGGACTTGCAGAATGCATTCGGGCCTGACGGTGACAAGCTGCTCAACCACTACAATACCTATGGCAAAAACGAGCACAGGGTAGCTAACAGAAGACTTTAATACAAAGGGGACGGTTCCTGCATCTTAAGAACCGTCCCCTCTCTTTTATCCCGGCACATCCGGTCGGAGGCTGCTTAGGAAATGCCGTATTAATCAGCATACCCTTAGGATCTGTCAATAATTGATCTGATCATCTTGCTTGTCTGCTTTCCCGACAGCTGCGTCAGAAAGCCTCGCCG
>CALGGH010000094.1 GCA_937916415.1 uncultured Lachnospiraceae bacterium
CTGTTCGCTGGCGGGCATAGCATGTCACGTAATAAAGAGACCGGAGGGAGATTCGGGAGTGTCCGTACACGAGGCGTTTTATCTTATCACCGGTAAATATTCGCACAGTGAAAATACAAAAAGTAAAGAAACGATTCCGGATGCAATGTCCCGTCAAAGAAATATATGGCTTGCAGGAGCGGGAATGGGCAGCACGGGCGTCCTTACGGAGGACGTAAAAAATGCAATGGAAGAAGCAGATGCGGTCTTCGGAGCAGGAAGGATCATTAAGAATATAAGTGCTGCTCATAAGTATTCCATGTATCTTGCCGAAGATATAACAGCGGTTTTGGAAGAGCATCACGAATACCGCAGGATAGTAATTCTCTTTTCGGGAGACAGCGGATTCTGCAGCGGCGCCAAATCCGCACTTAAGAAGCTGCGGAAATGGGCCCCGGAGGCAGAGATCAGGGTGCTGCCCGGCATTTCCTCGATATCCTACATGGCAGCCCTTACCGGAGAAAGCCATGATGATGCCGCGGTCTTCAGCCTGCATGGGGACGCTTCTCCGGCAAGGCTGCATGCACTTACGGATCTGGTCAGGCATAACATCAAGACTTTTGTCCTGCTGTCGGGGGATGAGGACGTCAGGAAGATCGGAGCAAGGCTTCGGGAATTGCTTCCGGCCTGTGAGATCACGGTCGGCCGAGATCTGTCGTACGATACCGAGCAGGTGATCCGTCTTACGCCGGATGACGCCGTGAGTTTCAAGAGCGACGGCATGCTGACGGCCCTCATCATGAACCGGGCACCTGAGAGGAGGCCGCTCATCAACGTTCTGAAGGATAAGGATCTCGTTCGCGGCAACGTGCCGATGACCAAGGAGTGCATCCGCCATGAGAGCGTGATCAGGCTTGGACTTAGGGAAGGAGATACGGTCTATGACGTCGGAGGAGGAACCGGATCTGTTGCACTGGAGATAGCGGCGCTTCATCCGTCCCTGAGCGTATATGCCATAGAGCATGACGCGGAAGCGGCTGACCTGATCAGATCAAATATTCGGACATTACATGCGGACAACGTTTGCCTGATAGAGGGAGAGGCACCGGACGCCCTTGAAGGCCTGGATGCGCCTGACGCGGTCTTCATCGGCGGAAGTTCAGGCAGACTCAGGGACATATTGTCGGCAATTCATTCTAAGGGCACGGGGATACGTTACGCGGTTACCTCCGTAAGCATTGAGACGACGAGTGAGCTTAATTCGATCATGGCGGAATGGGGCATTGAAAATGCGGACGTCATACAGATGCAGGTCTCGGAAGTCAGGACCGTCGGTTCGCATCATATTATGAATGCACAGAATCCCGTGATGATCCATTCATTTATCTGGTAGCGATTTGTATGGTAGCACAAATGAGTGATAAACCGGGACGAATAATGATAGCGGCTCCATCCAGCGGGAGCGGAAAGACGACACTTGTCTGCGGACTTCTTAAAGCCTTTAAGGACATGGGCCTTGATCCCGCAGCCTGTAAATGCGGGCCTGATTACATCGATCCGATGTTTCACAGGCGGATACTTGAGATAGGATCAGGAAACCTGGATTCCTATCTTATGAGTGAGACACAGATAAATGATTCCCTGCTTCGTGCCGGCTCTCATCCCGTAGTGATAGAAGGCGCAATGGGCATATATGACGGCACCGACGTACGGGGCTTGGCCGGTTCATCCCATGAGATTGCGGTCATGACCCAAACACCGATCGTATTGTGCGTTGATGCTTATGGGATGGGGCGTACCCTGATCAGCGTCATAAAAGGCATCCTCAAGGACGATACCGAACGTCTGATCAAAGGGATCGTGTTAAACAGGGTGTCCGCTGGCTTTTACGTAAAGCTGCGTCCGGTTTTGGAGGAGGAGCTGAAGAAAGCCGGACATGACGACGTTAAGCTGCTTGGAAACGTGCCCTCGTCCGATAAGATCGCTTTTGAGTCAAGACATCTGGGACTCATGCTTCCTGATGAGATAAAGGATATATCGGCACGTGTATCGGAAGCCGCAGACCTGATCCGGGACAACGTGAAGCTTGACGGGATCCTTGAACTGATGAAGGAGGCCCCGGAAATAACGGCAGTGAGGGAAGCTGAATGCGACTATCCGTTCACCGTCGCATCGGATACGGACGATGCCCGGCCGGTCCTTGCGGTAGCCCGTGATGAAGCATTTTGTTTTTATTATCAGGATAATCTGAAGCTGATGGAGAAGATGGGCGTTACGGTCAGATATTTTTCTCCGATCCATGATGAACACGTCCCAGAAGACGCCGCAGGATTGTTACTTGGCGGCGGATATCCCGAACTGCATCTTGATGAAATGTCGCGTAATAAATCCATGCTGGAATCGGTAGCCCGTGCCATAAATGGCGGCATGCCATCCCTGGCTGAGTGCGGCGGATTCATGTATCTGCATAAATACGTATCCGATAAGTCCGGTAAGAAATATAAGCTTGCGGGCGTAATAGACGGAGAGTGCACGTATGCCGGGCATCTGGTCAGGTTCGGCTATATGACGGTTAAGGAGACCGGGATCCGTGACAATGCCGGTTTCATGCAGGAGCTTACCGGCATGCGCGGACATGAATTCCATTATTATGAAAGTACCGCAAACGGTGATGCCTGCGTTCTTTCAAAGCCGGACGGTGAAACAAAGTGGACAGGCATGATCGCGAGTGGATCGTCCCTCTGGGGTTTTCCGCATTTTTATTACGGATCCGCGCCCGGATTTGCCGGAGGCTTCGCGGATTCAATGCGCAGTTATGAAAGGACGCGACGCAGATGACCAACTCCAGCAGATTTTTTGCCAATAAGGAATGCGAGTTTTATCCATGCCATGACAGTGAGGAGGACCTAAACTGCCTGTTCTGCTTCTGTCCGTTATATGACAGGGACTGTCCCGGTAATTACCGCATGAAGGTAAAAAACGGACGAATGATCAAGACCTGCATAGACTGCGTTTATCCGCATCTGGCCAAAAACTATGATGACATAATGAGTCTTTTGAAATGACACTCGGGGACGGGGCAGAGGTTCAAAAAACGTAACAGTATCTCTTCACTATGAAGGACGTCAGATCAGATTTGACAGGGATGATTCATCAGGAGTGACATCAGTAACCTTAAGGATCTGTTACATAATAACTTTTAATTCTGCTTGTCTGCTTTTCTGATTGCTTCGTCAAAAATCCTCG
>CALGGH010000095.1 GCA_937916415.1 uncultured Lachnospiraceae bacterium
AAAGGGACTTACCGATGAAGAAATCAGTGAACTGCCGGAAATGAAAATGATAGAGGTCATCGCAAAGATGTATGAAGCTGAGGGAGTCTTGAAAGATCTTGATGCCAACGACAGATTGGGCAATCGTCAGAAGGAAGTTAGGCCATGGGTCGACCCATTCCATCTTTCTTCATGTGATGCTTGCAATCCCTGAATGAATATGTTCAGGAGGGCTATGGAACCCTCGTTGAGCCGCATTATGATGGGGTGATCATAACCCCGCCGCGTAATCGTCATATTCATCATCGTCCAAATCCATGTCGAATGCTCCATACTTCTCTGAAAAGTCCGTGACGAATCCCCAGTCATTATCTGAGGTGATCTCGGGATCATACCTGGGAAGGTCACTCATCATGATTTCATGGGCAAGCTTCTTCATCTGCCAGTCGAAACTCTCGGGATGCTGTAGGAAATGGCTCCTGACATACCTGTCCACGTATGCCTTGATGTGCGTCCTGTCACCATAATGCCACTCCCGGTCTATCTCCAGTCTTCCCTCCCGTGGAGAGAACCCAAAAAAATAGATGATTTCCACCGGATCCCCCTTGCAGTTAAGAACCGGCTCCACCTGGGCTTCAATCACCGGAGTCGTGAGCATGTACCGGGGATCGTATATTTCCTTCAGAAAGGGGATGTCCTCGTAGTACATCCTGTACTGATACGTCGTGATCTTATTTTCGTCGAATACCCTGATCTCATCCATCTGACTTATCCCTCCCATGACTCGAAATCATTTTTTCTCATCATAAAGCAGCCAAAAACCCGAGTCAATATGGTCAGACAAGGTTACGCGTTTTCAATTTTTCATGCCTTTTTCATCACTGAGCAATATTGACAAAGTTTGGAGCGATGTTTTGTGGCATTCGCCATACCTAAATCATTGCAGGCTCCCTGACCGACGTCGAACGGAAGAGCCTGCTGAAAATCTATTTATTCGTCTGCCGTCTTCCATTCCGCATATAGAGTGATCGTCTGCTTGTTCCTGGTGGCATATACGCCTTGCCCTTGTTCGCATTGAACTTAACCGAATAGGTGTTTACCTGCCACTGTGCATACAGATCGACCGTGTCCTGTGCCGTGATGAGGTTCTTGACCTTGGCTTTGTTCTTTATGAGCTTTCCGCTGCCGTCTGCCGTCAGGCTCCATCCCTTGAACGTATATCCGCTACAGGTAAATGCATTGTCCGGGAGTGCTACAGTCTTATCGTACTCCGCCATGGTGCCGAATCAGCCACCTTCAAGCAGGATTTTCTCATTCAAAAAGGCATGGATCTGCGTCCTGTTCCGGGCATAAATCTACCCGGGCAGTGCTCAGAGTTATGGAACTTTAAAGCATGGACGTGAAGAATCAGAACCTTCATGCCAATACGCTTATTGAGAAAACCAAAAAGCAACGATAACAAGATCAAACTTGTGGTATAATTGGCCTTAGGAATACGTCCACGTATTTCTAAGGAGCTGTTCAGAAACAACTTTTAAATTATGCGATGGATGCTTTTTTGATTGCAAGGAAAAAACCGGAGCTGTACCGAGGGTACAGCGAGGATTTTTGACGAAGCAATCAGGAAAGCAGACAAGCGGAGTTAGAAGTTATTCTGTAACAGATCCTAAACACGGCCGGTCCAATCCATTGGACAATTCCAAAGCCGTATTTTGAAATCTAAAGTATGAAAGGGTGGGTAAAGCATGCAGGATTATAAGAAGATCGATTATCAAAAGAACAAGGACGTGGTGCTCAGATACATCCCCGGGCATTTCATCACGCCCAATTCTCACGTTAACTGCTACATGGACCTGACCGACATGAAGTCAAGACAGCGCGAGGCCAGGGCTACCGGCGAGGAACTGGCGGAAATGTATCTTTCGTCAGACGTGATAGACACCATACTCTGCCTCAACAACATGGACGTAGTGGGCGCCTACATGGCCAACAAGCTGACCAAGGCGGGCATGATCTCCGCCAACTCGCACCAGACGCTGTACGTCACCTGTCCTGAGTACAATACAAGCGGTCAGATGATGTTCAGGGAGAACAATGAACACATGATACGTGGCAAGAAGGTTCTGGTCCTCATTGATGCGGCGACCACGGGTGCCACTCTGCAGAGCGCCATACGTTCGATAAGGTTCTATAAGGGAACCGTCATAGGAGTGTCAGCAATTTTCTCGGTGGCAACTCAGATTGAGGGACTGCCGATACGTTACCTGTATTCCACTTCAGATCTGCCGGAATATGCTTCATACGCTCAGGAAGCCTGCCCTCTGTGTGCGGCAGGAACCCCGGTTGACGCGATTTGTAATGGTTTCGGTTATTCCACGATACGGTAACATGCCGGATCGGCAACGAACGGCTCCACTGGCTTTCAGATGTCGCCGTCCTCGTCATCATAATCTGCTTCCGAAACGGGCAGGGTAAAGATGAACTCGGTGCCGGCGCCTTCAGTGGAGATCACGTTTATCTGTTCATCATGGGCACGGATTATCTCTTTCGTTATCGAAAGACCTAATCCCGTGCCCTTTTTGTCCTTGCCCCTGGAGAGGTCGGACTTGTAGAACCTGTCCCACACGCTCTTTAGGTCATCCTTGGGAATTCCTATGCCGGTATCCTTGACGCTGACGAAAACCTTGTTATGCTTCTCGGTGGTCTCGATCGTGATGACCGAGTCATTGTGGCTGAATTTCACCGCATTGTCACAGATGTTGTAGAGCACCTGCTCTATCTTGCCGCGGTCCGCGCGTACGTACAGGGTTTCGCCGGTCAGAATCAGGTCGAAGGTTATGCCCCTTTCCATGCAGGTTCCGCCAAAAGTGGCAGCCACGTTCCTGATCGCGGAATTCACGTCCCAGTCAGTCACGTCCAGCAGCATTCCGGAGGTGTTCAGGTTGTTTAACGTGAGCAGGGAGTTCGTCAGCTTGGTCAGACGGTCCGTTTCGTTCAACACTATTCCGAGATATTTCTGATGCATCTCCGGAGGAATGGTCCCGTCCTGCATAGCCTCAAGGTACCCGTGCATCGAGGTAAGGGGTGACCTGAAGTCGTGGGAAACGTTGGCCACGAACTTCTTTTGGTCATCATCGGCCCTGGCGATCTCGCCGGCCATGTAGCTCAGGGTTGCGGCCAGATAGCCTATCTCATCCTCACTGTCCACGCTGAATTCATAATGCATGTTGCCAGAAGCGTACTGCTCCGTGGCTTCGGTGATCTTGCGCAGCGGTATGTACACCATTTCGGTAAAAAAGATCAGGATTATCATCGAGAGCAAAAAGAGGATTACGAGCATGATGTAGCATATGTTCAAAAAACCGTTGCAGGAGCTTTCGATCCTGCTCATGGGATAATGGATGATGACATATCCGTGTATCTTGAACGTACCGGAAATCGGTGCCAGCACTGACAGCATTTCTTCATCAAAGGAGCCAAAGAAATCACCCCTGGCATAAGCGTTTTCGGCCGTTATGGACGGATCGAAGCCCTCCACTACGACTTCGGAGTCCGGCTTGAACATGGTTGAGGAATCCAGGATCATGCGCCCCGAGGGATTGATTATCCATATGACGGCTTCCATATACTGGGAGAGTGCGCCGATCTGCGAACTGACGGTGTCCAGGGATGCCTGGGAATTGTACAGGTCGTTGGCATAGGTGTTGGCTATGATGGTGGCTTCGCGGTACATCTCCTGAGTCTTTTCCTTAATCAGGTGATCCGTCAGCATGTTGGACACGAAGGACGACACCACCACGAAACCAAAGAAGCCAAAAAGAATGTAGGCCAAAATGAACTTCAGATAGAGGGTCTTCCTCATCTGCGTACCTCGAATTTGTATCCGATGCCCCAGATCGTGGATATGGCCCAGGCTTCGTTATCGCCCAGCTTCTCCCTGAGACGCTTGATGTGTACGTCGACGGTACGCGTGTCCCCCACGTATTCATATCCCCAGATCTGGTCAAGCAGCTGTTCCCTGGTAAACACGTGATTGGGCGATGAGGCAAGAAAATACAGCAGTTCCAGCTCCTTCGGAGGCATCTCGACCACCGATCCGCGGTATATTACCGAATAATCGGTCCTGTTGACCTTGAGGTCAGGATACTCTATGCAGTCTACCTTTTCTTCGGGCTTGTCCGCAGGCACGGCCTTGTATCTGCGCAGCACGGCCTTGACCCTGGCCACGAGTTCCTTTGAGTCAAAAGGCTTTTCCACGTAATCATCGGCCCCCAGTTCGAGGCCCAGTACCTTGTCAAAAACTTCGCCCTTGGCGGACAACATGATGATCGGCACGTTGCGCCTGGCCCTGACCTCGCGGCACACCTGATATCCGTCCATGCCCGGCAGCATGATGTCTAGCAGGATGATGTCGGGATCAAAGGACTCAACGGCGGCGAGCGCAGCCTCACCGTCTCCGGCGATCATGGTCTCGAAACACTCCTTGGTCATGTACAGTGATATGAGCTCAGCTATGTTTTCGTCATCATCCACTATGAGGATTTTTTGTTTTGCGGTCATAAGGCTTCCTTTCCTAGGATCCGTAGCAGTCCCTTCTTGGGTATGATCATTCAGCGGGTTCGTTTTCGGCGGTTTCCTCGGTCCGGAGCGTGCCGAGCGTGACCTCTGCCTCCACTTCGATGTAGTCGTCCATGGACTGCCGCATCGCCGTCATGGGTATGGTGGATCCGGGTTTCTGATCTGACAGCCACAGTATGAAATCATGATAATTGATGACCGGCTCCCCATCCACGGCAACGAGTATGTCTCCGTTCTGTATGCCCGCCTCCATGGCCGGAGAATCCAGTTCCACGCTCCGCAGATAAATGCCTTCGGGCAGGCCGTACGTGTTTCTCATGGCATAGGTGACGTCCATGCCGCGCACGCCCATGTAAGCCCTCGGAGTCCCATTGGAAAGACTCTCTATCAGAGGCTTGAGCTCAGTTATGCCCACGGCGTTGACGGCGCCCTCCGCAGCGCCGGACTCATAAGAATTGTCGATGAGCCCTATCACGTTGCCGCGTAGGTTGACGAGAACGCCGCTGGAATGCTCGGTTCCCAGTATGTCGGTCGTGATCAGGGTATAGTCGGCGTCGATCATGTACAGCTGCTGCGTGCCGCTGGTTACCATGCCGTAAGCGAATGAATCGGCTATTCCGATGGGCGAGCCCAGGGCAATGACCGGAGTTCCCTTGAGCGTTGGCGACCTGGACGTACCCAGGGTGGCCGGCTGGGCGAGGGACAAAGTGTTCTCCGTGAGGTAAAACCTATGCACTCCCAGGATCAGCAGTCCGGTTGTCTCATCGCTGCCGATCAGGTCACATTCTGCGCTGGTGCCGTCAGCGAACGTTGCCCTGATCTGGTCAGCCGTGGTAAGTCCGGAATCCTTGACCAGGATCAGCAGATACGCTCCGTTGTCCGCCACTATCACGCCGGAGACCTGGGCGCCGTATTCATAAGAATCGTTCAGCAGGTCGGTGCCCTCGGAAACCCCGGATACCGTAACTATCGAATTGCTGACTCCTTCTGCCAGGGTCCTGAGTTCCGTATACAGATTCTGATAGTCTCCGATGCCAAACTTAATGGATTTGATCATCTCCTCTATGTTTTTGACGTCCTGGCTTACCGCGCTGACGTCTCCCTGGATCGTTTCCGAGAGATAGCCCCTGTCGGTCATGATCATGTCCTCGGGAAGCATCTCCTCGTCCGTGCTTTCCTCGGGTATCTCGGGCAGGACCACCGTGGTTACCTGGCTTTCCCCGGAATTACCGGCTGAGGTCGGCACGAGCTTGTCAGAGATGACCGGTTCCAGCACCAAAAACGTCACGCATGCCACGGCGCCGAAAATGGCCGCGGTCAGTGCGGTAAAAAGCGTCTTTCGAATGAGCCTGGTGCGGTTTATCGGCTTGGCCTTGATCTTTTCCCTGACAAAGGAAGCGTTCGGCGTGGGATCGAAGCTTGCCGTAGCCGGTTTGTCAGTTTCGGTTGAAGTTGTTTTGTTTTCTTCGCTCATGGAATAATTGTATCACGGATGGTTTTTTTCGCACACGCCCAATTATGTATTTGATGAGAAAAAATCTGTTAAGACATTTATAAAAACGTCCGATATAATATTCGTATGGTGTTTACAAAGAGTTTTTCGCCCTTTACCACGAATAGTCAGCACTCGTTACGAATATTGTAAATAACAGAAGGAACAGATCATAAAAAGGAACGGAATTATGAAAAAGATTTTAAGTAATTCGCTTAGCATCATTTTATCCATCTCAATCGCACTGTCCGGATCATCCATATCAGCATCCGCTCAGGAAGATGCCTCGACGGTTGATCAGGCCGCCTGGCTTGTCAATGATGCGGTCGAAATCGATTCCACTTCGCCATATGAAGCTGAATCCGCACCTGAAACGGTGATCATGGAGTCCGCTGCGGATCCAGGTTCATCATCAACGGAAAGCATCGATGCTGACGAAGTCATGATAACTGACATAACGGAATCTGACGGAGAAATGTTCCTCGATGATAATAACGTAAATCAAACCATAATTAACGACGACACGCTTTCGGATGCGGACGCTGCATCATCGGGTGACATGATCATCAGCCTCTCGGAAGAGGATTACGCCATGGAGTCTGAGAATGACGCGGTCATGCCTGACGCATCAAACGTCACCGAAAACCTCGGAGCGGCAACAGGAGTCATGTTCAGCCAGTTCCTGTCGCAGGCTGTCGTCAAGACGGGAACCGAAGCCATCAGTCTCAATTCCGAAGGAACCGTCACCGGTCAGCTTTATACGTTAACAAACAGCACTAAGCTATATCTGTACGTAAGCGGTTCCGGTACGGACATACTTAAGGATCTGAACGCTACCTCATACTCTGCTTATGTTTCCGAGATAACTGACATTATCATTGAAGAGGGCATTATTAACATTGGAGTCAATTCCACCAAACCCGATCAATCAGTTAATTCCGTATTCTCCTCATGTTCATCCCTTACCACTGTTCACTTTCCTTCAACCCTCAGGCAGATTGGCAACAGTGCCTTCCAGGGATGCAGCAAGCTTACTTCAGTAACTTTTTCTGCAGGAACCAAGCTTCAGTCCATCGGCAGTCATGCATTCCATGGCTGTGGATTTTCTGCGTTTGACATTCCTTCACCTGCAGCAGCCAATTCGATTATCGATTCCAGTGCCTTTGCCTATTGTAATAATCTGGCCATGTTTTCCGTTCCTGCCGGAATCAAGGTGATCGGCGAAAACGCCTTTATAGGGTGTGCTAAACTAGATACGGTGATCATGCCCGTTTCTCTTACCAAGATAGGCGCATCCATATTTAACCCCGGCACGATAAAATACGTATACTACACTGGAGCTTCTTCCAAATGGAAAAAGATCGACATCCAGGCCGGTAACGAGAGGTGGAATCCGGATAAGGTTATTTTTGGAGTAAAGAACGTGACCGGCATTACCATTACTGACGGAGAGGACTATTATCCAATAATCAATGATAACATGACCTCTTCTACGCAGCTGGAAAGCATGCAGGTTACCATCACTCCCGCCGACGCGGTCAATAAAAACATTACCGTCACCACGTCAAACTCCGGCGTCGTATCTATATCCCCCACCACCGGAAAGGCTGACAGCGATGGTAATTTCAGGGTTGTTCTTACGATCCGTAAGCAAACGTTTAATAACACCGTTAAAAGCCGTACCGCCACGGTACGTTTCACCACGTCAGACGGCGGATACTATGCCGAATGCGTCGTCCTAATAAAGGGCAAGGACACAGCCGAAGCTCCGACCTTGGATGGCCTCGCCGGAGCGCCTACCACGACGCAGACCTCCAAATTGCCAAGCGTCACCATGTACGAAGGTGAGAGGCACTGCCTGACGTCAGCAACTCCTGATGCGCAGATCTTTTATACCTTCGACAAGGCAGTAACACAATCTAACAGATGGGCCTCAGCCATAGTTTATGATTCTGCCACCGGATACTATAAGGTTGACGAAAGCTACACTAACAAATACAAGTATACAATATATGAGTACACCGATGCCCTGGTTGGTGGGAAGACGCCCGGCTTTGCGACAACTTTCAATGCAACGCCCATGTACGTCATTGCAATTAAAAAAGACATGAATTTCAGTTCCTTTACGTCGGGCACGTTTGCTGTATCATACCCGGGCCCCAAGGTTGTTATTTCAGAGCAGGGAGACATACTGGATGAGGACCTGCCTTCAGGCGGAGTGTCTGCCGTTCCTGCTAAAGACGTGTGGATTCCGGAATGGCAATTGCGCGACTCCGAAAAAAGCAGGATATATAACGGCAACAATATAACGATCAAAAATCTTCGCGTATATTATGGGAACGAACTGCTTTCATCAGGGGTAGATTATGCTGTGACCTATTCCAATAACATCAACGCGGGGGACATGGGCGAGGACTACGCGACCGCTCCATGTGTCAAGGTAAAACTGACTGGGAATTATTCGGGAGCCAAGGATTTCAGATTTACGATCCATCCCAGGTCACTTAAGGACGTGGCATATTCCTTCACCCAGTTATATCTGCCCAAACAGGACGTAGCACAGACTCCTGACTTAAACATCACGGCTGACGGACTCTCCTTGGAGATGAAAAAAGATTATACGATTTATTATTCTCCGCTGTCAGGTACGGAATCGGCAACCTATCTTACGGCCATACCCGCTAATTCCGAAGGCTACTTTGCGGCCAGAATAACTGGGATCGGGAATTACTGTGACACGATTTTCATCCCGACTGGCGGGGATAAGATTCCCATTTATATCTATGCCATAGAGGAAGATGCGGTCCAGGTTCCCATTTCTAAGGCCACGGTTGGCAAAATACCCAGTATGGCAGTTGCAGATGCCAGTGCATTTGATCCCATGGACTTTGACCAGTTTCCGGTCTATTACTTAAAAAACAAAATAAGCACTTACGCCTATACAGCCGCAATAAAGAATAATACCCGCCCCGGCACGGCAACCATAGTGCTTACCGGCACGGGCAGAACATTCTACGTCGGGGAGCAGAAGACATGTTTTGTCGGAACCCGGTCGATTACCTTTAAGGTGACTGGCACTCCGATGAACTCCAAACCCATCGTGATCTACTACAACAACAAGGCAATCACAAATGCATATCCGAATGACAAGGTATACACCGGCTCGGAAATAACCCTGGCTGACAAACTGAAGGTAATCGACACTTCCGTTTCCAAGGTGATGGAAGAAGGCATCGATTATTCAATTGCTTATTCCAACAACGTAAAAGCCGGTACGGCGACGATCACATTCACCGGAATGGGCACGTATGTCAGCTCAACCAAAAGAGTCTTTTCCATTAAAAAGCGTGAACTGACGGAAAGCATGATCAGCTTCCCTCAAAAGGATTACGATTACTCAAGTACCGGCGTAAAGCCTACGGTCGTGGTCTCAATCGGTGACGTTACCCTGCGGGAGAATACCGACTATACCCTATCGTATCCCAAAAACAAAAAAGTGGGAGCTTACGAAATAACAATAAAACCCAAGGGCAGTTTATCCGGTTCCAAGATTATCAAGGGATACAACATTAATAAAGTTCCGATCAGTGACTGCCAGATAAGCGTTCCTGACAGGACTGCTACCAACAAACCGGGCAGCGATATGTCCACGCCGACAATATACGACCGTTATGGAAAAAGGCTCTCACCGGGAAAAGACTATTCCAAATCATTTATCTATACGTACGCAGAGGATACGATGATCACCAGGAATAACCGCCTCATTCTGGCAACTAAGGACGAGGAAGTCGAAAAATCTGATATCGTATACAAAGGCTCCTCGATCAAGATTACGGTTAATGGGCTGGGTAACTATACGCAAAGCATTTCAGCTGTTTATCGAATTGCTAAGACTAATTTGTCCACGCTTAAGTTTTCCATCGATCCTCAGCCTTATACAGGATATGCCATACAGCCAGGCAAATCCCAGATTTCCATTTCCGGCTTTAACAGCAAGTATGACGAAGCAAAGGCATACGACATAGTATCCTACGGCGAAAACACAAAGGCCGGCACCGGCACGATCGTAATAAAGGGAATCAATGATTATGCCGGCACGATGACGTTGAAATTCACCATATCGAAACGATAATCTCCAATCCCATTTTTCATGCACGCAAACCGTCCCGCCCAGAAAAAGGGCGGGACGGTTTATCATTTACTTATTATCCTTCAGATCAGTGTTGATCTAACTCCTGCTGTATCCTCAGCCCCCGTGAGCAGTCACGGGTGTGAGCGACGTCGTTGAACAGTTCCAGGCGGGGATGCACGTAATGTCCCTTTTCAACCGGGAACTCGAGTATGATGACCGCAGTAAACTCATAAGGCATCATGGTCATCACGTACGGCATCGGCAGTGCCAGCAGATGTGCAAGCACGCATGCTCCGGAGCCACCGTGTCCGAATATGGCAACGGTCTGATCCTCGTCCGTTTCGCACATGAACCTGGTTCCTTCGTGCCTGTATCCGTGTTCTGCCATGAATCCATCTATCCTGTGCGATATCATGTCGAAACATTCCGTTGCCGCATTTCCGGCATAATAGGGATGCCTGCGCCAGTCCTTATTGTAATAATCAAAATCGTCTTCGTTGATCATCCTGTCGCTTAGCGTCCAGGGATGACCATTTACGGGTATGCCTTCTCCTCCCCAGGTTATCTCGTGCATGTAATCCATGGTCCGGATCGGCAGCCCCAGCGCCTCCGACGTAAAGGACGCCGTTTCCATCGCTCGTCCCATCGGAGAAGCGTATATCTCTGAAATGCCCTCATCCCGCAGTCTATCCGCGGCAGCCATTGCCTGTTTCCTGCCGATCTCAGTCAGGCAGTCCTCGGCATAATCCGGTTCTCCGTGTCGTACGTATATCAGCCTCATGTTCAGTCTCCCCTGTGGTCAAATACTCTCTGTGTCTTCTTTTCCGAACGCGGCAGCGTGTTGATCGAAACGATCGTAACGTTTGGCGTGACGCCCAGCCTGGATTTGCACAGGCGCTTGACCTCCTCTCCCACGCGGGCAAATTCCACCCTGCCTTCCGCTTCCGCCGTGATCATTATTATGTCCCTGTTTTTGGTCTCGTCATGAGCGATGTCGATCTTGTATTCACTGCCGACACCGTCCACCATGCCCAGTATCTCCTCAACCTGGCTTGGGAACATGTTGACCCCGTGCACCTTGAACATGTCATCGCTCCTGCCCGTGATGGTGTCAAGCCTGGGATAAGTCCTGCCACAGGAACATTCTCCCGGAATGATCCTGGATAAGTCATGAGTACGGAACCGGATCAGCGGCGCGCCTTCCTTGACCAGCGTGGTGATGACGATCTCACCCTCTTCACCGTCAGGAAGCACTTCGCCCGTCTGCGGATCTATGATCTCCGTGTAAAGGAAATCATCAAACACGTGCATGCCGTACTGGTCAGAACAGTTGATGCCTATGCCGGGACCGTATATTTCGGTTAATCCGTATATGTCATAGAGCTCTATGCCCAGCTCCCTGGCTATGTATTCCCTCTTGACATCGCTCCAGCGCTCTGATCCGATCACGCCCTTCTTAAGGGCAATCTTGTCCCTGAGTCCGCGCTTGTTGATCTCCTCAGCCAAAAGCAGCGCATACGACGACGTGGCGCATATTACCGTGGACTGGAGGTCGATCATCATCTGAATCTGCTTGTCGGTATTGCCGGGGCCCATCGGTATGGCCATGGCGCCCAGCTTCTCACAGCCTGCCTGAAATCCGATCCCGGCCGTCCAGAGTCCATATCCGGGGGTTATCTGTATCCTGTCCCTGGCGGTGATGCCGGCTATCTCATAGCACCTGGCGAACATCGTAGCCCAGTCTTCCACGTCCCTGGCGGTATAGGGAATGATCACGGGCTTGCCCGTGGTGCCTGACGAGGAATGGATGCGCACGACCTGTTCATCTGGCACTGCCTGTATTCCAAGCGGATAGGCATTGCGCAGGTCCGATTTGTCCGTAAACGGAATCTTCTCAAATTCCTCGGGCGTGGACACTCCGCTTATCCCCGCCTTCTGATAAACTCCGCTGTAATAATTTCCGCTGGCCAGTATCCTCTTGATCTGTCTGTCTGTCAGTTCGAGCTGTCTCTCATTGATTTTCATGTTCGTTTCCATTCTGCCGCGAATCCATGCAGCCGTTCATTCACGTCTCACGTCATATATTTAGAAAAGTGCAGCCTTTTCACATTTTTCAACGCCTGGCCTCGCCAATCTTCACTCCTGACAAAAAGGCATCCTTGTTGACGTCGGCATACTTGGCCGGGACTCTCTTGCCTATCTGATCGAGCAGCGTATCTCCCGATAGTCCGAGCCTGCCCGATCCGGCGGCCACGCCAAGCATGATCACGTTGAAATACCTGGTGGAGCCAAACTGCCGGCATGTCTCCTCCGCATCAACAAAAATGCAGCTGCATTTCTTTTGTAGATAATCCGTCATCACCGTGCCGTCATATCCGGCTTCGCTCAGTGATGCAGTGACGGGCTGAGTCGGAGTGACGTTTACCACCGCAATGCCGTTCGAGGCCACGTAACTGAGGTTCCTGACCGCCTCGCCGGGCTCAAAGGCCAGCAGCAGGTCAGCGCTGCCAAACGGAATAAGCGGTGAACTGGCCCTTTCTCCCACGCGGACGTGGCTGGTGACCGATCCGCCTCTCTGCGCCATGCCTATGGTTTCCGCGGAATGGACCACGTTGCCCTCCTCCATGGCCGCTGCGGCTATTATCTTGGATGCGAGCACGGTACCCTGTCCGCCCACTCCGCATATCAACACGTCCTTATTCATGAGTCACGCCTCCGATGGCAAGTGCCGGACAAACCTGACTGCACAGTCCGCATCCGGTGCACGGGTTAGGATCAATGCAGGCCTTACCGTCATTCATCCGTATGGCCGGACAGCCGATCTCCCTTATGCACTTTTTGCATCCAATGCATTTGTCCAGGTCCACCAGGCATTTATCCGACGGCTTGCTGATCGCTATGCAGGGAGATTTAAAGATGATCGCCTTTACGCCCTTTATGTCCGCACATTCCTGCACGGCATCAATGCTTGCCCGGAGATCAAGCGGATCCACGGTGATGACCTTTTTTACGCCGGTGGCTTCCAGTATCCTGACTATGTCGACCTTGTCAACGACGTTGCCCATCATGTTCCGTCCGGTACCCGGATGAGGCTGATGTCCGGTCATGGCCGTGGTGGAATTGTCCAGCACGCACAGGATCATGTCGGCCTCATTGTATACGGCGTTTACGACCCCGGTAATGCCGGATGCAAAAAATGTGGAATCACCCACGAACGCAAAGCACGTTGTGCCATCTTCCACTGCATTAAAGCCCTGAGCCATGGTGATGCCCGCGCCCATGCAGAGACACGTGTCTACCATGTCGAGCGGCATCGCGTTGCCCAGCGTGTAGCATCCTATGTCACCGCAAAAGATGGCCTTGCGTCCCTTCATGGCCTGCTTGACCGCATAGAAGGATCCCCTGTGCGGACACCCGGCGCAAAGTACCGGCGGCCTGGCCGGCAGCTCCGGCGCATCTGATACGTCCATTTGTTCAAACCCGATGCTGCGATCCAGGAACCTGCTCAGTATTCCGGCCACCATCTGGGTACTCAGTTCGCCGTTATGAGGAACCTTTCCGTCCAGCTTGCCGGATACGCGCACGCTCAAGTGATGCCTGCCGACGGTCTTTAGCAGCTGCTCCTCGACATAGGGACTCAGTTCCTCCAGGCACAGTACCTCTTCCACGCCTTCTAACTCACCGAGCACGAAGTCCTCAGGAAAAGGAAACGCAGTCGCGATCTTGACAAGACGCACGTCCTCGTGACCGATCAGGCATTCCTTAGCGTATGCATGGCTTACCCCGGACGCGAATACGGTCTTTTTGCCCTTGCTTCCCTCGGCATGATTGAATCCGTATCCGGACAGTTCCCTGCCCAGTTCCACGTTGCGTTCTTCGATCCGGCCATGGTTCGCGTAGGATAACCTGGGGAAAATGACCCACCTGCGGGAATCCTTGATGAAGCCCTCTCCCTTTCCGTGCGAATGTTCATCGGGCACTTCTATCGACGCGTACGCATGACATACTCTCGTCGTCGGTCTTAATATGACCGGAGTTCCATATTTTTCGGACAGTTCAAAGGCGTCCCTGATCATCTGAAACGCCTCCTCCGGCGAGGATGGATCAAACACCGGTATCCTGGCAAAATCGGCAAATCTGCGCGTGTCCTGCTCCGTCTGAGACGATATGGGACCGGGGTCGTCGGCACTGACCACGACCAGGCCTCCCTTGACCCCGACGTAAGCCAGGGACATCAGCGGATCGGACGCCACGTTGAGTCCCACCTGTTTCATGGTGACAAGGGCACGAGTGCCGCTGTAGGCTGCCGCCGCGGCCACCTCAAGGGCTGCCTTTTCATTGACCGACCACTCCAGATGAACTCCGTCGTGCGGATATTTTGATACCGTTTCAATTATTTCGGAGGACGGCGTGCCGGGATATCCCGCCACCAGGCCTGCTCCTGACAGCAGGGCCCCGAGCGCGATGGCGCCGTTACCCATTACGTATTCTTTCATGGTACTCCTCCATGTCGGACTTGTCCGACTGCGCGAGGCAAACTTGAGATTTGCCTCTGCATTCAGGACCTTCACGTGTCGGTACGACACTGAGCCGCGTGAAAAGCGTCACGTCAATGCGTTAATTCACGCTGCTCCTTTTACGTATCGGATTTGACGTTTAGTTCATATCCCAGGAAACCGCCCACGATCCCGCCTATGATATGCGCCATGTTGGAAATGTTATCCCTCACGAGAAGACCTTCAAAGACCTGCTGTCCAATGAAGAAGACGGCTACCAGGATAAAGGTCAGGGGTATCTCGCCCTCCCTGAAACTCGTGAACGAAGACAGCAGTATGAACGCGAACACGACTCCGCTGGCTCCGCAAAGCGCGACGTCAGGGAAAAACACATAGTTGATCAGGCTCGTGACAAAGGCCGTGATGGCCACGGCAATGGCCAGCGTCCTGGAACTGTATTTTTCTTCAAGCATCGGTCCAAGCAAAAGCAGATAGCTCATGTTGCCTATCAAATGCGACCAGTCCGCATGTCCGAATACGTGCGTAAATGCCCTGACCCACGTCAGCGGCGAGGCGAGCGATGAGCGGTAGGTCATAAAAAGCATCTGCCCCGTCTTGCCTCCTGTAAGATAGTTAAGCAGCGTGGCAACAAAGCTAATGGCGCCTATGGTCAGCACCACGGGCGCATTTAAGGTTATGCTCAATCTTTTGGTTCTTTTCTTCATTACTCCTCCAGAAAAATGCCCAGACCTTTATAGTATATCGCCTTTGTGACGCATATGCCAGAATTTTGTGATTCAGAACAAAAATGTAAAAAATGAAAAAAGAAACCCGTTCGGGTTTCTTTTTAGTGACCCGGACGGGAATTGAACCCGTGTTACCGCCGTGAAAGGGCGATGTCTTAACCTCTTGACCACCGGGCCAAACTATAAATAAAAACAACGCCGCACTAAGTGCGAGGTTTGCGTGATCCGCTAACGGATCACTTAGCTCCCCGAGCTGGGCTCGAACCAGCAACCCTTCGGTTAACAGCCGAATGCTCTACCATTGAGCTATCGAGGAAGAAACGAGGAATAGTTGAACAATGCGATTCAGGATGACGCGAGTCCGTGACAAGCTTGCTTGTCTGAGGATGAATGTCGACCGAATCACATGGTGAGCAAACGACACGAGCTGATGCCTTGCATCAGCGAGGGAGGAATGCTCGCGCATTTCAAGGATGCTCTTCAGGGCCGCGCCCTGAAAACCGAATGCCGCATCAAGACCTCAAAGGGGAAGTCCTCGACCTATTGGTACCCGTCAGCTGAATGCGTTGCCGCACTTACACCCCGGGCCCATCAACCTCGTCGTCTTCAAGGGGTCTTACTAACTGGGACGTCTCATCTCGAGGGGGGCTTCACGCTTAGATGCCTTCAGCGTTTATCCCTGCCGGACTTGGCTACTCTGCCATAGGATTGGTTCCCAACAGATACACCAGTGGTCCGTCCACCCCGGTCCTCTCGTACTAAGGGCAGCTCCTCTCAAATATCCTGCGCCCGCGCCGGATAGGGACCGAACTGTCTCACGACGTTCTGA
>CALGGH010000096.1 GCA_937916415.1 uncultured Lachnospiraceae bacterium
TTCCTTGCAATCAAAAAAGCATCCATCGCATAATTTAAAAGTTATTTCTGAACAGCTCCTAAGCGATGGCACGATTCTTTCAAATGATGATTTTAGGGTAGAGCATGGAGAGAACCTGCGGGCAAAAAAGGATGGAGGAACGTTTAAGATCATCTTAAAATACAACGAAAAAACGGATTCTTTCCAATTCAATGGGGAAAGGGAATTCAAGTTCACAATAACGGAGGTCGATAAGGTTATTCTTTAATGCTCCCGCCACGGTCCAAGGACGTCACCCCTCCGGACATGCATTTCATGAGGAAGTTTAAGCTCCGTCAGATGCTTCGACGGAGTCAGGGGGTCATTTTTATTTATTCCATTTATTTATAAATAATAACATATATTCATTTCACGATAAGTTTTTTTGCTGTTAAAGTGTACTTGTTAATAAAACTTGCACAGCAGGAAACTGCGGAAAGGAAGGACGTTATGGCATTGGCAAATTTATCCGGATGGAATGAGAGTGAAGATCAGAAGGCTACGGCAGCCTGCGGCAGCGCCTGCGGAGCAGCAAAGCCCGAAGAGGCACCTGCATCAGCATGTGGGGCAGCTAAGCCTGAGGAAGCACCTGCATCAGCCTGTGGCGCATCAGCACCTGAGGAGAAGCCTGCATCAGCTTGTGGAAGCGCCTGCGGAGCTTCAAAGTAAACAGATTACCTGGACGGGAGGAAGGATCCTTGGGTCAGTATTTTGCATTTCAATGGCATATAACCGAAGAATGTGACCAGCGCTGCAAGCACTGCTACATATTTGCTGAGAATGCCTGCAAGAAGTCTGACAGCATGTCATGGGATGAAATGCTAAGCGTGGTGGATAATGCGGAGGAGTTCTGCAGAACCTATGGAAGGCTTCCGTATTTTTACGTTACCGGCGGTGACCCGATCCTTCATCCTGACTTCTGGAAACTGATGGAACTGTTAAAAGTAAAATCCATTCCTTTTACCATACTGGGAAATCCGTTCCATTTGACGGACGCGAACTTGAAAAAACTAAAAGAATGCGGATGTGACAAATACCAGCTTTCGATTGACGGAATGAGACGGACTCATGACTGGTTCAGAAAGCCGGGGTCCTTCGACGAGACGATCGAAAAGATCGGAATGATAAGAAATGCCGGAATTACCGCCGTGGTGATGACGACAGTATCCTCGGTGAACGTACGGGAGGTTCCGGACGTCATAGACATTGTCGTAAAGGCGAAGGCGGACGTATTTGCATTTGCGAGGTACGTCCCCACTGGTGATGAGAAGAGCACGGGCGTAAGTCCTGAGGAATACAGGCAACTTCTTGAAGTCTGTGATAAAAAATATAAGGAATATGGGAACGATCCCGTGTGCGTCACGTATTTTAACCGCAAGGATCACCTATGGACGCTGTATCAGTATGAGACCGGAGATTTCAAAATCCCGGAGACTGCCACGGAGGGAATGATCTATGGCGGATGTAACTGCGGGAACTGCCATATTACAATACTTCCCACAGGTGAAGTCTATGCCTGCAGAAGAGTTGCAGACAGCAGGGTGGGAAACGTATTTGTAGACCGTCTGAAAGACCTGTGGGTGAATCGGATGGAAGAATACCGTGATTACAATAGGTTCAGCAAATGCAGCAAATGCAGGCTGCTTGCGTGGTGCAGGGGGTGTCCTGCCGTGGCAAAAGGGACGTACGGAGACTTCTATGCCGAAGACCCACAGTGCTGGTTAGCTACGAGTCCATGCAGGTCTGAGCTGATGACCGGATAAGCTGCATGGACGGAGGGAGAGGGAAGAACATGAGCAAAGATATCCTGGACGTCATGAAAGAACGCCGTTCAATCAGGAAATATACGGATCAAAAAATATATGAAGAAGATCTTAACAAGATCATTGAAGCAGGTCTGTATGCTCCAAATGCCGGCGGCGGACAGCGGAGCATGCTGGTAGTCATGAATGACAGGGAACTCGTGGAAAAGGTCGGGAGACTGAATGCCGGATGCATGAGAAGGGATAAGCTGGCCGGCGGATACGTATCTGCAGATCAGCCTTCACTGATAGATGATCCGACAATTAAGAGCGGATTTTACGGGGCTCCGACGGTCGTTGCCGTATTTGCACAGAAAAGATTCCTCTATAATGTCCCGGACGCATTCTGTTGCGCCGAGAACATGGTGCTTGAAGCATACAATCTGGGCATTTCGTCCTGCATTGTGGCAAGGGGCGAGGAAACCTTTATGACGCCGGAGGGAGCCGACTATCTCAAAAAATGGAACGTTCCCGAAAACATGGAGTGCAAGTGCTTTGTTCTGCTCGGATACGTGGATGGGGAATATCCCGGGCTAAAGGCAAGACGCGATGGCAGGGTGCTGGTGGTAACGGAATGAACAGACAAGACGTGGACCTGGTCGTAAACATGCTTGGTAAATATCCCATGCAGTATATAGGCGTTATCGGCAGGGACGGGAAACCAAAGGTAAAGCCTTTTGAATTCAAATATGAAGAAAACGGGAAACTTTGGTTTGACGTAATGAGGAATCAGGAGACCTATCTGGAACTTATGGATAATCCATACGTTGAGATCACGGTTGCGGACAGGGAGACAACCCAGTGGATAAGGATCGATGGGCGAGTGCGGTTTGTTGATGATGAGAACGTCAGGAAAAAGGTGATCGCATCCAGCCCGGTTCTCAGAAAAGTATGTGGAAGCGAAGATAATGAAAACGTGGTCCCCTTTACGCTGGATGACGTTACGGTTGAACTGGCAAGCCTGAATACTGACATGAAAAAGCGGGTGATCATAATCTGAAGAACGGGCAGCTGCGTTTTGGCGTAGCTGCCTTTTTATGCGCGATAAGGCCGTCAAGCGTGCGACGTGCTTGCACGAGCGCACTTTTGACGGCCAACGTGACCAATCGAGCAGGGATTTTTCCCCTGCCCGATTGCGCGACAAGCCTTCCGGAGGCGGCCCAACGTTTAAGGTGCTGGTCTCCGACGAAGGCATTGTTTCCTACTCAACCGAGGTGAAGCATCGACGACAAGAAGCTTTTGGACTACAGGACCTTTGAACGGCTCTCCGAGTTTGCACCCTTCCTGGCAAAGGACAAAAGCCTTTCGAGAATATGCTCGTCATACGGCAAGGCAAAGAAGCAGTACAAAGCCAACATGGATGCACAAAATAAGGAAAATGCCGACAAGATATACAGGGAAGGGGTATGCCCCGTCCTTGACGAGCTTACGAATGAGATCATGAAGATCGACGCAACGACCTTCAGGTTAGGCTCGGACGCAGAACTGGCCAGGAACGCCTCGGAGCTGGAGTCCATGAGCCGCGCTGTAAGTGCTTACATGGGATTGTTAAAACAAGAACCCAAATACAGGGAGTACCTGTTTAACAGAAAGTCAAAGAACGGCACTGCAACCTGGGGCGACAAGGTGCTGACGCAGCTGGACCGTCTCAGCGCGGTATCCGAATACTACCGCCTGCGCAGGATCGTGATCGAGGACGAATACTACATAAACCACGCCAATGAGGAGATCCCGCTGCAGGAGAAAAAGGGAGACACCACGGCCGTCAGGCACCTCAAGGGAAACCTGCGCGCATCCGCCATGGCTGCCTCTGACCAGTATGTCAGGAGCATTGAAAACGAGAGATACATGCAGCCGCCGCTCTGGCTGCAGAACGCCCTGACCCTGGATCCTGAGGAGATCAAAAAGAAAAAGGACAATAAGGATGCCGGATTTACCGGAGGCAGCCCGGCTTCAGATTTTCCCATGGTGTCGAAATACGTTAGGGAGTCAGGACACCGGCCGCTGTATGATAAGATTTTTAAAATGGGAAAGGAAAAGACAAAAACCAATACCTGGGGAAAATCACCGAAATTTCTTGGTGGGGATGAGACTCTTAATAAGATAACGATTTCGGATGACTGGAGCCGCGCCATGAATGCGTATGCATCGGAATACAGCTATCGAAGGACAGATGAAGAGATGCTTGAGATGATGGATATCCTTTCCATTCAGATGGACGAGGAAAAATGGAAAGAGATAGGGAAGGATCCGGAGGCGGTAGCTTTTTATGAAAGCGCATACAAGGAGATGCTGATGAAGAACGTTTCCATGATCCTTTCCTCTGCAAAGCGCATGACGCAGACGATAAGCGTAAAGCTTCTGTCCATGCATTCCGCTGACCTGGTTCAGCAGATGACCATAGGGGTCAGAAGCGTGATCATGAACAATGCCATTATAACTAAGGAGCCACGCATAAATTAATGTTACAACTTCCTTGCCTGAATCCGCCCATGCATCGTTGGCGTCAGTCATCGTAGCCCGCTACGACTCCTT
>CALGGH010000097.1 GCA_937916415.1 uncultured Lachnospiraceae bacterium
CATACTGACCCTGGGCATCAACTCGGGCGCTTATGTATCCGAGATCATCCGGGGCGGCATCATGTCCATTGACAAGGGTCAGATGGAGGCGGGGCGCAGCCTGGGATTAAGCTATATTATAACAATGACGCATGTTATTATTCCACAGGCGATCAAGGCCGTATTGCCCGCGCTGGTCAACGAACTCATCACCCTGCTTAAGGAAACCTCGATATGCGGATACATAGGCTTGAACGAGCTTACCAGGGGAGGCGACATCATCAGGGGAACGACCTTTGACGCGCTGCTTCCGCTCTTTGCGGTGGCCCTCATCTACCTGACCATGGTGATGCTGCTCAGCTGGGCATTCGGCAGGCTGGAGAGCAGGCTCCGCGTCAGCGATAACGTTTAAGGAACCGGTTTCGCTTCCGTGGTTATGAGGCTTTATTAGATACAGACGAATTTTAAACGATTTACCTAAATTTTGAACGTTTTTTGAACCTTTTGGACTCCTTCGGGAGTCTTTTTCTTTGAGAGATAATATTTAGGGCTTACTGTACCCTTGCGCAGGCTACGAAAACGGTTACGAAAACGCAGAATATAGTATTTACTTATTGAACATAACAGGCAAAAGAGAGAATGGAGAGCAGAACTATGAAGAGAAGAAAGACAAAGCTTTGGAAGAAAGCCCTGGTAGGGTTCATGTCCCTTACCATGTTCCTGGGCAACCTGAGTTCATTGTCCGTCGAAGCCTATGCGGCCGAGCTGGACCTTGAAGACGAATTTACGGAGGAGGAGGGCACCGGCGGATTCGGCGAAAGCGATTTCGACATAGATGACAGCCAGGTGGTCACTCTGGGTGGAGCGGAAGGCGCTTATGAACTTGATGAGAGCGTGACGTACAACGTCATTTATCATGATGCCGAGGGCAATGAGATAGGCAGTTCCGAATTCTCGAGCGGCGCGTATCTGGAATTTCCCGCGACGTCAGGCGACGTCACCTGGGTTGACGAGAACGGATATTTGTATTCATCCGACACTCAGGTCATTACCGATCTCTCTCTCTTTGCCTCTAATAATAACGCAGACATGGATGCTGACCTCAATGCCGTATCGGAAGACGAGGCTGCTTCGGAAGATGAAACCGGCCTGGAAGAGGAAACAACCGCTGGGGAGTCTGCACCGGAATTCAATCCTGATTATGAATATCAGTACGGCCTGACCATTACGGTGGTTGACGCCGACGGAGACGCGATCCCCGGCCATGAGACCGCGGAGCTTGACAGGTTTACCGGACTGCTGGACCTGTCAGATCCCAAGAATCCTCCCATCAGCATAGCTGATTATGATTACGTGGGTGCCAGGCTTGGCAACGTGGACGTATCTTCGATCAGGGCTGACGAGAACGGCGAAGTCATAGAGCTGACTGCCGGCAGTGAAGTATATAACGTAGATACCGACGTCAATCTGACGCTTGTATATGAATCCGTGTTCGCGGCAGTGGAGTTGACTGCCACGGTCATCGATGAATTTGGTGATCCAATCAATTCAAATTACATTGACATGCAGCTGCCCGAATTTAATTCGGACGGCATTCTCGTGCTTGACGACGCTAACGTCCCTCCCGTTGCCAACATAAAGATCAGGGAAGGACTTTTCAGGTCCGTTAAGTATTCATACGTAAAGACCACGCTGGACGGCAGGACCATCACGGCTCTGAAGGCTGAAGTAGCCAAGGACGGAGTTGACGTTTACTATTCATATACCACCGACGGCGGGCAGTGGACGCCCGTGACCGAGGATGCGGTCGTTTACTTCGAGTATACCGACGGCAGGAAGAGCGTATATACCTATGAAGATGACAAGGTAGCGGTTACCGCCACACTGCAGCACGCCAATGCGATTCCGGATGATGCTGAGTTCAAGGTTACCCAGATCACTTCCGGCAATGCCTTCGAGGCATACATCGAAGCCCTGAACAGGTCAAGGGACGAAGAGACTCCCGAATATACCGCAGAGAACACGCTGCTCTATGACGTGGCCTTCCTTGTTTACGAAAAAGACAAGGACGGCAACGTCATCGGCGATCCCGTGGAGTATGAACCCGCCAGCGGATCCGTCAAGGTCGTATTCGACTTCAAGGACAATCAGCTCACGGATCAGGGAGTTGAGAGCGAAGAGAACGTAGAGGTCAAGCATCTGACGCTCAACGAAAAGACCAGGGGAACCGCAGACACCAACCTTAACGCCGCTGAAAATGCCAGTGCCAGGGACATTACCGTCAGCGAAGTTGCCAACCAGAGTGCCAGCGTGGGCGGCAGCGAGACGGTTGAGTTCGTTGCTGAGGAGTTCTCTGTATTTGCGATCACGGCGGGCAATTCACAGGGAAATTATTGGGCCGGAACTGCAACGTTTACAAAATCATCCATTACGTCCAGCCTGAATGGAACCCATGACCTGCTTGATTATGCCATTGTTGCCAAGGAGTATGATTCACAGCATCATGTGGAAGGAAATGCTCGCGTGGCCAAATGGATAAATCCATCCAATGGTGCACAGATGAATCAGGCACAGACCGGAAGGCTGGGAACCAACAACCAGGTTAACAGTATAACCATAACGAAGAAAGTTATTAGTGGTGAAGACGGGACATTCCTCTTTGGATTCTTTGACGGAGGCACGCAGGTCGGCAATAGAATATCAATCACTACGAGCGGTTTAACCGGAACTGCAACTCTTTCGAGAAGTAATGATGATTATTCAGCCGTCTTTAGCGCACTTAGTTCGGGGACCACGCTTAACGTTTACGAGATATACAACAATGCTCCCGTGGTTGACGGAGGCAGGGCTGGCGATTACGTAGTTTCATATGATTATTATGATTCGAGTTCCGATGCTGCCACAGAACTGTCTGACAATGGCACTCAGATGTATGTTGGAGATTTTGTGAATACCGGTGAGGGGGACATTCAGTTCCCCGTCGACAAATTCGGTACCTCGCTTGATAACGTATATCTTGGATACATGGAAAGAAACAATAACAGGGTGAACATCTCAAATGATAAGAGGGTATACTTTGATTATAATGAAACCGCGTTTAACAGCATTCACGTTGATCCCGGCCTTTCTGCTACCATTGACGCGGACGTTGATGCCGTAGCGGAGTTCTCCAAGACGCTCGCAACGGCCAAGAACGGTGATACGTCTACTAACGGATCAGACGTAAACGTAATTAACCTGAAATCTACCAATGGTAATCTTTATAACGACATCAATAACGCTCATTTTGTAACGTCAAGTGCTTCGGGAGTTAAGAACGTCATCAGCGGCCTTGTTGATTCGGGAGAATTCCTCGTGATCAACATTGCCATTCCCGAGGGTACGGACACGTATACCATGACGTCACAGGACATCTACTTTGACGGGTATAACGTCCAGCATGATGATGGGTATTCAAGACTTGGATCTTACATCATATTCAATCTGGTAAGACCAAATGCTGATTATACTTCATTTACTCCTTTTGACGGAACCGTAAACGTTGGTTCCTGGACGGCAGGACTGCTTCTTGCGCCTGAGGCTTACGTGAACCAGTCAGGCGGTTATTGGGTAGGTGAGATTATAGCCAATAAACTGTATCACGGAGGGATGGAGATTCACAAAAAGACCCTTACCAATGTCAGCAACGTAAATGTTTCCGTTACCAACACCGGCGTTCCCGTAGTGGAAGATGATGAAGCGACGCTCGACCTGACCATTACCAAGAAACTAATCGATGACAGGACCAACGAAGCGGCTGCAGATTATCTCTGGCCTGAAGAAGGCTTCTCATTTATGGTTTCCAAGTACATATGCGATGATCCCGGGGACGTTCATGGCGGAGAGATAATGCGTGACGCTAATGATATTCCTGACCTTCCCGGCATGGTAAATGGCGTAAAGACCGTTACCATCACCAAGGATCAGGCAGGACAGCCGGTTTCCGTTGGCACGGTGAGCATTACCGGAGAGGCAGCATGGAATGACAGCAGGATGCTTAACTATTACGTAGAGGATAATGAAAGCAATGAAACGCTTGATCATAAGTACTTTGCCTTCATGTATAAGATCGAGGAGAATACATGCAGCAATTCCAATATTCAAACTGCCGAGAAGCCTTACTACGTTAAATATTTTCTTAACTGCAAAAAGGTTGAGGAAGGAAATAAAACCAAGTATTATGTTTGGTTTGACGGACCTCACGTTGCTGATGCAGTCGTGGAGGGTACCGTATGCCAGCCCGTTGATGTGGTTGTGGAGAATCATTATCTCAACAATGATAACGGTACCGGTACGATTGAGTTGACCAAGAAACTTGATGGCGTGGATACTGATGACAGCGTTATGTATCAGTTCAGGATGTTTGGACAGGACAGCACCAGATACTGTCTGCGTGACGGCGCCAACATCGTATTCTCCAGTAATAAGCGTGATAAGGTAGAATATAGACTTACCGAGGAAAAAATAAATAATGACTATAGGGAAGTCTTTTGGTTTGACCTGTATGGTAATGAAACCATCAAAATAAGCGGTCTGCCTGCATTAAAACCTGGCAGAAGAACTGATGGATCGGCCATAACGAATGAATTTATCATTCAGGAGGTAAAATCTCAGTCAAATGCTGATGAAGTTCGCGTTGAAAGTCTAATAAATACTCAAAATGCTACATGGAATAATGAAAATTATGGTGCCGGTTTTGATCTTGACGTATTGACCAAAGACTTTTGGGACAATAAATACGCATCCATAACCTACGTGAATGTATACTATGGAGACCTCACCATCGAGAAAACCATAAGCGGATATGACGGAGAACTTACTGATGGTCAGAGACGGCAGATCACCTTTACGGTGACGGGACCCAGCTTCCCTACCGGAACAACTATCACTTATGATCAGTTTACTGACGGTAAGTATACCTTTAATAAAATCCTACGCGGTGAATATACCGTGACCGAATCGGGACAGGACATTGATAGGAACTATACCTGCACGACTACGTATAGTAATGATCAAAAGACTGCCATGGTTGGCGATGAGGCTCATCCCGGCAGCATCAAGATAACCAACACTTATACAAAAGCTCCGATTCAGATCACCGTAGTTAAGGATTGGCAGGACAACAACAACCAGGATGGCAAGCGCCCTGCAAGCATTAACGTAGTTCTCCTGGCAAATGGACGGCCTTATGGTGTTGCCGTAACCCTGAATGCCGGGAATGATTGGAGTCATACCTGGACAGGTCTCGATAAGTATTCAGGCGGTGAAGAGATAGCCTATACCGCTCAGGAGCTTGACGTACCTGAATATACTTCATCCATTATTAAAAATGATAAAACCATAATCATTACAAATACCCGTAATCCTGACAAGGTCATCGTTAGCGGTAACAAGACCTGGTCTGATAATTATGGCGAGACAGAAAATGCTGACGGCATCAGGCCTTCGGAAGTAACGGTAGAGGTTTATGACGGAACCAACAAGGTTGGCGAGACTGTTGCCAAGGCTTCTGAGGGATGGCATTGGCAGTATGCAGGAACCGATGGAGAGGGCCTGGACAAATTTAGGAATGGTCAGGAGATCGCTTATACCGTCAAGGAGGTTCCGGTTGCCGGGTATACCAGTTCCGTTACCGGAGACGTGGCTAATGGATTTACCGTTAGCAATACGCATGTTCCTGAGAGAGTCAGCATAAGCGTAAAGAAGGTTTGGGATGATGATGATGACCGTGATGGCATCCAGCCTGATGCGGTTACCATTAACCTGCTCAAGAATGGCGAAGCGACGGATAAGTCGGTGACCCTTAATGCAGGAAATTCATGGCAGGGTTCCTTTACGGATCTTGAGAAGTACACCTTTGCAGAAGATGGAGAAAAGACATTAAATTCATATACGGTTGCTGAAACTTCGGTACCGGCCGGATATACGGTGGCGATCACCGGTTCTGCTGCTGCAGGATATACCGTGACCAATACTCATGTTCCCGTGAAGACAACCGTAACCGGATTCAAGCATTGGGAAGATGATAACGACAGGGACGGCTATAGGCCAACCGAGATCACTGCCACGCTTTATGCTGATGGGATATCCACCGGTAAGACTGCTACGGCAATTGCAACCAACGGCTGGAAGTGGGAATTTGGCGAGCTTGAGAAGTTCAGCAAGACCAGGGGTGAGAACGGAGAAGTTAAGGAAGTAGTTTACACCGTTCAGGAGTCTACGGCATATGCAAACAGTGATAAGTACGAGACTACCATTAACGGGCTTGACGTAACCAATACCCACGTACCTGTAAAGACCTCCGTTACGGTTCAGAAGACCTGGAACGATAAGCACGACCAGGATGGCATCAGGCCTCCTGAAGTAACGCTTGCGCTCTATGCTGACGGAGTACCTGCGCTTGATGCTAATGGAAAGGCCATAACGGTTACGCTGACCGGCGCAAATGCTGTTGATTCCGAAGAGCATGAGCACGAGTGGACCCATACCCTTGAGAACCTGAATAAATACAGCGGCCAGATCAAGGATGGCAAGCCGGTAGAGATCGTCTATACGGTACAGGAAGACTCCGTACCCGATGGTTATACCAAGGATGAAAAGGGACTTGAGGTCGTTAACCTGCATGAGACCGAGAAGACTAAAGTTACCGTGACCAAGAAGTGGGAGGATTCCGGTAATGCATTTGGCATAAGGCCTCAGTCCGTAGAGATCACCCTTTACAAGGGAGAGGGCGAAGGTAAGACGGCAATCGCCAACAAGACCGTCACGCTTACCGGAACCGGGAATGAATGGTCCCATACCTTCGATAACCTGGAGAAGTATGAGAACGGCGGCCGGGAGATCGTATACAGCGCTGAAGAATCAGCAGTGCAGCTGTATGAAGGGTCGGGCGAGGCCAATAAGGGAAATAACTATACCATTACCAACAAGTATGAGCTTCAGTACGTATCCGTGAGTGGAATTAAGAACTGGTCGGATGACAGCAATGCCCACAAGAGCAGGCCTGACTCCATCACCCTTGACCTGTGGAAGAAGGTTGGAGATGCCGAAGCCGTACATGCAGGTTCATATCCCATAACACCCGGCGAGGACGACGCAAAGACTGATTCATGGAACTGGATCATAGGCGATCTGCCCAAGTATGAGAACGGACAGCAGGTCATCTATACCGTGAAGGAACCTACTGTTCCCAACTATACCCTTGGAACCTTCAATGCCGGGAGTCAGGATGAAAATGGCAATACCGTAGGCGTGGTCATCAATAATGAGTACACGCCCGGATTCACTTCAGTTACGGTCAATAAATCATGGATCGACGGCGAGGGCGAAAAGGGGCAGGATGGCATAAGGCCTGATTCCATCGAGGTTACCCTGACGAAGAGGACCTCGAGTGAAGTGGTAAGTGAGGAAAGCATAACCCTTCCTCAGAATGGCCGGTGGTCATATACCTGGGAGAGACTCCCGCTGAAGTACAACAACGAGGAAGTCACCTACTCCGTGGATGAGAAGACGGTTCCCGACGGATATGAAAAGAGTTTCAGCACGGATGGATTCACGATCATCAACACCCATGTGCCGGAAACCATCAGCATCGAGGGTACCAAGGTATGGAATGACGATGGTGATCAGGACGGATTGAGGAAGACCGTGAAAATCGCACTCTATGTTGTTGGAACTGATGAGGCCGGTGCGCCTACTGAGACCATGGTTGATTCGACAGAGGTTGACAGCGACCTGACCTGGAAGTTTGAGAACGTGGCCAAGTACGCCGACGGCATGCTGATCCAGTATAAGGTTAGGGAACTCGAAGTTCCTACGGGTTACAGAGCAACTCCTGCCGAAGAGATAATAAACCTGGCCGAGGATACCGATAGGGTTGACGGCATAACGTTTACGAATGAGCACACTCCCTATGTCGTGAACATAGAGGGTAAGAAGATATGGGCAGACGGCTCTGACCAGGATGGAAAGAGACCTACGTCCATCACGGTGGTTCTCAAGGCTGACGGAACGAAGGTTGATAGTAAGACTGTTAGTGGAGAAGGCAATGAATGGAGCTTCGCCTTCTATAACCTGCCCAAGAAGGTAAAGGACGGCAACGGGAGCAGAAACATAGTTTACACCGTGGAAGAGGCAAAGGGAACGGACCTTAAAGAACTCGGATATGAGGTTACCTATGGCCAGCCCGACATTGATAATAATGTTTACAGCTGCACCATAACGAATACGCATGAACCTGAACTGATCAGCATTAACGGTACCAAGACATGGGTTGATGCGGGTGATCAGGATGGATTCAGGCCTGATAAGCTGAAGGTAATCCTTACGGGAACAGCCGGAGAGAACTATACACAGAGGTATGAGAGTACCATCAACGCATCCGATGACTGGTCATACAGCTTTACTAATCTGCCTAAATACCATGACCGCACTGAAATAACCTACGTAATATCCGAGGAAGGTGAAAACGCCAAAGTTACTGAAGGAAATTCCGGATATACGCTGACTATGGACGGCTATAACATGACCAACACTCATGAGCCTGAGAAAATATCCATCTCCGGTACCAAGGAATGGGCAGATGCCGATAACCGGGATGGCAAGAGACCTGATTCGGTGATCATAGACCTCTTTGCGGAGCATGCGAAGACGGCGGATAATCCCGATGGACTGGTTCAGTCAACGGAGGCATCAGCAAGTAATAAGGATGCGTCAGGCAAGTGGACGTGGGCCTTTACGGATCTTGATAAATACCATGCCGGTAACCTTATAACCTATACCGTCAAGGAGAGGAGCGTGGATGGATATTCGGTTGCTCCCGTCTCCGAGACCGTAACCGGAGTCAGCAGGAATGACATAGCGTTTGTCAATACCCATGAGCCTGAGAAGACTTCCGTAAAGGTTGAGAAGACCTGGGATGATGCAGGGAACGAGGGCGCAAGGCCGGAGGCCGGCATCAAGGTTCAGCTCCTGGCTAACGGAGAAGCCTGTGGAGCTCCGGTTACGATCACTGCGCCTGACTGGTCAACCACGTTTGATGACCTTGATAAATATGAGAATGGAGCCAAGATCACTTATAGCGTGTCGGAGACTCCGATAACTGTATCAGAAACTGACAACAAGGTTCTGTATACGGCAGCATATGGTGATCCCGTCGTCACCACTACCGAGGCAGGCGAGCTGATCACTCTCCCGATAACCAACACCTACAATCCCGGACTTGTTAAGGTCAGTGGAGTGAAGGTTTGGAATGATGCTGATGATAAGGCAGGATTCAGGCCTGGCAGCATCATGGTAGAGCTCCTTGAAAATGGCGATGAAACCGGCAGGAGGGTAGAAACCAAGGCTGACGCATGGACGTTTGAGTTCGAGGATCTTCCTCAGTACAAGAACGGCAGACTGGTAGAATATGGCGTCAAGGAAGTCGGAGCGCCGTCCGTATACACGCCGTCTGTTGTCAAGGATGAACAGAATGCATATTACTTTACCATAACAAACACGTACGTGCCTGAGGAGATATCCATCAAGGTCATCAAGGACTGGGACGATGCCAATAATCAGGACGGCAAGAGAGGCCCCGTTGAGATCAGGCTTCAGGGCAGGGCAAGCATAAATGAAACTTATAAGCAAGTCAAAGACGAAACAAAGATCCTGGAGGCTGAGGATTCCTGGACATATACTTTCGACAGCCTGCCTAAGTATTACGGAGGAGTTGAGGTAGAGTATACCGTTACCGAAACCGGCATGCCTACGGGTTATGAACTTGTTTCGACCGGTGATGCCGTAGTTCAGGGCATTAGGACCATTACCTTCACCAACAAGCATGAGCCTGAACTTACCCGGGTAACCGTCAAGAAGGAATGGAACGATGACCAGAACCAGGATGGCGTAAGGCCTCAGTTTGTCGAGGTTCAGCTAGTAACCGACGGAGAAGGCGGACAGACCGTTAAGCTTGACGCAGAAAACGGATGGACGCATACCTTCGATAACCTTGCCGTATACAAGGCCGGAGAGGAGATAGGGTATTCGGTGGTTGAAGTCGACTCCTTCGAGAAGGAAGTCGATGGCAGCACCGACAAGGCTACGGCAGTTAAATTCACGACCGGGGAAGGAAATGCAGCCAGAACCGCTGAGTATCTGGTAAGAACGGAAAGCATTATTGATGAGGAGACCGGATACAAGACCGTGACCATCACCAACAGCTACGTTCCTGAGACCATGAACATTAGCGGTACCAAGTACTGGGATGACAATAATAACCAGGACAACTTAAGACCTGAGAATCTGACGATCACTCTCAAGAATGGGGATACCGACGGAGTGGTTGGCACGTTTGTGACCAATGCGGATAAGAAGTGGGCATGGAATTTTAATGACCTCCCTGTATATAAGAACGGCGTCAGGATCAACTATGTCATCTCAGAGGATGGAAGCATAACAGGTTATACCCCCGTAGTCAGCGCACAGCAGGCAATCGAGGCGGCTAGCGCTGTTAAGACCGGTCAGGTCACCGACGTAACTGGCATAGAGTTTAAGAACCATCACGACGTTGAAAAGGTTTCCATCGAGGGCATCAAGGAATGGAACGATGCTTCCGACCAGGATGGCAAGAGAGCACCCGTCACGATCGAGCTCTACAAGGGGGACGAGAAGATCGCCTCTACGACTGCATCCGTAGAAGACAATGCGACGTGGAGCTTCACGAACCTTGACAGGTACGAAAATGGAGAGGCGATCGTATACGTAGTGAAGGAAACCACGAAGATAGACGAATATGAGGCATCAGCGGACATTACCGTGGACCTCAACGAGTATGACCCGACGACCAAGGTTATCAGCGATCTGAAGTTTACGAACACGCATGCTCCCGAAACCGTGGACGTGACTGTCAGGAAGGACTGGGATGACGCTGAGAATCAAGATGGCAAGAGACCTGACTCCATCGAGCTTCAGCTCCAGGCCAACGGCGTGGCTTATGGTGACGCGGTTACCTTAAACGGAACTCCTAACTGGGAATACACCTTTACGGGTCTTCCTAAGTATGCAAACGGCGTGGAGATCGGTTATACCGTTCGTGAGCAAAAGGTAACTGACTACACGACTACTTATAAGGACATCAAGCCGGATGGAGCAGGTCACTATGATTACGCTAATGAGGTAGCCACCGTAAAGAACAGCTATACTCCGGGAAAGACGGGTTTGACCGTTCATAAGGTTTGGGACGATGCCAACAATCAGGATGGCAAGAGAAGCAATCAAATAACGGTAACCTTGCTGGCAGATGGCGAAAGAACGGACAATAAAGTTATCCTTAACGAAGACAATGGATGGACTGCATCCTTTACCGATCTTGATGAATATGAGGCCGGACAGCCGATCATCTATACTGTAGTGGAAGATGAACTGATCCCGGAATATGACGTTACTTATTCATATGAGAATGGTTCAGAAGAAGGTTTGCCGTATGTTACGATTACGAACAAGCATGAGTCTGCAAACACTTCCGTAAGCGGCAAGAAGACCTGGGCAGACGTATCTGACCAGGATGGCAAGAGACCTGCGTCGATAACGATCAGGCTGCTGCAGGACGGCAAGGAAATAGATACCAGGACCGTTACGGAACAGGATGGCTGGAAGTGGACCTTTGGCAAGTCAACGGACGCAAACGGCAATGAGATCGAGACCTTGCCCAGGTTTGCCAATGGTGAGGAGATCGAGTATACGATTACTGAGGATGCCGTTTCCGAATATACGACGACCGTTAACGGATATGACGTGACCAACACGCATACTCCCGAGACCGTGAAAGTAGACGGCAGCAAGACCTGGAATGACGGCGGAAATCAGGACGGAGCCAGGCCGAAGAAGATCACCGTTTACCTCAAGGCAGATGGCAAGACCAGTCTGACCAGGGAAGTTGACGTGGCGGATGACGGATCCGCATCCTGGAGCTTTACCGGACTGCCTAAGTATCAGAATGGCACTGAGGTTGAATACACCATTGATGAGGCCCCCGTTGAGGGATACGAGAAGACAGTCAGCGGATATGACCTGATCAACACTCATGAGACCGAAAAGACTGACATAACCGTCAAGAAGAACTGGCGGGATGACAATGATCAGGACGGCATCAGACCCGGCAGCGTATGGGTACAGCTCTATGCGAATGACGTTAAGAGCGACAAGGCACTCGTAGAGCTCAATGAAAATAACGACTGGACGTACGTATTTGAAAAGCTTGACAAGTATGATGCCGGCAACCTCATCAGCTACAGCGTAAAGGAAGTATCCGCACCCGGTGAGGATGGCAAGGCTGACCAGACGGTTGACAGGAATGGCAAATCAGACACATATGCAGTTACTTACGGCGGACTCGGCACGGCGCTTCTGACCATAACCAACACGCATGAGCCTGAATACGTAGGGCTTGAGATCAACAAGACCTGGCTCGGAGGCAATGACAAGGCCACCGCACAGGTAGTGAACGTCAATATCGAGGGCAGGCTTAAGGACGGCACGGTCGTGGTTGGACCTGTCGCCAAGTCGGTAAGCGCAGCGGCAGGCTGGAAGCTTGAGATCACCAAGGAAGATAAGCTTCTGCCTAAGTTCTGGCAGCGAGGACAGGAGATCACCTATTACGTATCCGAGAACGTTCCTGACGAGGCTAAGTACGTGCAGACGGATGCCGATGGCAACAGAATCTACGAGGCCGTTAAGGCTGCGGACAAAAATGGCCTGACGGCAGATCTCTACAACGTGCCGCTGACCGAGCTGACCGTATCTAAGAGCTGGGATGCTGATGAGGGCTTCCATGGCGGAGTAAACAGCGTCGACGTAAGGCTGTTGGCTGATGGCAGGCAGTACACTACCGCCAGGATTGAGGAAGCAAATGGATGGTCATACACCTTCACGAACCTGCCTGCATATAAGGCAGACGGCACGGCCATTAAGTACACGGTAGAAGAGACCAGCTCATTTACGGACAAAGGCTATGCCGCACCTGCATACAGGACAGATAATGGTGCGATCATCATCACCAATACCGCCACGCCCGTGAAGCTCAGCATAGAGAAACAGTGGCTGGGAGACAAGGAATCATCCAGGCCTGCCAGCATTGACGTCAAGATACTGACCAGCGTACAGCTCAATACGAATGCCGCTTCGATAGCAGACAGGATCAAGAAGGCATTTGGCAGGGATTCAGACAGCTGGTATGAATACAAGAAGATAACCCTTACCGCAGCCGATGGATGGAAGGCGACCGTTGAAGGACTTCCGAGATATGCCAGGATCGGTAACCAGACTGTAGAGGTTGCATATGCCCTTGAAGAGATCAACGTTCCTGACGGATACACGTCTGCAACCAACATAGACGGCAACGATGCAGTAATCATCAATACCGGTGATACGTCAGTAGCAGGCTTCAAGTCCTGGGATGACGGTTCCAACGTGGCAGGCTATCGCCCCGGTTCCGCAGAATTCTCGGCATTGATACAGCTCTATCAGGACGGCAAGGCATACATGACCGGAGCTGACGCAGATCACTTCAGATGGCTGGATACCGCTGGAGATACCTGGAATTTCGAGTTCCATGACCTGCCTGCAGGATTTGACTACACGATCGGTGAGATCGGCAGCGTGCTTGGATATGGCGAGCCTACCGTAAACGGTTATACCATCAAGAACCCAATGCAGTTCACCGAACTGACCGTAACCAAGAACTGGGATGATGAGAATAACGCATACAAGACCAGACCTGACCAGATCAGCTTCAGGCTGCTGGCAGACGGCAGGCAGGCAAGCATATCGGGAGTTACTCCGATAGTAGTGCTTGGCAATCAGAACGGAGCAAGCTACACCTGGAAGAACCTGCCCGTGCTTGACAAGACCGGCAAAACCATAAGCTATTCGGTAGAGGAAGTTTCGATTCCTTCGAGGTATACGGCAACCGTGAGCGGAAGTGGAACAAGCTATGCCGTGACCAACAGGTTCCGTCCTTCCAATACTTCCGTAAGCGTGATGAAGGTTTGGGATGATCAAAATGACGCAGCCGGATTGAGGCCTCGTTCGATAGAGGTAGCGCTTACCAGAAACGGAGAGGACATCGACACTGTTACGCTTAACAGCTCAAACGGATGGAGTCATACATGGTCAGACCTGACCACGATGCTTCCCGATGGCAGCGGCACTACCGCAAACTACTCCGTAAGGGAGATCACGCAGCTGCTCGGATACAGCGTGAGCGTGGATGGAAACGGCACGTCCTATACGATAACGAACTACTACAGGATGCCCGGCAATCCTGATACCCCGACGACACCTGATACTCCGACTACGCCTGATACCCCGACGACACCCGGTACTCCGACGACACCCGATAATTCGACGACGCCTGACAATCCGTCCACTCCGGAGAATCCGAGGACGCCTGCTCAGGAACCGTACAACATACCTGACGAGCCTACTCCTCTGGCAGGACTTTCACAGGTACTCGGTGCAAGACGTGCGGCAGCCGGATCGGTACTCGGAGCCAGACGTTCGCCTCAGACCGGCGATCAGTCAAACGCAGCGGCATTTGCGGCAGCAATGGCATCAGCCGGAGCAATGATGGGCGCATGGTTCGCGATGAGGAAAAAGAAAAAAGGTTAACTGATTCACCATGGGGCTGTCGAAAGACAGCCCCTTTATTTTGCGTGATTTCACCAAAAAAACATATTTTTTTGATACAAAGTAGTGTATACTATAAGAGTTGCGTGTAATGCGCGGAAAGCAAAGTATCATTGAGGAGTGAACGTTATGAGTGCAGAAGATATCAAAGAGACGATCGGAGAAGCAGAAGAAAAAGCATCCGATGCAGTGGAGACCGTAGCTGAAACCGTAGCCGACAAGGCTGAGGAGGTTGTCGAGGAGGTTAAGGATGCCGCAGCCGACAAGGCTGAGGAGGTTGTCGGGGAAGTTAAGGATGCCGCAGCCGACAAGACTGATGAGGTTGTCGAGGAAGTTAAGGATACCGTAGCCGAAAAGACTGATGAGGCAAAGGAGAGGGTTTCCGAAAAGAGGGAAGAAATCAGGGAGAAGGCTTCCGAAAAGAAGGAAGAAGTCAGGGAGAAGGTTTCCGAAAAGAAAGAGGAGATCAAGGAAAAGGCTGAGGAAGTCAAGGAAGAGATCAAGGACGGCGGCAAGAGCAATTCACAGCGCAAGCGTGAACAGCGCCGCAAGGAAGTCGCCAGTGCGAGGCGCAAGGCCAGGACCGCGACGGCCTTATGGTGGTGCCTGGGGGCAGTTGTTGCCGCCCTGGTCATCTGGGGCATTACGGCTCTGGTCATCAAGCAGCTCAACAGGGTTGCTCCCATCGAGGATTATTCCGCCGGTCTGGATGCAAATGGATACATAACGGGCGTTACTGCTGCTGACAAGGTAGAGCTGCCTGATTACAAGAACATCAAGATTCCTTATTCGGAGATAGAATATACCGACGAAAGCATTGACTCAGACATCGAGACTGAGCTTAAGAATCATGAGGAAATATCCACGGACGCATCCCTGTCCGTTGAGGATGGCGACAAGGTCAACATTTCCTTCGTGGGAACCGTTGACGGAACTGAATTTGAAGGCGGTTCTTCGGATTCATATGACCTGACCATCGGATCCGGCTCCTTCATAGATGATTTCGAGGATCAGCTGATCGGTTCTTCGGTTGGTGACGAGGTCGAGGTGAACGTTACCTTCCCCGATGATTATTCCAACGCCGACGTGGCAGGCAAGGACGCGGTGTTCATGGTCAACATCCTGGGCATCTATGACGCTCCCGAGCTTACCGACGATTTTGTGGCCGAGACGATATCTGCAGACATAGAGGATGCGGACGTATCAACCGTGCAGGAGTACAGGGACTACATCAGGTCCACTCATGAGGAGGACAACGTCAAGGATTACGTCAAGGATTACCTGATCGACAACACCACGGTCAAGTCCTATCCCGGCAAGTACGTTAAGACGCTTAAGGGCATCAAGAGATATGATGACGAGCAGTCATACGAGTACATGAACCAGATGTACCAGTCATATTATGGATATTCCGTATATGAGTCATTTGAGGATTACGTAGGCATGACCATGGATGAATACTTCAAGGACCTGACCGATCAGTCCAAGGACACTGCCAAGGAAAACATGATCTATCAGGCCATCGTGGAGAAAGAGAATGCCGTAGCGGATGCCGCTTACTATAAGGCATACCTGACCGGCGAAGGCAATGACGAGACCTACTATGACACTCAGGTGGAGACTTCCGGCGAACCCTTCGTATTACAGCAGGCCATTCAGCAGAAGGCTCTTGAGATCGCCGTGGCAGGCGCCAGCGTAGAGAAATAAAACGAATCGGAGAACTGAATCGTAACTACGGTGTGGCTCTCTGATGCAGCTGTCGGGAAAGCAGACAAGCAAGATGATCAGATTAATTATTGACAGATCCTTTATTAGAGATCTCAGTCTTTAACTGAGCGGAGAGGTCAAGAAGCTCCTGCGTGACCTCGGGCGTCAGGCCGGACACCTCGGCACCGGAGATCAGATCTATTATCCTGGACATGATGGCATTTTCCCTTTCGAGGGATTTCCTGTACTCGGCAAGGGTTATCTGAGTCTGGATCCTTTTCTTCAGGACGTCTGCCACGAAGGGCTTGGTGACGTAATCAACGACGCCTTCGTTGAAGCCCTGTACTTCCGTTTCGAAATTATTATCAGCAGTCAGGAATATGACCGGTATGTCCTTGTAGGCCGGCGTCCCCTTTAAGGTCTCGAGTACCTGATGACCGTCCACCTCCGGCATCATGATGTCGAGCAGGATCAGGTCCGGAATGGTATGGGAGAGGACCTTGAGTCCGGCTTCAGCCGAGAGGGCACCGATGATCTTGTAGGTATCGCCGATCATATCCTGAGCTGCCCTGACGTTGAACTTGACGTCGTCGATTATGAGTACTGTTTTCTTGTCCATGCCTTGATTTTAGCAGATTGCAAAAGGAGAAACAAGGGTTTGACCATGGTTCTTTGGTCTGTTATTATTATAGAGTTGAAATGCGCCCGGTCAGGGTGAGGCAGGGCCGGGATCCGGGCCGGCGCAGCATTAATCGCATCACAAAATTAATATATTTAAGGAGGACACTCACAATGAACCTATCACCTCTTCAGCAGGCCAGATACGCCTATAAGCCCAAGCTTCCCGGAATGCTCAGGGGAGGCATCGCGGAGATCAGCGTGCAGGACGGAGCAGCTACGATAAGCGTGGCTGATCAGGACAAGATCAAGGCGCTTTTCCCCAACACCTACGGCAAGAACGAGATCACCTTTAAAAAGGGCACCAACACTTCGGAGGCCAGGAAGCAGGTAGTCGGAGTCATTCTGTCAGGCGGACAGGCACCCGGCGGACATAACGTGATCTGCGGCCTGTATGACGCCATCAAGGCCACTGACAGCAACAACGTGCTGCTTGGCTTCAAGGGCGGCCCCAGCGGCCTCATCGATGATGATTACGTGGAGTTCGATGATGCCTTCATAGACGCTTACCGCAATACCGGTGGATTCGACATCATCGGATCCGGACGTACCAAGCTGGAGACCGAGGAGCAGTTCAAGATCGTGACCGAGGTTGCCAGGAAGCACGGCCTGACCGCCATCGTCATCATCGGCGGTGACGACTCCAACACCAACGCAGCCGTGCTGGCCGAGTACATGGCAGCCAACAACACCGGCGTGCAGGTCATCGGATGCCCCAAGACCATCGACGGTGACTTAAAGAACGAGGACATCGAGGCTTCATTCGGTTTCGATACCGCCACCAAGACTTATTCCGAACTGATAGGCAACATCGAGAGGGATGCCAACTCAGCCAAGAAATACTGGCACTTCATCAAGGTCATGGGACGCAGTGCTTCTCACGTGGCCCTTGAGTGCGCACTCGAGACGCAGCCCAACATATGCCTCATCGGCGAGGAGGTTGCCGCCAGGAAGATGTCGCTCTCTGCCATCGCTGACTACATAGCTGATTCGGTAGAAAAGAGAGCCGCCAACGGAGACAACTTCGGCGTGGCCATCATTCCCGAGGGCATCGTGGAATTCGTTCCCGAGTTCTCCATGCTGATCGCCGAGATCAACGAGCTGCTGGCAGGCAGCAAGACCGATGAGTTCAATGCCCTGCCCGACTGGAGCGCCAAGCATGAGTTCATCAGGAACGGCCTTTCGGCTGACGCGTTCAAGGTATTTGACATCCTGCCCCAGTTCGTTCAGCAGCAGCTGTTCCTCGAGAGGGATCCTCACGGCAACGTACAGGTTTCACTGATTGAATCCGAGAAGCTTTTTGCAGAGATGGTTAAGGAAAAGCTGGCCGCCAGAAAGGCAGCAGGCACCTACAAGGGCAAGTTCTCCACGCAGCATCATTTCTTCGGATATGAGGGCAGGTGCGCATTCCCTTCAAACTTTGACGCGGATTATTGCTATTCACTGGGATACAATGCATTCATGCTGATCCAGTACGGCTATACCGGATATCTTTCGAAGGTTTCCAACCTGTCCAAGCCCGCCGAGGAGTGGGTTGCAGGCGGCATGCCCATCACCAAGATGATGAACGTCGAGAGAAGGAACGGCGAGGACAAGCCCGTCATCCGCAAGGCACTGGTTGAGCTTGACGGCAAGCCGTTTAAGTACTTTGAGGCCAACAGGGAGAAATGGGCAGTTGAGACCGCATTTACCTATCCCGGCGCGATCCAGTATTACGGACCTGCCGAGGTATGCGACCTGACTACCAGGACACTGGCGCTGGAAAAGGAGTAAAATGGCAATCGGAGATAACATGCAGAAGGACGTTCTGCTCATGAACCTTGAGACGGAACTAAACAAGAGCATACAAAAAGAATGCGGCAAGACGCTGGCCGAGGCTGACAATAAGGAGCTTTATCATGCTCTCCTTAACCTGACCAGGGAACTGGCCGAGGTTACCGAGGACATCGAGGGCGAAAAGAAGGTTTATTACATATCCGCCGAGTTCCTGATCGGCAAGCTGCTCAGCAACAACCTGATCAACCTGGGCATATATGACAAGATAAACTCAATACTCAAGGCTAATGGCAAGTCGCTGGCCGGGATAGAGGATGAGGAGCCGGAGCCCTCGCTGGGCAACGGCGGACTCGGCCGTCTGGCGGCATGCTTCCTTGATTCGATCGCGACGCTGGGACTGCCCGGCGACGGCATAGGACTCTGCTATCATTTCGGGCTTTTTAAGCAGGTGTTCAAAAACCGGCTGCAGACTGCCGAAAAGGACTCCTGGATCGAACCCGGCAAGAACTGGCTCAACAAGACCGATACGACGTTTACGGTACGGTTCGGTGACGTGAGCGTCAAGTCGCGTCTCTATGACGTCGACGTGATCGGATACAGGAGCGGCACCAACAAGCTGCACCTTTTTGACATAGAGAGCGTTGATGAGGGCCTGGTCAAAAAAGGCATTAGTTTTGACAAGGAGAACATTGAGAAGAACCTGACGCTTTTCCTTTATCCCGATGATTCTGACGAGGCGGGCAACCTGCTGCGCATCTATCAGCAGTATTTCATGGTCAGCAACGCCGCGCAGCTGATCCTCAAGGAGATGAAGGAGCGCAAATATGACCTGCGTCACTTAAATGACCATGCGGTCATACAGATCAATGATACTCATCCTACGATGGTCATCCCCGAACTCATCAGGATACTGGTGGAGGAAAAGGCATTTACCATGGATGAGGCCATCGACGTAGTGAGCAGGACCTGCGCCTACACCAACCACACGATCCTCGCGGAGGCACTCGAGAAGTGGCCCCTGGCTTATCTGGAAAAGGTGGTTCCGCAGCTCGTTCCGTATATCAAGGAGCTGGATAAGAGGGTGCGCGCCAAATATAAGAACAAAAACGTGCAGATCATCGACAAGGATAAGCGCGTGCACATGGCGCACATCGACATACATTACGGCTTCTCGGTAAACGGCGTGGCCGCCATTCATACCGAGATACTCAAGAATACGGAGCTCAACGCCTTTTATAAGCTCTATCCCGACAAGTTCAACAACAAGACCAACGGCATCACGTTCCGCAGGTGGCTGCTCTCGTGCAATCATGAGCTGGCTGACCTGATCAAGGCCAGGATTGGCGACGGTTTCAAAAAGGACGCTAACCAGCTCGAGAAGCTGCTTGACCTGGCCGATGATGAGGAGTTCATGAAGGAACTCATGGACGTCAAGCATGCCGGAAAGGTCGCGCTGGCGGAGTACGTCAAGGAGCATGAGGGCGTTGAACTGGATCCCGACTCGATCTTTGACCTGCAGTCCAAGAGGATGCATGAATACAAGCGCCAGCAGATGAATGCGCTCTATATCATACATAAATACCTGGAGATCAAGGGTGGCAAGAAACCTGTCCGTCCGGTAACTTTCATGTTCGGCGCCAAGGCTGCGCCCGCTTACGTGATCGCGCAGGACATAATTCACCTGCTGCTGGTTCTGCAGGAGATCGTGAACAACGATCCTGACGTAAGCCCCTACATGAAGGTCGTGATGGTTGAGAACTACAACGTCGCTTATGCCGAAAAGATGATTCCCGCGGCCGACATATCCGAACAGATATCCCTGGCCAGCAAGGAGGCATCAGGCACCGGCAACATGAAGTACATGCTGAACGGAGCCGTGACGTTGGGCACGTCCGACGGCGCAAACGTAGAGATACACGAGCTTGTCGGTGACGACAACATCTATATATTCGGCAAGGATGCGGACACGGTCATCAAGCATTATGCCAAGGCCGACTACGTGTCTAAGGATTATTACAAAAACAGTCCCGTCATCAGGGAAGCCGTGGACTTCATCATGAGCAAGCCGGTACTTGCCGTGGGCAAGCGCGTTAACCTAAAGAGGCTCCACGACGAGCTGTTAAATAAGGACTGGTTCATGACGCTTCTTGACCTGGAGGAATACATAGCAGTGAAGGACCGCATGCTGGCCGACTATGAAGACCGCGCCAGGTGGGGCAGGATGATGCTGACCAACATCGCCAAGGCAGGCTTCTTCTCCTCTGACAGGACCATTGAGGAATACAACCGCGACATCTGGAAGCTGAACTGAAACGCATGGGATGCGGGACGGTTCCGCAGGCGTACAAGGTGCGTGGACGGAATTTGTGGCATGTAAGGTGCGGGAAATTTTCCCCGCACCTTTTTTGCGCGATAAGGCGTCAAGTGCACGTCGTGCCTGCACGAGCTCACGTTTGACGGCCAGCGCGACAATCGGGTGGGAGATCTTTTCCTCCTGCTCGATTCTCTGTTCGATTCACGGTGCTCGATTCCCTGTTCGATTCACGGTTGACAAATCTGATGCGGAATGGGAAAATGTTAGAAATAACTAATTTCTGTTAAAATCTGAGGTATCATTATGGTTTTACATGAATCCGCAGAGGATTATCTGGAGGCGATACTCAAGCTTAGCTCGAGACGTGGATATGCCCGCTCGGTCGACGTGGCCAACGAACTGGGCGTGACCAAGCCCAGCGTCAGCGTGGCCATGAAAAAACTGCATGAAAACGGCTACATCGATTTTGATGAAAACGGGTTTTTGCTGATGACCGACGCCGGCAGGGAAGTGGCGGAAAAGACTTACCGCAAGCATCTCCTTTTGACGGGGATACTGCAGGCCATCGGCGTCGAATCCGAAACGGCCGAAAAGGAAGCCTGCAAGATAGAGCATGACATCAGCGACCGTACGTACGAGCTTCTTGCCGAGTATTATGACAATCACATGAAATCAGGGGATTGATCTACATGGGCAGGGAATTGGCCTACGCGCAGCTGGTTGAGCGCAGCATAACCAAGAAGTATCGCAAGGAGATATGGAGTCCGTTCATAACGGCGATCAAGAGGTATGAACTGATATCCGAGGGCGACCGGATCGCCGTATGCATATCTGGCGGCAAGGATTCAATGCTGATGGCGGTACTGTTCAAGATGCTCCTTCGCATCAGCGACGTGCCGTTTGAGGCGGAATACCTGGTCATGGATCCGGGTTACAGTCCCGCCAACCGGGACCAAATAGAAGAGAATGCCGGAAAGCTCGAGATTCCGGCATCTTTTTTTGAATCCGGGATATTTGGGGTGGCGGAAAAAAGCGATGAATCGCCGTGCTACCTGTGTGCCCGCATGAGAAGGGGCGCACTCTATGCCGAGGCCCAAAAAAGAGGCTGCAACAAGATCGCGTTGGGACATCACTTCAGCGACGTGATCGAGACCACGGTGATGAGCATGTTTTACAGCGGACAGCTGCAGGGCATGATGCCCAAGCTCCATTCGGTCAATTTCGAGGGAATGGAACTCATACGGCCGCTCTACTGCATCAATGAGGACGACATCAAGGCATGGGTACGTTACAATGATCTGGAATTCATCAGATGCGCATGCAGGTTCACCGAGGACCGTGACGCATCCCCCGACGGGATCGGCAGATCCAAGCGTCAGGAGATCAAGGCCCTGATCCATGAACTCAGGAAGACGAATCCCTACGTGGAAAAGAATATTTTTAACAGCCTGCACGCCGTGTGGATCGATACCTTTCCCGGATACAAAACAATGGAAGCCGGGGCGCATTCATTCCTGGAGGAATATGATTAATAATGGAGATGATCAATGCTGAATGGTTACTGAGAATAATATGTGCCGCCGTCGTCGGGGGCATGATCGGCTTTGAGAGGCATAACCACCTGAAGGAGG
>CALGGH010000098.1 GCA_937916415.1 uncultured Lachnospiraceae bacterium
CTCTTTATAACATGCTTGAATTTGCAAAGGAAAATGATGTTCTCATCAATAATCCTTGCAAGAAGTCATTAAAGAGCGATATGGGAAAACCTTCAGATAAGAAAGAAGCCCTTACGATTGACGTTCAGAAGAAGTTCTTGGAAGCTGTGGTGGGTTACAGCTACGAGAATCAGTACCGCTTCGTATTACAGACCGGACTTCGTACAGGTGAGCTTATAGGACTTAAGTGGAGCGACATCGACTTCGAAAATCGTACTATGAAGATCGAAAGGACGATGGAATATCGCTATAAGGTAGGTGAGTGGAGAGTTGGTCCACCTAAGAGTAAATCTGGCTACCGTACAATTCCTCTTACAGACGAAGCAATTCGTATTCTTGAAAACCAGAGATCAAAGAATAAGAGCTTAAAGCTCGTGCCGATTGAATGGAAAGACATAGTATTCCTTTGCAGAAAGGGAACTCCGGTCAAGAACAGCACTTATGACACGGGACTGTTCAAATATTGTGACCGTGTAGGCATTCCGAGATTTTCAATGCATGTCTTAAGACATACTTTTGCTACCAGATGCATTGAAGGTGGAATGAAACCTAAGACTCTGCAGAAGATTTTAGGTCATTCTAATATCGGTATTACCATGAATCTGTATGTTCATATTACAGAGGATGAAAAACATAGAGAAATTGACTTAGTGGCTGACGCTTTAAAAGTGGTATAAAACTTGATGCGAAATTCATCTCCGTGGTACTCGACGTGGTACTCGGTCAAAACCATGAATCGCGGAAAGCCCGTAAAATAAAGGAAAAATGAAGGAGATTAACATATTATGAAACTAGGAATCGTCGGTCTCCCCAACGTGGGCAAGTCCACTCTGTTTAATTCTCTGACCAAGGCGGGAGCCGAATCCGCCAATTATCCGTTCTGTACCATAGATCCCAACATCGGAGTTGTGCTGGTGCCGGATGAAAGGATAGAGAAGCTGGGCGAGCTTTATCATACCAAGAAGGTGACGCATGCCACGATAGAATTCGTGGACATAGCGGGTCTCGTGAAGGGAGCGTCCCAGGGTGAAGGCCTGGGCAACCAGTTCCTGGCCAACATCCGAGAGGTTGACGCGATAGTGCACGTGGTCAGGTGCTTTGAGGATTCCAACGTCGTGCACGTGGACGGATCCATAGATCCGCTCAGGGACATAGAGACCATCAACCTGGAGCTAATCTTTGCCGACCTCGAGGTACTCGAGAGACGCATCGCCAAGGTCGCCCGCACCGCCAAGATGGACAAGGCGGCGGGCAAGGAATATGACATGCTGACGGCACTTAAGGAGCATCTGGAGGGAGGAAACCGTGCGGCGACCTTTGAGGTTCCCGAAGATGACGACCTGATCGCAGCGTTTAAGGAGTACAACCTGCTGACGGCCAAGCCCGTCATCTGTGCGGCCAACGTGGCAGAGGATGACCTTGCTGACGACGGCGCGTCCAATCCTCACGTTGCGGCCGTCCGCAAATATGCCGCGGAGGAGGGCAGCGGCGTATTCGTGATCTGTGCTCAGATAGAGCAGGAGATCAGCGAACTCGATGATGATGAGAGAGCCATGTTCCTGGAGGAACTGGGACTCAGCGAATCCGGTCTGGACAAGCTGATCGCGGCCAGCTACGACCTGCTCGGCCTCATGAGCTTCCTGACGGCCGGTGAGGACGAATGCCGTGCCTGGACCATCAAGAAGGGCACCAAGGCTCCGCAGGCAGCAGGCAAGATCCATACTGACTTCGAGCGTGGCTTCATCAAGGCCGAAGTGGTTAATTACAAGGACCTGCTTGAATGCGGATCATTAGCGGTAGCCCGTGAGAACGCCAAGGTCGGCATGGAGGGCAAGGACTACGTGGTCAGGGACGGCGACGTGATCCTTTTCCGCTTTAACGTGTGACGGGGAGGAAACGGCATGCCTGACATAATGGGACTGATGGACATCGCCTTTCCTAATCTGGGCATTTACCTGAAGAACGTGCCCAAATCCTTTGACGTATTTGGGTTTACCATAGCGCTTTACGGCGTTATCATAGCCATTGGCATGCTGGCGGGAATATCGCTGGCATCCAAAATGACGGTTCATAACGGGCTTAAGTCGGATAATGTCTGGGATTTTATTTTCTGGTCAATAATCCTCGGAGTGGTCGGAGCACGCGTGTATTACGTGATATTCCGCTGGGATGAGTATAAGGACCATCCGCTGGAGGTGTTTAACGTCAGAAACGGCGGACTGGCCATATACGGCGGCCTGATCGTGGGCTTTGCCGTTCTTTTCATATATTGCTTCCGGACTAAAATAAAGTCGCTCGACATGTGTGACACCGTCGTTCCCGGCATCGCGCTCGGACAGGCCATAGGCAGATGGGGCAATTTTACCAACCGCGAGGTTTTTGGCGAATACACTGACAACCTGCTGGCCATGAGGCTGCCGGTGGAAATGATCAGGGCCTCCGACATCTCCGAATCCATTGCCTCGCACATGAGCGAGGGCGTCAACTACGTCCAGGTTCATCCGACTTTTTTGTATGAGAGCCTGTGGAACCTGGGCCTCATGTGCATCCTGATCCTCTGGACGAAACATAAGAAGTTCAGCGGACAGGTGCTCAGCTTCTACATGATCGGATACGGGATAGGCAGATTCTGGATAGAGTCCATCCGCACTGACGTGCTGTATCTGTGGAACACTCACGTGGCGGCCTCTCAGATGGTTTGCGTGGTGATAATCATTGCGGCCGTGTCGATGAACGCGTTCTTTTTGATGAAAAAGAAGGGTGATTAAAAGAAGTCCGCGATGAAGACTTCGTACATCACGTCGAGGTTTTCGTAATTAAAATATGCGCGCCTGTTGTAGGCTGACATCACGTGCGTGAATTCGGACAGGGGCAGTTCGCCGCATTTTTCGTCATATATGACGTGCAGGAAGAATATGAGTCCCAGATGGATCAGTCCCATGCGGACGTGCTTTGTGAAGCTGTAGTCCTCATAACAGCTCAGATAAAACTTGTACAGATAATATTCGTAATACGCAGCATAGTACCCGGCATAGTCCGGGTATTTTTGCATGTAAGCCTCATATAGCCGCCCCAGCTTCAGCCCGGTGTACCTGCCCGCGGGATGGTCGCGGTATATCTTGAATACCTCGTATATGTAGGGACTACCGTATTTGAGGTATTCTGCGACCAGTGAGGTGTTCATCAGATAATTGATGGCTGAAGCCGGCAACGGGAATACTTCTCCGAAGGACGTGGCATCACCCGAACCAAACTTTGATCCCGCCATGCGCGACGGAGCATCCTCGCCGGACGCCGTGGATTTGCCGGACGGACATTCGGATGCCGCGAAGGGGCGGTTACGCAGATATTTTTCATCACCGTGGATGAAGGCTTCCTGGGCTTCGTGCGCATAGACGTCGATCGACTCCAGCACGGCGGCAAGCCCGGAATATCCGTCTGATGCATGCAGTGCATCGATGAAAAGCCCCCTCGAGAACACGAGGTCATTCAGATAATCCGCTCATCCTATGACAACGCCAAGGAGCGCCTTATGGAGCGCTTCGGCCTTGACGACGTGCAGGCGCAGGCGATAC
>CALGGH010000099.1 GCA_937916415.1 uncultured Lachnospiraceae bacterium
TGCAAACTGAACTGGAAAAGCGGGAGATCCTGCGCCTTTCAAATGAAGAATCTAATAAAATCACAAGAGAATGCCTGCGCATCGCCATGATCAAGCTCATGGACAAAAAGGAGTTCGGAAAGATCTCCATCACCGAGATCACAAAACATGCCGGAGTATCGCGCACGGCCTTTTATCGGAATTATGAGACGAGGGAGGCACTGGTGGAGGACATCTGCCAGAGCCTGTTTGGTGAACTGAAAGCATCGGTTAGTGGAGAACTATACCGCAAAAATCGGAAGGACTGGTATATAACATTTTTCAAAACCATCAGGGAAAACAGCGAATACTTTCAAATCTATCTGAATGCCCACCTCCAATTCGGGGAGCTGTTTGTTTTGGAATCGGTGTACCCTCCGTCCACACCCATGGAACGTTACATGAATTCGGCAAAGGAGGGAGCGTTCCTGCGCGTGCTGACGGTTTGGTTCAATGGTGGAATGAAGGAAAGCCCCGAGGAGATGGGCGAGATCTGCGAAAAACTGATTTACAACGCTTTGGAAGCAAGCCGGAAAGGAGCTGCAGACAATGAACTTCGACCTTGAAAAAACAGTGCGGCTGAGAAAGAGCGTCCGCACCTACGAAAACCGCCCTCTTGAGAAAACGGATAAAGACAAGGTAGACGCCTGCATTTTGGAAATTTTGGCAGAGGATGAGCCGTTTCCCGCTGATATAAGTATCCGCCTGCTGGAGGCTGCGCCGGGAACTGACACCGAAAAGCTTGGCACATACGGCGTGATTCGCGGCGCAAAGGATTTCCTCTGCGTGACAGTGAAGGACACGGAAAGCGCCATGGAAGCGGTGGGATATCGGTTTGAAAAGCTGGTACTCTATGCGACAGCTATGGGACTTGGCACCTGCTGGCTGGCGGGAACCTTCAATCGGGAGCAGTTTTCCGATGCACTGCGTCTGGAAACAGACGACATCTTTCCGATCGTCTGTCCCATCGGCTACCCGCTGCAAAAACAGACGCTGATCAGCAGCGTATTTCGAAAGGTGGGCAAATCCGATCAGCGCAAGGAGTGGTCGGAGCTGTTCTTCGAGAATGAATTTGGTTCTCCTCTTACAACAGAAGCTGCGGGAGAATACGCCTTTCCGTTGGAGATGATGCGCCTTGCCCCCTCTGCGGCCAATCGTCAACCGTGGAGGATCGTACACAAAGATGGAGTCTTTCACTTTTATCGTGAGGAAAACCCAAAAAGCAAATACCCCTACGACCTGCAAAGGCTGGACGTAGGGATCGGCGCGTGCCATTTTCATTTAGCAGCAGGAGAGCGGGCTTTGGCCGGAACGTTTACCAAACTGTCAAACACCGGCATTGATGCGCCGAGTGATGCGAAGTACCTGTTTTCATGGCTTGCAGGGTAACCGAAAAATGGAGTAACGACGATGGAACAGTCAAAAGGTAAAAAGTCAAAGAAAATCCTAAAGGTGATCGTAATCACCCTTGCGGTTCTGATCGCATTGTTTGCTGCGCTCAGCATCGTATCCCACACGGTGTATCACCGCTCTAATATGGCGACGCTTGCCGAGCTTTATCTGAGGATATCCGGGACGAAGGCAAAATTTGAGGACGCGGACGAATGCACCGCTTATATTGAGAAACGCGCAGGCGCTGAAAGCTATGTTCTGGACACAAAACTGAAATCCGCAGTGGCGGAAGAGGACATCAACGGAAGCAGGGTCTATACGCTCAAGCCATCCGAAACCCCGGACTATATCATTCTTTATCTTCACGGCGGCGCTTACATTAACGACGCGAACGCAAACTATTTCAAGCTGTGCGATCATTTTGCGCAGAAGCTGAATGCGGAAGTGATCTTCCCCATCTATCCTTTGGCACCGGCACATACGTGGGAGGAGACATTTGCAATTTTGACCGATATTTATGAAAGCAGACTGCAAGCGGCAGCTGTGCCTGTGATCATCATGGGAGATTCCGCAGGCGGCGGGTTGTCCATTGCTTTCTGCGAATACCTTGATAAGTTGGGGCTTGTGCAGCCCGACAAGCTGATTTTGTTCTCGCCGTGGATGGATATTTCCATGTCCAATCCGGCGGCTTCGGACTATGAAGCCGTGGATCCCATGCTGTCGGCCTATGGTCTTATTGAGATGGGCAAATGCTGGGCCGGTGATTTGGATCTGCAGGATTATAGGGTCAGCCCAATCTTCGGTGATATTTCCTGTCTGCAAAATGTTTATCTGTTCGTAGGAACGCGGGAGATCTTCTACCCCGACGTAACGGACTTTTATGGGATGCTGCAGGAGCTTAACATCAACACGGAACTGGTAATCGGAGAAGGGCTGAATCACGTTTATCCTCTGTATCCTATCCCTGAAGCTGACGATGCTTTTGAACAAATATGCGATATGATTCAAGATAGATAATTTTAACGGCGGATGGACTTTCCTCCAGCCGCAAAGTATAAAGCCGGGAGGATTAAAGTGAGCAGTACAGTACAAACGATAGAAAAGAAAAGCAGTGTGAAAAACGGTGTAGGGCGCCTGGTTTTAACGGCGGTATCTGTCATTCTGGAAGCGGCAGTCATCATTATAATCGCCTTAAGACTGAATTCTTATGCGGAATGGATCGCGATTGGAACTCGTATTTTGGCTGCGCTTCTGGTTCTTGCAATCTATGCGCGTAATACCACATCTGCCATGAAAACACCGTGGATCATTCTGATTATGACGTTTCCTGTCCTGGGAGTGACATTATATCTCCTGATTGGTTTCAATGGATCGACCAGAAGCATGCGAAAGCGGTATGAGGACATAGACCGTGTTCTTCTGCCAAAGCTGCCAGAAAACCGGGAGGTGCTTGAAAGCCTTCAAGATAAGAGCGGTTATCTTGCCAACATTGCAAGATATGTCCAGGACAAAGCCGGTTATCCGGTGTATCGGAATACTGACATTGTGTATTATGATGACGCAGCTGCAGCTCTTGCGGCGCAGAAGGATATAGGCGAAGGCGCCAGCAAATACGTGATCTTCTGTGACGGCGGTTATCTGGAATATCCGCACAGATACTTCTGTGTTATGACGGCAACTGCTACCGATACGGACGATCAGAGGACATTTGTCAGAGAGAAGGCTGTACTGCTCGAGAGCCAGCCATACCGTGAGGACTGGGCACGCAGAGAATTGTCGACAGATATACAGGCGAGGAACTATCTTGATGAACTGGAGGAGATGATATATGACTGCTCCCACGCTTCAAACTTCGCTGTAAGAGATCTGATGAGCGAGATTAAGAACGGTGGAGGCGGAACATCGAATGGTATAGTATACGGCATAGTAAACGGAGTACAGAATTGGTTCGGTGGTGGGGACAATTTCTCTCAGACAGGACTCAATGCTTTGTCTGACGAAGCCAGAGCACGCATACAGGAGAGAATGACATCGTGGCAGGAGATGGATGATCTTGAGGGCAGAAGTGCATTTGACAAGCTGAGTCCGATCCTGAGCCTTATTGATGTTGCCAAGGACGGCTATGATAAGCATTACGGTTATGATGCTATGACGATCAATATCATCAGATACCAGATAGATGAGACGTTCAGCAGGCATAAACGGGCACTGTATGATGTAAGACAGAGGATGCTATAGGAGAGAACCTGAGAGTGTGCTCGCAGCTGACCAAGCAGGTTGAAAACCAGGGGGTTCATCATATCAATCCTGGTGAGATGGATCACATCATGAAGAAAATGGGAACGAACTGGCAGAAAGTATCAGAAGCCATGATGGAGGCGGCCGAGAGGGCATCGCATGCTGCAAAAGCAGCCGAAAACGCCGCTGCCAAGGCTGCGGCAGGCAATGTTAGCGGAAAGGGATTTGTTGCCGGGAATAGTGTGATGAATCAGATGATCAATGACCTTAATGACTATAATGACCGGCAGTAATACCGGCATATGACTTGGGAGATTTCCGCATGAGCGGATGAATGACACAAAGGTCTGTAACAGCTAACATAATGCCTGACAGGAGGAGGGGGTGGCATGCCACCTCCTTTTTTTATATAATGAAAATGAATTGATGGTATGATATCAGGCGATAAGACCAGACCGCACCTTTGTATCATAGAATCCAACAAAGAGGATATAGGATGAAGGAATTTAACACAACGGCCGTATGTATACCTGAAAAACATTATATGGTAGATATATCCGATAAAATTGATATTATCAGGAATATGATCCGTAAGGACAAGTATTTTACGATCAACCGTGCCAGACAATATGGTAAGACGACCACACTTAACATGCTTAAGAGGACTCTCATGTCAGAGTATGAGGTAATAAGTCTGGATTTTCAGGGAATAGGCGCGGCCGGATTCAAAACCGAGCAGTCTTTTGTGCAGGAGTTTTCAAGACTCCTTATCAACCGGCTCAGGACAGGACTTGGGATGCCTGATAAGATCAAGTCAGAACTGGACGTCATCCGTGATAGATCAAAGAATAAAGCCAGATTGGGTGAATTGTTTGATATCCTTAATGATTGGTGCAGACTGTCCGACAGGGACATTGTATTGATCATTGATGAGGTCGACAGCGCCTCGAACAATCAGGTGTTCTTAGACTTCCTGGCACAGCTCCGTAATGGCTATATAGGCAGGGATACCGATGGTATATCTACTTTTAAGTCGGTTATACTAGCAGGAGTAACAGATGTTAAACATCTGAAAAGTAAGGTCAGACCCGATGAGCAGCATAAATTAAACAGTCCATGGAATATAGCAGCTGATTTTCATGTTGACATGAGTTTTTCCGCTGAAGGCATTAAAGGAATGCTTGAAGAATATGATTCAGATCATAAGATCGGCATGGACACTGCATTGATGGCAAGGCTCATTAGGGATTATACGGCGGGTTATCCATTTCTTGTGAGTCGGCTGTGTCAATTGATGGATAATAGTGTAAGCCTTTTGCTTGGAAGCAAAGAGACGGCATGGACACGTCAGGGATTGGACGAAGCAGTCAAAATGCTATTATCAGAGGACAATACATTATTCCAATCCATGATGGTCAAATTAACGAACTATCCCGAATTGAGGAATTCTTTAAGAAGCATTCTCATGGAGGGCGTTCGGATGTCCTATGATCCATATAATGAGTCAGTATCCGAATTGACTATGCATGGCTTCATATACAACGATGGCGGTGTAGTCAGAATATCAAACAGACTATTCGAAACATTGTTGTATAACCGTTTTCTGTCAAATGATGAGGTAAAAAGCAACAGCTTCTATATGGAGGGTGATCTGACTAAGAATATATTCGTGCGGGATGGCGTCCTTGACATGAGGCTTATTATGGAGAGATTCATTGATACTTTCCATCAGATCTACGGTGATCTTGAGGCAAAATTCAAGGAAAAGGACGGCAGGGAACTGTTTCTTCTGTATCTTAAGCCTATCATCAACGGAACAGGTAATTATTATATAGAAGCGCAGACCCGTGATATGAAGCGGACCGATGTAATAGTAGATTATCTGGGCAAACAGTACATAATTGAGCTGAAGATCTGGCATGGCGAGCGTTATAACGCGGAAGGTGAAGCACAGATCATGGATTATCTTGACTATTGGAAGATTGATACAGGATATATGCTCAGTTTCAATTTCAACAAGAATAAGGAGACCGGTGTAAAGAAGATACAGAAAGGAAACCGGATCCTTTACGAAGGAATTGTGTGATAATAAAACGGTGTTGTGTACGGCGTCCACCCGGCGATGTGGGTAAAATAAGTCTGAATTAATCTATAAGGCCGCGGGAGAGTGGTCTAAAACTGCGGTAACACCGGCATATGCCCCAAATGCCCGCCGCATGAGCGGATGAGTGAACACAAATTCCATGCACGGTTCTTCGAGACGGATAACGCTGACCTTATCATCATATAACAGTATGCGCATCTTATTAAAGGGAGTACCTGTGATCTCGGTAGCACCTTCTTCATCGACCTCATCCGCGGGACGGATCGTAACCAGCGGTTCGGACAGACTCATAAGAGCATTAAACTGCCGTATAAGTCTTGATATCTCGGGGGGTGGTTATGATATGCAAAAATTGTGGGAGCCAAATACCTGACAACAGTAGATTCTGTACGAGATGCGGAAGCAAAACGGAAGAAAAAGCAGAAGGCGCGCCGTCGACCGGGATCAAACTGTGCGAGGATGGTAAGTATCGCTGGATCTACGAATTATCAATGCTGAAGAATCCGGTGATCCTGTTAACGGTCTGGAAGATAGTGGCGCTTGTGTTCGGCGGGATAGGTCTGTTTGATCTTCTTATCAGCCTGAAGGATATCATAAGGCGCGGCGATCCGGAGGATTTCGATTTCGTTCTTGGCTTTATACGATCCCATATACCGCAGGCAAAAGCGTTGATAACCTGTCGTTATCAATAGGGTACGTATCCCATCATGAATTTCCCGGAGAGTCGATGGAAACGCTGATCAAAATATCGGACCAGAGGATGTATGATGCAAAGAGGGCATACTATCGGTCCAAAGGCATTGACAGGCGTAATCAATGAAGGAGTCTCATGGACAGAAACGTGGCGATAAGGGAATGGTTATGATATCATGTTTTTGAGAGACTCGTGCTGAGCCCGGTATGTGAAAAAGAAATCGGATAGGATGGTAAGTTAATGACTGTTGTATTGGCACTCATCTATGTCGCGCTCACTGTTTTTGCCGTCAGGTTTTATCTGGATGAACTGAGGCAAAAAAAGATCAACAAGGGATTTTTGGCCACCACGGCCCTGATCGCCATGGGAGACGCGATATGCGTCGTGTACGTGTTTGTCAGATCATCCGTCGTCATGAACCATCTCCTGAGGGTGTACTACGCGGGGTATGCACTCCTTCTGCCGACGCTGCTTTTCATGATCATCCTGATCGAACAGGGTTCCAAAAAATTTGATGACCTAAAATCATTTCTGAGGACGTCCGTGATCATATGCGTGCTTCAGCTTCTTTTGATCGTAGCTGACATGCTGGGTCGCGATGTCTTTTCCATTAAGAAAAAGCTTTTTTTGATCAAGACCTGGTCCGTGGCCATGAACAATGGTTCGGGTTCCCTGCTGAGTTACCGGACGTATACACTGCTTGCGGCCGCTAACCTCATAGTGCTTATTGCGGGAGTGATCTATTCCATCTACGCATGTCCTAAGATATTTAGGTTCAGGTATTTCTGCTTCCTCGGCATAATAGCGGGATTGGCGATCGTAGAGGCCATAACGTACGGCCTGAATCTGCCGATATGGATGCAGTGCCTGCCTTATAACTGCATATACCCGGCCTGCTTTTATCTGGCCGGGGATTATGCCAAAAACAGGATGCGCGACTGGTCGCTGGACAATTTTGCTGACAACATGAGCGACGGCCTCGTGCTGTATGACAGGGATGACAACCTGATCCACCTAAACGCGATGATCAGGAAATCGCTCCATGCAGAGCTTATCAGGGATTTTGAGGACAAGTCCAAGCTGGATGAGTGGCTTAAGGCCACGGCTGAAATGGACAATACCCGGGTCCTGACCTATGAGGGTCCGGACAGGACTTATTATTTCACTCCCCACGTGCAGGAGCTCGTGGATAAGGACGTTCGGCTGGGCACGCTGTACATCCTGCATGATCACAGCGATTCCTTCAACCGCATCAGGTCCATGCGCAGGGCCAATGAGGAGCTTGAAAAGGCCGGAAGAATGAAGTCCGACTTCCTGGCCAACATGAGCCATGAGATCCGTACGCCCATGAATGCGGTCATCGGCATGGCGGAGATCGCGATGCGTGAGAATGATCCTGCCAGGGTCAGCGATTATCTGCGTCAGATCCAGAATTCAGGCAAAAACCTCCTGAACATCATCAATGACATACTGGACTACTCCAAGATAGAATCCGGCAAAATGGAGATCATAGAGGATGCATACAGTCCGTTTGAGGAACTGTCTGACATAGCCAACGTGCTGTCGGTGAGGATTGGAGGCAAGCCGGTGGAGCTTTTCGTGCTCGTGGAAAGCGCCCTGCCGCATGCTCTCATCGGCGATGCCATGCGCATCAGGCAGGTGCTGATAAACCTTGCCAACAATGCCATTAAGTTTACCAACGAGGGGGCGGTTAAGGTCATCCTCAGCTGCGAGGAAATGAACGACAAATACGTCAACCTCACCTATCACGTGATCGATACTGGAATCGGCATCAAGGAGGACGACCTGGGCAAGCTGTTTGACAGCTTCCAGCAGGTTGATTCCAAGAGGAACCGTTCGGTGGAGGGTACGGGACTGGGACTTGCCATTTCAAAGAGGCTCGTCAGCGCCATGGGCGGAACCATGGGCGTAAGCAGTGAGTACGGCAAGGGTTCTGACTTTTGGTTCAGCATACCCCAAAAGGTCGAAGACAATGCAAATGATCTCGTCGTGGAGAATGCCGCGGACAAGCGCGCATTCGTGCTGAACGATGATGAGTCAATGATACGTGAATTCATAAATGAAATGGGACGTCTGGGAGTGCAGGCGGACATGCTTCATGACCTTGATGAATACTCAGGCACCGGCTTCCGTGAGTTTCTGTTCTTTGAGTCAGACAGGCATGATGCGCGGATGCATGACTTTTTGAACGTGCACAGGGACGTAAACGGAATCGTGCTGGCAGGATTGGACGAGGATTTTACTGAGGACCTGCCCAACCTGCACGTAATGCGCAAGCCCGAGACCACGATGAACATGGTTCAGATACTCAATGAACGGTATGACGCCGGAGTAAAGGCTGAGGAAGGCAAGCTCTTCCAGTGTGATTTCGCGGCTCCCGATGCCAGGGTGCTGGTGGTGGACGATAATGACATCAACCTCACCATAGCCAGCGGCCTGCTGACCTCCATGGACATAGAGCCTGATTACGCACATGGCGGGCGTGAAGCCATTGACATGACCCTTGCCGGCAATTATGACATCGTGTTCATGGATCACATGATGCCCGAAGTGGATGGTGTGGAAGCGACGATCACCATCAGAAAAGAGTTAAACAGCATGATCCATCCCGTGATAATAGCCCTGTCGGCCAACGTCATGGAAGAAGCCAGAAAGCTGTTTAAGAGCGCCGGCATGAATGATTTCGTTGCCAAGCCCATAGACATCAAAAATCTGGCCGAAAAGGTCAAGGCATGGCTGCCCGAAGAGAAGATCATTCCCAAGGATCCATCCGAGATGGGCGAAGATGCCGGAACGGAACCGGCGGCATCCGGGATCGGATATGAAGGACTCGAAACGGACACGGCGCTCAGGGCGATAGGCTCTCCTGCCGTGTATGACAAGATACTGGAGGAGTATTATCGTTCAGGAAATGACAAATACGAGGGGATCAGGCTGGCTTACGCCAACGAGGACTGGGCGGATTATACCATCAGGGTGCATGCGCTCAAGAGCAGCTCGCGCCAGATCGGAGCGATGGAGCTTGGAAACATGGCGGAGACTCTCGAGAAGGCCGGCAAGGCCTCGGATATTGACCTCATCAGGAGCAAGACCGATGAGACCCTCGGTGAGTATCGCAAGCTGCTAGATGCGCTCAAGGAATATTATGACAGCATCAGCTCCGCCACAGATGATGCCGACAAGCCCCTCATCGATGCCGATACCCTGCATGACCTCATGGATGAACTGACGAGGGCCTGTGACGATCTTGACATGGACCTGATGGAATCGGTTGCCTACAGGCTCGGCGGATACGGTTATGCAGAAGACGCACGTCCGCTGATCGACGACCTGCTTAAGGCAATCAGCGCGATGGACACCGAGAAGTGCGAGGAACTGATCGAATCCTTAGATGGCAAATGACACTCGGGGACGGAGTCAGGGTGTCATTTTTTGGCCGCGTGACACTCGGGAATGACACTCGGGGCCGGGGTCAGGGCGTCATTTTTTTGGCCGATCAGATGATCGATGAATTTACGCGCCACGTTGTGCAATGGATGTTCATCGGAATATATCAGGACGTATGATGCGCGTATGTCTTTGTCCGAGATTGTTTTGACCCGGACGTTTTGGTGATCCGTGACGATGTCCGTCACCGCGGCAGGATAAATGGCTACGCCCAGGCCCTGGCGGCACAATTCATAGGCGGTCACCACGTTAGAAATTCGTGCGATCACGTGAGGCATCCTTTCGCCGCCGCCAAGCCAGTCGCTGATCTCGCGCAGCCGGGATTCCCTGGACGGGATGATCAGTTCGCAGTCTGCCAGCTCGCGCATGGATATGGTCCGTGATTCGGTGCGGGCCAGGGGATGGTCGGCAGGGATCATGGCAACCCAGGGCTCGGCATGCACGTGATGGGAGTGTATTCCCTGAGGATCATAAGGTTCCATTATCAGGCCGACGTCGCTCAATCCTTTATGGATGCGGTTAACCACTTCATCAGAATTCCCGTTCCAAAAATTATACTGTACCTCCGGATACAGCTTTGAGAATTCGGACACCCATCCGGCCATGATGTTTGGGCCTTTGCCCTCAACCTCTGCAAGATACAGGGTTCCCTGCAGGCCCTTGCTTACGTTGCGTACGTCGGCGATCGACTGCTCCGACATCGAGAGTATCCTGGTCGCATAATCCCTAAAGAGCACTCCTTCCTCGGTCAGCTTGAGCGAATGGTGTTCCCTTACAAAAAGTGGCGTGCCCAGCTCCTCCTCGAGGTCCCTGATCTGCCTGCTCAAGGGAGGCTGGGCGATCATCAGTCTTTCTGCCGCCCGGGTAAAGTTCATCTCTTCTGCTAAAGTCACGAAGTATCGCAAGTGTCTGAGCTCCAATCTAAAACCCTCCATATTAGACCGGGCCGGCTCCGGCGCAAATGCCATTTCGGCTGCCCCGGAAAGAAAAAACCTGGGAACGATAAATAATACCTTAAAGGTATCGTCATTCATTCATTATATGTATTTTACTATAGTATGTCAAAGGACTATCATAAGATCAACAAGCAAACAAGTTCCGCAAAACCAAAGCAAAGCAGAGAATCAAAGCAGAGAATCAAAGCACTACTTGATGAACGCATGACTGAGATTCAAAGCGCTGCATGATGCAGACGCTGGGTGACCGCGGAGCTTCAGCCGGGAGGCAATGGCCTTTCGGAAAAACAAAGGGGGAAATCATTATGTTTAAGAAATTAGAATTGTTTTTGGAAGAAGTTTATGCTGAGTTTTCATACGGTGTTCGCGGTTGATGATGGCGGACCGTAAGGGATCCGATCTGAAATGAGATTAACGTTTCTCAAAAATCAGGCTGTCAGGCATTTTTGAAAATCAGGCTGTCAAACATTTTTGAAAATCAGGCTTGACAAAATCCCTTTCATGGTTTTAAATATGGTTCTGTAAGAAGCAAAGGCGCTTCGGCTTATGGCCGGGACGTCTTTCTTTTTGTCGGAACGTGAACCATGGGGATGGAGTCAGAGGCTCATTTGGAATGCGGATGAACCATGCGAATGAACCGTGGGGATGGATGACCCATGGGGACGGAGTCAGAGGTTCATTCGGAGTGGAGGACGGAACACAAAAAGAACCCTTGACTCCGTCCCCGAGTGTCAAAACTGGACGCATATGGACGAGATCAGGGAAGAATGCGGAGTATTTGGGATATGGAACAGATCCGGCATGGAAGCCGGGCATGACCTGTACTGCGGGCTGACGGCACTGCAGCACAGAGGACAGGAATCGGCAGGCATCGCGACTTGCGACACTGCCGGCAGGAGAGGCAACCTCTGCATCCACAAGGACATGGGACTTGTTTCTGAAGTGTTTGACCAAGATGCCCTTTCAAACCTGAGGGGCAATATCGGGATAGGACACGTCAGGTATTCCACGACCGGAGGGAGCAACGTGCGCAACGCACAGCCCATCGCATTTCAGTATCTCAAGGGATCGCTGGCCCTGGTACACAACGGCAACGTCACCAACGCATCGAAGATCAAGGAGCAGCTCCTTAGGGAAGGCAGCGTGTTTGGCGCAACAACGGACTCTGAAGTGATCGCTACGCTGGTCGCCAAGATCAGGGCCCGGACCGGATCCATAGAGGAAGCGGCAGGAGAAGCTGCGAAACTGCTTATCGGAGGATATGCGCTGATCATCATGAGCCCCAGAAAGCTGGTGGCCGTCAGGGATCCGCTGGGCATCAAGCCGCTGTGCATCGGCAGGACTGAAGCAGGATACGCCGTGTCATCCGAGAGCTGCGGACTGGACGCGATCGGTGCGGAGTTCGTCAGGGACGTTGAACCCGGAGAGATCATCATCCTGTCCAAGGACGGCATGAGATCGGACAGAAGCCTGTGCCGCACGGTCAAAGGCAGAGCCCATTGCATCTTTGAGTACATATATTTCGCGCGCCTGGATTCGGTGATGGACGGCGTGAGAGTGTACGAAGCAAGGATGCGGGGCGGCATGGCACTGGCCCGGGCGCATCCGGCAGAAGCGGACGTGGTGACCGGAGTGCCCGAATCAGGCATCACGGCGGCGGCAGGATTTGCGAGGGAATCGAGGATTCCGTTCGTACATGCCTTTCACAAAAACAGCTACGTGGGACGTACTTTCATCAAGCCGACGCAGGCTGAACGCGAGTCCGCGGTGCACATGAAGCTGAACGTGATACCCGGAGTCGTTAAGGACAAGAGAGTCGTCCTGATAGACGATTCCATAGTCAGGGGTACGACGATCGCAGGCCTGATCTCGATGATGAGACGGGCAGGAGCGAGAGAGGTGCACGTGAGGATCAGCTCGCCGCCATTTCTGTATCCGTGTTATTACGGAACCGACGTGCCGGACAATTCGGAGCTGATCGCCAGCAGCATGACCACGGAGGAGATCAGAGTCCGCATAGGAGCGGATTCGCTGGGGTACATGAGGCTGGAGGACCTGCATGAGATGACAGGTGACGCAGGAGTCTGTAAGGCATGCTTTGACGGGAAATATCCCGCTGAAGAACCGTCATGAGCCTTAAAAAAATATGAAGTGAGCAAAGGCGCTCAGTGATTCTGATTGAATCATTGGGCGTTTTTTTCATATAAACGTAAAACCAGAGAGGAGTAGAATTATGGAAAAAATACCTGAGATTTACGGCAAGCTAGTTTTTAACGACAGGATCATGAGGGACAAGCTGCCCGGAGACGTGTACAAGGCCCTGCGCAAGACCATCAAAAAGGGCACGCATCTGGAGCTGGACGTGGCCAACGCGGTGGCCATAGCCATGAAGGAATGGGCGGTAGAGAACGGAGCAACTCACTTTACCCACTGGTTCCAGCCCATGACCGGGTACACCGCGGAGAAGCATGACAGCTTCATATCTCCGACCGATGACGGCCAGGTCATCATGGAGTTCTCAGGCAAGGAACTGGTCAAGGGAGAACCCGATGCGTCCTCCTTCCCTTCAGGCGGAATCAGGGCCACGTTCGAGGCGAGGGGCTATACCGCATGGGATCCGTCGTCGCCTGCATTCATCAAGGACGGAACGCTGTGCATCCCCACCGCATTTTGCTCATATACCGGTGAAGCCCTGGACAAAAAGACCCCGCTGCTGAGGTCGATGGACGCGCTCAGCAAGGAAGCCGTGCAGATTCTGAGACTGCTTGGAAATGACGAAATAGAGAGCGTGATCACCACGGTGGGACCGGAGCAGGAATATTTCCTGATAGATGAAAAGGACTATGCCAAAAGGCGTGACCTGATATTTACGGGCAGGACGCTGATCGGCGCGCCCTCACCCAAGGGACAGGAGATGGACGATCATTACTTCGGCGCTCTTCGGCCGAGAGTATCGGCATACATGCATGACCTGGACCTGGAGCTGTGGAAGCTGGGCATTCCCGCCAAGACCAAGCACAATGAGGTCGCTCCGGCACAGCATGAGATTGCGCCGGTCTTTGACACCACCAACGTGGCGGTAGACCGTAACCAGCTGACCATGGAGGTCATGAAAAAGACCGCCAAGAAACACGGCCTGGTGTGCCTGCTTCATGAAAAGCCCTTTGCGGGGATCAACGGTTCCGGCAAGCACAACAACTGGTCGATGACGACCAATACGGGCATCAACCTGCTGGATCCGGGCAAGACGCCGGCGGAAAACGTGCAGTTTCTGATCTTCCTTGCAGCCATCATCAAGGCCGTGGATGAATACGCCGACATGATGAGGCTCAGCGTGGCATCAGCCGGAAATGATCACAGGCTCGGGGCCAACGAGGCGCCTCCGGCCATCATCTCGATATTCCTTGGAGATGAACTGACTGCAGTCATTGATTCCATTAAAAATGACAAGTTCTTTAAGCGGGACGAAAACGTGGTCATGGAAACCGGAGCCGCCGTGATCCCGCATTTCAACAGGGACAATACCGACAGAAACCGAACTTCGCCTTTTGCCTTTACGGGCAACAAGTTTGAGTTCAGGTCGCTGGGATCGTCCGCATCGGTCGCCACGCCGAACATCGTGCTCAACACCGCGGTTGCCGACGCGCTTTCGGACTTCTATGAGGTGCTGCGGGACGTTCCGGAGGACAAGCTGGATGAGAGCGTGCATGCGCTCATCAAGGACACGTTCATCAAGCATGAGAGGATCATATTCAACGGAAACGGATATACCGACGAATGGGTCAGGGAGGCTGCGGAGAGAGGCCTGGACAACCTTAAGTCCACGCCGGACGTGCTGCCCAGGTTCATAGCGGACAAGAGCATTAACCTGTTTACGAAGCACGGCATCTTCACTGAGACTGAGATCAGGTCCAGGTATGAGATCCTGCTGGAGAACTACTGCAAGACCATTCACATCGAGGCATGTACCCTGCGCGAGATGATCAGGCAGGATTTCTCACCGGCCGTCATCAGGTACATGGAATCGCTGTCGAGGAGCATATTGGACAAAAAGCAGATATCCTCGCGCATTTCAACCGCAGCCGAAGAAAAAATGCTGGAAAAGGTTTCAGCGGAGTATGAGGCTCTTTACGTGGCGCTGGAAAAGCTTGATGCCGACGTGGATCAGGCGGAATCCATGGAGGACGGGCTGGATCTGGCCAGGTTTTATCATGATCCGGTATTTAAGGACATGGAGAAGGTCAGGAGCATTGCGGATGGCATAGAGATACACGTTCCCGGAGAATTCCTGCCATATCCGACTTATTCCAGGATCCTGTTCTATATGTAAAAAACAGATCGGAAGAGCGTCGTGTAGGGAAAG
>CALGGH010000100.1 GCA_937916415.1 uncultured Lachnospiraceae bacterium
ATCTTTATGAAGTTATTTATTTACAGTGCCTAACGTAAAGATTATCGTATGGCATGTGAACGCGGTAGTTGTCAGCTCCGGCCCCGATACATAATTTCGTACACAGGCATAACCAAGCATGCACGTTTCATTTGCCCCACTGGAGGGAATAACCACATCCACATATCGCAAGGTCTTTCGCAGGTACTTTGGTGGTATTGACCTATTCTATACGCCATTTCTGGCGGCTAATCATAATCATAAGTTCAGACACAGGGAAAAGAATGAATATCTGCCGTGCGATGACGTTCTCGTGCCCCAGGTACTGACTTCGTCAAGTGATGATTTCCTTTGGGCCGCGGGGGTGCTACATGATGCGGGATATTACACGGTCAACCTAAACGCCGGCTGTCCGTCATCCACGGTGATCACCAAGCATAAGGGGGCAGGGATGCTTGCGGACAAAGAGCGGTTCGATGAATTCCTTTACAGTGTATTTGATGGTGTTTCACGTGTGACGGACGTTTCGGATGCCAAGGACAGTGCCAATGATTCACTCGATTCCTTCTCAGTGGACTCTGCACGCACGCAACCCTCTGCTGACAAACTCTCCATATCCATCAAGACCCGCATAGGCGCTGTGTCCCATGAAGAGGTTGACAAGCTGATCAAAATCTGGTCAAAATACCCGATATCAGAGCTGATCATCCATCCGCGGGCAGGCAGCGACCTGTATAACGGCACTCCGGACATGGATGCCTTTCGCGCCGTTCATGACGCATTCAAGGCTTCCGACACGCTCATAACCTATAACGGGGAACTCAGAACTGCAGCTGACGTGGATGAGCTTATGAATGCTTTTCCCGACCTGGATCGTATTATGATAGGCCGCGGACTGCTGATCAATCCCTCTCTGGCCGATGAGATCAGGGGCGGTAATCACTTCACTCACGACATGCTTGATGCCTTTCTCGATGACCTGTGGAAGGAATACGAAGCTGTCCTCTCCGGCCCGCGTGACATACTTTTTAAGATGAAGGAATTGTGGTTCTGGCTCGGACTGAGCTTCCCCAATAAAGCAGATGAAATTAAAGAGATTCGCAAAACTAACAGCGCGGACGATTACAAACACGCCGTAAAAAATATTCTGCGTACGTGACGGTGATTGCTTTTCCGGTTCATCCCTTGATATACGTATTTCCGGCATCAGATCACGTTGACCAGGGGGACGGTTCTTTTGATCATGTTTCCAAAATCTGATCAAAAGAACCGTCCCCGTGATCATGCCAAAATCTGATCAAAAGAACCGTCCCCGTGATCAGATTCACGCAAAATGACGCCTTGCTTTTTGTGCCATCCTTTGATTCAACCCCGGCCGTATGTCAAAATATATAAACCCGGTAACGATTAGCTCGATTTTCGTCAAATCAGAAACGAATCGTCGCAGATACGTGCTCAGAAATCGTGATCTTTCACGATTTCGTGCAACGTATCAAGAGGATGAGTTTACTGATTTAGAAAATCGGTAGCGTGTTACCGGGTTTATATATTTGATATACGTATTGCCAAATCTTGATCAAAAGAACCGTCCCCGTGATCATGCCCTTGATCATGCCCGTGATCACATTCCTGCACACTCGAGGAAGGCTACGTAACCCTTAAGCGATTCATAGAGATCGGCCTTGCTGATGGCTTCCCAGGGCGCGTGCATGTTGAGCACTGCAACTCCGGAATCTATCACGTTCATGCCGTATAATGCCAGGATGTAGGCGATCGTTCCGCCGCCGCCCAGGTCAACCTTGCCGAGCTCAGCCGTCTGGTATACGACGCCCCTCTTGTCCAGGATGTCGCGGAGATGAGCTATGTATTCGGCATTTGCGTCATTTGAGCCCGACTTGCCGCGTGATCCGGTGAACTTGTTGAATACGAGTCCGTGGCCGAGATGAGCGGCATTCTTTTTGTCAAATGACGAAGCATATGTGGGATCAAATCCCGCGCTTACGTCAGAGCTTAACATGCATGACGCGGCCAGTGCCCTCTTGAGCTTAAGCTCCGAATATCCTTCAGTCAGATCCATTACTTCGGATACCGCATTTTCAAAGAACCTTGACTGCATGCCGGTGGCACCGACGGAGCCGATCTCCTCCTTGTCAACCAGGATGCAGCATGCGGTCCTGTCCACTTCTCCCGATATCAGCATAGCCTTCATCGAGGGATATGCACATACCCTGTCGTCATGTCCGTAGCCGAGCACCATGCTCCTGTCGAAGCCGGCTTCCCTGGCCCTTCCCGCAGGAACGACCTCCAGCTCCGCAGAGAGGAAGTCTTCCTCCTCGAATCCGTATTCATCCTTAAGGATCTTCAGGATGCCTTCCTTGACGGGATCCTTTGCCTTGTCCTTCTTGTCCTTCTTCTTTTTGTCGGCCTTTTCCTCAGACTCATCCTCAGACTTGCCGGAAACCTTGATGGGCTTGTTGCCTATGATGATGTCCAGGGCCTCTCCCTCGACAACCTTGGCTCCCTTCTTTTCCAGCTGCTCCGCTGCCAGATGGATCAGCAGGTCTGATACGAAGAACACGGGATCCTCAGGATTCTCTCCCACGTTCATCTCCACCGTGGTGCCGTCCTTGAGCACTACGACTCCATGAAGGGCCAGCGGTATGGTCACCCACTGATACTTCTTGACGCCGCCGTAATAATGCGTGTCGAGATAGGCTATGCCGGAATCCTCATACAGAGGGTTCTGCTTGATGTCCAGGCGGGGAGAATCTATGTGTGCGCCCAGGATGTTGAGTCCCTGTTCAATGGGGCGCTTGCCTATCTTGAACATCACTACGGACTTGTTCATCTGCACGCAGTAAACCTTGTCACCGCTCTTTAGCTTCTTACCCTTATTACGGGCCTCGCCAAGCTCCACGTAGCCGGCGTCCTCGATGATGTTGACGATCCTCTCCGTGCACTCGCGCTCGGTCTTACACTCACTCAGGAAATCAATGTACTCCCCGGCAAGCTTGTCTACTTCCTTGAGTTCTTTTTTGTCATACTTTTCCCATGCATTTTTTGTTTCCATAGAATTCACGTCCTTTCGTTAAGCTTATGATCATGCCCTGAGCGTGACGCCCTTGTTCTTAAGTCCCGCAAGTATGGCATCGACGTGCTCCTGCACTTCTTCTCCTGTCAGCGTCCTGTCCGGTGCGACGAAAGAGAACCTGAGCGTGATGCTCTTGACCGGACCGGCGTCATATATGTCGATCACGGAGGTCTCCTTTAGTTCCTTGATGTTGAGGTCATTCCACTTGGACGCTATGTCCTCATACCTCACGCCTTCAGGGATCACCAGGCTCAGGTCATAATCAACCGCAGGATAAATCGAAGGCTCCTCAAACTCGAGGTCAGCTGCCTGGATGCCAAGCAGGTCATCCATGTCTATCTCGATGCATACCACGTAAGCGTTCTTGGCTATCTTGGTCCTGACTGAGGGATGGAGCGTGTTGAGCACGCCCACTTCCGTTCCGTCGATGCTGATCCTGGCAGTATTCTTGGGATGCTGCCATGCATGGACGGCATCAATCTTGTTATATTCAGCCCGCTTATGCTTAAGCTCCGAAACCAGAGAGTTGATGAGGCCCACGGCTTCCACGTAGAGTTCCTTCTCGCTCCGGATCTTGCTGTAAGTGCACACGGCCAGATGCCTGTGCTCGTCAGCGGTCCCGTCAGCGCGGGTGCCCTCCACGACGCGTCCTATCTCAAAGATCCCGAATTCATCCCTATAGTTCCTGTTCTGCCTTATGGTGGGCAGGAAGCTGAGCATCATCGAAGTCCTCAGGATGCCGGTGCTCTTTTCCTCTGATGACTGCAGGAGCTTCACGTTGTCCTCGGGCTTAAGTCCGAGATCCCTCAGCGCATCCGGATCACACCATATCCTGGTGTGGATCTCATGCATGCCATAAGTCTTGACCAGCATGTCCTTGACGTGATCTTCCTCGATGCGCCTTTCGGTCTTCTTGGCGGGTGCGATGGGACTCAGCGCGGTCTTGATCTCGAAGTTATCATATCCGTAAATCCTCGTGATCTCCTCCACGACGTCAGCCTGCATGGAGACGTCCTTGGTAGCCCTGAAGCTCGGTACCCTGACGGAAAAAGAATCTCCGTCGCGGGTCGTTCCGAATCCAAGCGAAACGAGAGTGTCGTATATGCGGTCAGAACTGATGTCGATGCCGGTATACCTATCCACGAAGGCCTTGTCAAAGTCTATCGTGATCTCAGGATATTTCTTGACGTAGACGTCGGTGATGTTGGTGGTGCACTTCATGCCCGGATCGGCATCATGCAACAGCTTGATGAACCTCCGTACCGCGAGATACGTCATCTCGGGATCAAGCGTCTTTTCATAACGGGCCGATGCATCCGTGCGGAGCGCCAGCCTGGATGCGCTCTTTCTGATGGACACGCCGTCAAAATTGGCCGACTCCAGCATGACGCTGTGAGTGTCTTCCACGATCTCGGAATCCAGTCCTCCCATGATGCCCGCGATTCCTGTGGGCACGTTTCCGTCCCAGATCATCAGCGTGTCGGTGGTGATGTCCCTCTCCTGTCCGTCAAGCGTCGTAAACTTAAAGGGCTCCTTGGGGGTGTCCACAACTATCCTGTTCATCTTGTCGCCATTGAAGGCATGCATGGGCTGTCCGAGCTCCAGCATGATGTAGTTGGTAATGTCCGCAAGCAGGTTGATCGCCCTCATTCCGCAATAATACAGGCGAATCTGCATCTCCATGGGGCTGACGTTCTCCGTTATGTTCTCGATGCGGACGGAGCTGTATCTGTATACGAGGTCCCTGTTCCTGATCTCCACCGGAACCTCCGCATCTCCCACGTAATCACTGTCGCGAACGGGCAGTTCACCCAGCGGCTGACCCGTCAGGGCAGCGAACTCCCTGGCCATGCCGTAATGTCCCCACAGGTCCGGACGGTTGGTCAGGGACTTGTTGTCCACTTCAAACACTACGTCATCTATGGGAAAGATCTCCTTTAGGTCGGTTCCGTTCTTAAGCGACGGATCGAGTTCCATGATGCCCGAATGGTCGTCCGAAATGCCCAGTTCCTTAGCCGAGCAGCACATGCCGTTGGATACCTGTCCGCGCAGCTTGGCGGGCTTGATCTCCATCTCTCCGACCTGTCCTCCGACCTTGACGAATGCGGTCTTGATGCCCGCCCTGGCATTGGGGGCGCCGCACACCACGTCATATACCTGGTCTCCGGCATCCACCTTGAGCAGGTGCAGATGATCGGAGTCGGGATGATCCTCGCAGCTCAGGATCTCGCCAACCACCACGTTCCTGACGTCGCTGCCCTTATATATTATGTCTTCCACTTCAGCCGTGGAAAGGGTAAATCTTTGGATCAGCTTTTCTAAGTCCTGTCCGTCCAGGTTAACGAAATCCCTGATCCAGTTCATTGATACGTACATAATTGATTACCTCCCGATCTATCTGCTGACGAACTGTGAAAGTGCGCTCAAGTCACAGTCGTTAAACGTCCTGATGTCTCCTACCTCGTACTTCATCATGGCCAGACGCGTCAGTCCGAGTCCGAATGCAAAGCCGGTGTACTCATAAGGATTCTCTTCGGTATTGATGCCCCCGGCACGCAGCACGTTGGGATGTATCATGCCGCAGGGGCACAGCTCGAGCCATCCGGAATTCTTGCATGAAGGACATCCTTCCCCGCCGCATATCAGACACTGTATGTCCAGCTCAAAGCCCGGCTCCACGAAGGGAAAGAATCCGGGACGCAACCTGACCGTAACGTCCCTCTCGAACACCTCCGACAGCATGGTCTTCATGAAATAGATCAGGTTAGACACCGATACGTCCTTGTCTATCATGATCCCCTCCATCTGGAAGAAAGTATTTTCATGACATGCGTCTATGGCTTCATTGCGGAAACACCTGCCCGGGAACACGGCCCTGATGGGACGTCCTTCTTCCTTGAGCCTCTTGCCGTACTTGATCATGATCGCGTTCTGAGCCGCTGAGGTATGACTCTTCAGCAGCTGATTAGGCGTATTCAGGTAATAGGTGTCCTGCATGTCCCTGGCCGGATGAAAAGGCGGAATGTTGAGCGCCTCGAAGCAATGATAATCATCCACGATCTCGTCGTAATCCTCCACGTCGAAGCCCATGGATTCAAAGATGTCCTCCAGCTGTCTCTGGACCAGCGTGATCGGATGGAAGGATCCGTTACGCGTTTCCGTAGGCAGGGACTCGTCATAGCTCTCGGCCGACTGGATCAGCAGCTCCTCCTGAAGTCTGATGATCTCCTCCTTCTTCTGGTCGAAGACGGCGGTGATCTCGGACTTGAAACTGTTGATCATCTGTCCGACGTCCTTCTTCTGTTCGGGGGGAACCTTCCCCAGTTCCTTCATGAGTTCGGATACGTATCCCTTTTTGCTCATGAACTTGAGCCTGAGATCCTCCAGCGACTGCACGTCGCTGACGGAGCTCATTTCCTCCCTAAACTGCGCTCCAAGCTTTTCAATTTTCTCTTTCATGGTTTTACTCCTCTATGGTTTCCCTGGTAGTGACCGAACGTTTCAGCCAATGGTTTATGTATGCGCCCATCAATATGATGTACATCATCATGTACATGTACAGCATGACGATTATGACCGTAGCCAGGCTTCCGTAGGCGGACAGCCCGTCAAAATTGTTTAAGTAAAACGAAAATACCCATGATGCAACGGACCAGATCACGGCCGCAAAGACCGCCCCCGGCAGCTGTTTGAGAAAGTTCTGCTTTTTACTGGGAACCAGACAGTAGATCGCGGTAAACAGCAGGATCAGGAGGACCAGCGAAACGGGATACCTGAGTCTCAGCATCAGGCTTCTCATGGGTTCCAGTTCAGGCAGGTGCCTGAAAAAGAAGTTGACGATCGTGCGTCCAAACATCAGTATGCCGATCATGATCACGATGGCTATCATGAAAGCTATCGTATATATGCACCCAAGGGCCCTCAGAAGCAAAAATCCTCTTCGCTCCTCAATGCCGTTAACGACGTTGAGTCCCCTGATCAGCGCCTGCATGGACTTGCCGGCCGACCACAGCGTCGCAATGACCGATACCGTGACTATTCCCGCCGAGGAATCGTAGATCTCCTCTATGATCCCGACCAGGAATGCGTCTGCAGCCTCGGGCATCACCCGTGCCAGCACGCCAAGCAGCATTTCCTTGGTAACAAAGGTATACGGCATGACGGCAAAAGCCACCATCATGAAGGGGATGAGCGACAAAAACATGAAGAACGCAGTGCTGGCGGCATAATCGGGAAGGTTCTTGCCGCTAAAGGCCTGCGAGAAGTTATTCACGAATCCATACAGCTTCTTTGTCTTCTTCATACATACAAAAAAAACGTTACTATCCACAGCGAAATAAAAGCCACTGCACCTGTGAATAGTAACCCTCCCCCGAAATGCCGGTTCCTGCTTTTTGAGTCCTAGCCGTCAGCCAGGTGGGCAACCTCAGCAGCACTTCTGCCTTCCACTGCTTATCACGGAATGCATGATTCCATGACGTAGGCCTGACATCCATGATGCGATTCGGAATCCCTTTCAAAAAAATGTAGGTTCAAAAACGCAGGAGTTGTCGCACATTCCAGGTTACCTTAATTATATAACGCAACTGACGCATCCCGCAAGCATAAAATGCGGGGAAGGACGTAGTGACCCATCCTGCCCCGCGTTTCATCGCATGCTATTTACGTTCCCCACGGATCACTTCATTGCCCATGGCCGAGATTACGTCCTTAAGATGCAGTCTGATGATGTCCTTACGGCTGCTGGTGTAAGCATAGGCATCATCTTTGTCATAGTAGGAGTTCATGGATTCACTGGTCAGCGTACGTTTCTCATCATTCTTCACCATTTCCTTGTCGGAAACGTATTTTCCAACATAGCTTTCCAGCGTAAAGGGTGACTTTGGCAGCTCATTCGGGTTGACCGCAAAGGTTTCATGCGTATAGGTCGCATTGCCGACGGTTCCCATATTGGCCGCCCTGTGGACGTCATATTTCACAAAGAAGCTGTACAGATATACCAGCGTATCCATGTCTTCCTTGCCAAGCTTTCCCTCCTTGTACTTTTGATCCAGCTCACGGATCTGCTGCCTGTGTCTGGCACTGCTCTTTTCGTAATTCTCCAATCCGCCGGACGTGAGAAGATTCGCCTTTTTCACGAGCATGTCTATCGCCTTGCCCGTATCCCTCTTGACCAGTCTCTTATACTCATACTCAAGGCTGTAATTTGCACTTCCGTTCGTCATGTAAAGGAGCAGTTCGTTCATTACCATGTTGTCCATGCATGACGAAACGCCGGGCACCTCCTCGTCGTCCAGGTTCATCTGGCCAATCTTACGATACTCCTTCACGTTGTTGTTCATCTCAGCCTTCATCTCCGCGAGGACTTCCTCAACGTCCTCCTTTGAAGGGAGGCCTCCCTCCATCTTGATGCGCTTAAAGGCCCTGTGATTCATGATCTCATCTGCAGTGACGCTCCTGATGACGTGCTCATTGACCATAAACTTCTCGAACATTATTTCAGGAGCACGCGAAAACAACATTCCCGGTGCTGCGCGCAGAATCTTTTCGAAGTTACCGATCAGTTCCATGGCATCATTGTTCGCCCGAACCTTTGGAGCCCGCATGCCATTTTTACGGTATTCCTCTTCCAGCATGAGCTTCATGTCGGGCAATACCTTATCCTTCAGGAACTGTATGACGTCGCCAAATTCTTCACTATCAGTTTCTGCCCTGAATACCTTGTCCATCCAGGCCTGCGTGGTATCGTTCTTGTATACGTCCTTACGAAGCCTGATCTGGCCATGCTTGTCCAGGGTCATGTATGAATAGGTCTTCATGATTGCCTTCATTGTCCTGCGGAGCGGAATCGTTTCCTCGTTATCCTTGCCCTTGTTCAGGGTAATGTTTTCAGGCAGGGTATGAACCAGTTCAACCATTCCCGGCTTACCCTTTACCTCCTTGGCTGCCAGGAATCCCTTGGACGCCTTGACTATGTCCTTGGCTTCCTCGGCGGATACGTACCTGTGCCTTGCGGCACCGCCCTTTTCATCAAACTCCTTTTTGCTGACCTTATCTCCGAGTACGTTCTCCTGATAAGTCATTGCCCTGGCTTCCCGTGATGCGAGGCTTTCACTCCACCTGTCCAGGGCCTTCTTAAGGGAGGGCATCTTCTTGAAATCGTCGGCATAGGCCTTGGTCAGCTGAGTCCTGGCCAGTATGAGCTTAATCAGGTCTGAGTCACCTTCCGCATAGGGATAACGCTGTGCTATCTGATCCCTGTATTTATCGTTGGCATAAAGCGTGGCGGAAGCTACCTTGAGATACGCTTCAGCCAGTTCCACGTGGGCTTCTTCAGTCATCCTCACGTCATCTGCCGAGCCCCTGAGACGAAGCAGGGCAACCTTGGTGGGTTCATCCATGTCCAGAACGTTCTTAAGCTTCAGGAGACGCTTCTGCCCGACGGTCAGGTCCAGCCCGGATCCAAGGACCTCATATTTGTTCTTGTCGCTAATCTTCGATTCCTGAACATGCCTGCGCTCCTGTACCTCCTCTTCCAGACCCATTACTACGAAGCCCTCTTCCTTTTGGTCGAGCAGTTCGCCCAGCGATATGGTTCCACCGTCCGACAGGGCCTTGCCCCTCAGAACTCCCCAATATGCGGCAGACTGCTTTTCAGCAAGCGACTGGATGTTACGCACGGCATGATGACGGGGCAGGTTCATCTTCTTGCCCTTGAGGTAACTGGTCGCCGACGTCTTGACCAGATCACACATGGAATCCAGGCTCTTTAACGTTTTTTCGTTTATCTCCATGTTCTCCGGATCGGAAACAAGCAGGACGATGGCATCGTAATACTTGTTGAAATACCATACGAACTCATTGTAATCCTGATGCTTGCCCTTACCCGCATTATTTAGTTCTTCTTTCAGCCTGGCCATGTCGTCCAGGGCCTTAACCCTGACTCCTATCGCCTTTCTGGCGGCCTCGGCCGATTTGCTGCGTACCTGGGACGTATAGGCATCCTCACAATACTTACGGTAATCCCTGCCCCTTAGCGTCTGCTGTACGTTCTTGATGCGCGATCCACGATCATTACCCTTATATGCCCTGCTAACCGTCACGTTGCGGATGTCCACGTCGGCATGACCGTCAACGAAGGTGGGCCTTACCAGCGTCATTGCATGATTCATTCTGGCCACGATCATCGCGGCGTAGGCCGATAGCACGTCCCTTTCCTGAACGGGATTATTCGAGCCCTTATAACCGTATGTCTTGCTGACGAACTCCCTGAGCGGCATCCCGTCCACGTACAGGTAACTGATCGTTTGTTCGGATCCAATGTTTGAATAAAATTTCCTTTGCTCTTCGCTCATGTCATTCGACTTGCCGGCCCAGGCATCCACCTTCCTCATGAACGCCTTGCCTGCTTCTAACTGGTCATGGCTGAACCTGCCCTTCTTGACGCGCACCGTGCCAATGGCCATCATCTCTTCATCAGCCTTTATGACTTCATTTTTTTTGTTGCCCTCAGCCTGGCCGGCACGGAGACGCCTGCTGTCATGAACCCTGACGGGCTGCTCGAGGATGTCCTCGATCTGATCGTCCGAATAATCCAGCACGTACTCGCGTTCATTGACTTTGCCAAGCATTTCCTGGCCCTTCTGGATGAGTTCCTCATTATCCTCAATGGGAAAACCAATCAGGTCATCTTCCTGATCCCTCTTGCTCCGAAGCGTATTCCTGCCATTTTGCTGCTTATATGCAGGATCCATTTCAGGGTTGGGAACCTGAGAGAAGACGTTGGAATTTTTCATGACATCCATGTTTTTGGATGCCTGAATCCCGCCTTTATTTATGGGGTCATGTTTGCGCTCTTTACTGGCATTGATCAATCCATCTGAATCCATTTGTCACCTATGATCCGATCATCCGGCGATGATCGGATTACTCCTTTCTCCCGGGTTCCCCGGGCTATAATTATCCTGTCAAAAAACGAAATTGTGCTGAATGTTATTAAAGCCCGCCATCCTGGCGAACAATTCGTCATATCTCTCGTCCGGCACCGGCACGACTACGTTAACGTCAGGAGACAGCTTACGACGGCACTCTCTCACAAAATCGATCAGAAGTTTTCTCGTGATCCTCGGATCCTTAACCTCCGACAGCAGTACCATCAGCTCGTCATCCCCGTCGCCGATAAATCCGGCCTGCAGATATCCGTTCAGGCTTTCATTCTTCATGCTGACGAAGGACAGGTCCGTATCCGGCTTAAATCTCTGTTTGAATGCGCCCATGAACCCAAAGTCAAGTTCATCAGACCGGGCTTCAAATGCCACACGCTCCCGGGAACTGAGTTCAGACATATTCCTGGTCAGCCTGCCTTCTTCGGCATCAGTCCGAAAAACGGATGATTCAAAAAGCGAACTTAACGGACCCTTGAACTGTCGCTCAAGACCCTTAGCCTCATACGCTCCGATCGCTTCCATGAATGGCGGTATCGTCTCGAAGTCCTCTCCCCCCTCAATGCATGAAAAATAAGTGGCACCCACATATGCCTCCGTCAGCAGGGGCCTGATGGAATTGATCAGCAGAGTGCCCCCGCCCTTTCTGCGATGCCCCTTTGCCACGTAAAGCGATGACATCGTGAAAGTGTTGCCGGACTCGATGAAGCCGGTGATGGCGCCTATGGCCGTGCTCCCATCCGTAAGGCCGATGGCCGTGACCGGCAGCCCTGCCGTAATGGTTGCATACAAATCCCCGGTTATGAAGTTTTTGAACAATTCCCGCGTTTCCGCCGTGATCATTCCAGTTTTCATAAAGCTAAACCCCGTATTCTCCATAAGCATCTGCGAATATGCCCGTGAACGCAGTCAGTTACCATTTTCATATCTGCCGGCTACAGCATTCACGCGTCATACGACATACATATCAGCAGTTATATATGTTAATGAGAAAAATCAGGGAAACGCCGAACAGATCAACGTTTCCCCAAAACAATAACATTGCTCAGGATATTTGTCAAAATGCCGGCTGTCACACGTGTCTGTCCAGCGTGGCACGAACGGCTCCGGGACCTGATGTGAGTTCACCAAAATATTCCTTTACCTTGTCCGCCAGTCCGACAGTTTCCAGGTTTACGCCGAATATGCGGTCATTTGTAAGAAGCGGATCTATGATCTCCCCGGCCTGACCGGCATCCATGCCGAGCCTGGCTCCGTACATCTTCGGCACCAGTTCGTCCAGCATCGGATCGGGGCTGAGTTCAAAGGCGTTGCCTTCATCATCCACGGCCATCAGGTATCTCAGCCAGCCGGCAAACACGAGCGGAACGTATTTGAGCGACCGCACGTCCAGCTTGTCGGATGCGGCATAAGCCTTGATGGTCCCGCCGAAGCGGATGGGCAGCTTCTGTGACGTGTCACATGCGATCCTTTGCGGCGTGTCCGGCATGAAGGGATTGGGGATGCGGACGTTAACGACTTCATCTATGAATGACTTGGGATCCAGTATGCCCGGATCAACCACCACGGGAAGTCCCTCCGCGTATCCGACCTGCTCCACGAACTTCCGAAGGACCGGATCCTTCATTTCCTCCGAGATCAGTTGATATCCGAGCAGGCAGCCGTATATGGCCAGCGTCGTATGCAGCGGATTGAGGCAGGTGCAGACCTTCATCTTCTCCACCTTGTCCACCGTCTCCCTGTCCGTATATATGACTCCGCCCTTGTCAAGGGGCAGGCGGCCGTTTGGAAAATCGTCCTCTATCACGAGGTACTGGCACTCCTCCGCGTTCACGAACGGGGCTACCCAGGTCTTTTTGGAGGTGACGACGGATTCGAGTCCCCGGATGGAGTCCTTCGCCAGCATCTCTTCAACCCGTGAGTCAGGACGTGGCGTGATCTTGTCGATCATGCTCCAGGGAAAAGATATCTTGCCGCTCGTCAGCACGTAGTCAACGAAGCCTTCGTCCACGAGTCCGTTACCGGCCCAGCCCCTTGCGAAGCATTCCGCGGCGGCCTTTAGCTTATCGCCGTTATGCGAGCAGTTGTCCATGCTTACCATGGCAATGGGCAGCTCACCATTTTTGTATCTCTCATAAAGCAGCCCAAAAACCTTGCCAAGGTAGCTCTCTGCCGCTTCCGGTCCCGCGGCCAGGTCGGCGGCGATGGCGGGCGTGAGCTTTCCGTCCGCGGTGCTCACCGCATATCCCTTTTCGGTGATCGTAAAGCTGGCCATCTTGAGCGACGGACTGTCAAAGATTTCCCTGAGCCTCTCATGATCGGTCTCACTGGCGCGATCCAGCATCAGGGATTCCACGATGCTGCCGATCACGGTCTTTTCCACGGTGGCATCAGCCTTGAGCGTCGCAAGGATGCTCAGGTTGTCATGAGGGCGATAGCTCTTTTGGATGATCTCATAGTCATAGCCCTCAACCGCGATCAGTCCTGTGTCCATTATCCCCTCATTCAAAAGCTGCTGGCAGACGCTGGCTTGAAAAGCGCGAAATATGTTGCCGGCTCCAAAGTGAACCCATTCGGGGCGGCTGACGGTATTATCGAGTACGGCCGCATGGTCAAACTCAGGCAGCGAATAACCCGCCGCCTCAAACGCTGCCCTGTCCTCAATGATGCTTTTTCTGCTGAGTTCCATGTCACACGCCCCTTTCGTGACTCTTCTCTATGGCTTCCCACAGTCCGTTGACGTATGCTGCTCCAAGCGCACGGTCATAGAGGCCGTATCCCGGCATGGCCACTTCATCCCATATCATGCGTCCATGGTCGGGACGGATCGGTCCGTCGAAGCCTATGTCGTACAGTGCCTTCACTATCTCATACATGTCGAAGCTGCCGTCACTGGACAGGTGCGCAGCTTCCTCAAAGTCGGTCGGGGAATTGAACTTAAGGTTCCTGACGTGAGCAAAATGAAGCCTGCCCTTCAGCGACCTGATCATGGCCGGCAGGTCATTCTCCAGGTTGGTGCCGTATGAGCCTGAGCAGAACGTCACTCCGTTGTGCGGATCATCCACCATCTTCATCATGCGGTCAATATTCCTCTGATTGATGATGATCCGAGGCAGTTCGAACACGCTCCAGGCGGGATCATCCGGGTGTATTGCCATCCTGATGTCGTATTCGTTGCAGACGGGCATTATGCGCTCCAGGAAGTACTTCAGGTTCGCAAACAGCTTCTCGTCGTCCACGTCCTCGTACATCTCAAACAGTTCCCTGACCCTGGCCATGCGCTCGGGTTCCCATCCGGGCATCACAGTGCCGTTGGTGTCCCCGGCGATGGATTCAAACATTTTATCGGGATCCAGCGCATCAACGGCCTCCTGGGTATACGCCAGCACCGTGGATCCGTCGGGGCGTAACCTGGCAAGCTCGGTCCTGGTCCAGTCAAACACGGGCATGAAGTTATAGCACACCAGGTGAATGTCCTCTTCTCCGAGCCTCCTCAGGGTCTCTACGTAATTGTCTATGTACTGATCCCTGTCGGGCGTGCCCACCTTGATCGCTTCATGCACGTTCACGCTTTCGATGCCCGATACGTGCAGGCCGGCGTCTTCCACCTCTTTTTTGATGGCGCGTATCCTTTCCGCGGGCCACAGTTCCCCTGCAGGAACGTCATAAAGCGTGGTAATTACTCCGGTCACTCCCGGAATCTGCCTGATCTGTTTTAAGCTCACCGTGTCAAATCCGGTGCCGTACCAGCGTAAAGTCATTTCCATGTCGATTCAGTCCTCTATGTCCATTTATCCTGCAATACTCAAACTGCCGCACCAAAGAGGCACGGCAGTCATAAGTTTCAGTTTAAAAATCTAATTCATAAATCTATGGCATCTCATCTCGCCAAAGCATAAATTACAGCTGGGGACCTGCCTTGACAAGAGCCTTTCCTGCATCATTGCCTTCATATTTAACGAAGTTCTTCTGGAAACGTCCTGCCAGATCCTTAGCCTTGGTCTCCCACTCGGAAGCGTCATCGTAGGTATCCCTGGGATCAAGGATCTTGGGATCAACTCCGGGCAGCTCGGTAGGAACTACGAAGTTGAAGTAAGGGATGGTCTTGGTAGGAGCCTTGAGCACGTCTCCGTTAAGGATGGCGTCGATGATTCCTCTCGTATCCTTGATGGAGATTCTCTTGCCGGTTCCGTTCCATCCGGTGTTAACCAGGTAAGCCCTGGCTCCGCTCTTCTGCATCTTCTTAA
>CALGGH010000101.1 GCA_937916415.1 uncultured Lachnospiraceae bacterium
TAGCTGACGACAAGATGGCGTTTTAAGTAAAGAAGTCATTGAAACGCTACACTAGTGTAACGATTCTTAAATAACTGGACCTAATGCTTGCCTGCTTATCCCGATAACACGCATCTGAAAGCCTCGACATAGCAAGTTACCTAAGAACAGCCATACCGGGAAACCTAAGTTAAAACTCAACCCTCACGGATACGGGGTCATGTCCCGTGAGTGCAACTGAGCGGGTGTCGGGAGCGGAACATCCCACGTGCAGGACGTAACCGCCATCGGAACGGATGCGGCGTCCGTCATCGGTCACCACCGTAAACGCAGGGCCGCACACTTCCAATTCAACCGTTGCCGTCTTGCCGGCCGGCACGTTGATTCGCTTAAACCCTCCCAAAACCGGATGCAGCGGAGCATCCTTTGATCCGGGATACTCGACGTATGCCTGGAGAACCTCCTCCGTATCACGTAAACCGTCATTGCTTACCTCCACGGTAAGCTTAACCTTAAGTTCAAGCCCGTCCTCCGCCACGCATGCAACGTGCGCACGGTCTGCCGTTTCCTTCGTACAGTCCTTAACAGTCGCATTTACGACAGATACGTCACCATAAGTCAGCCCGTAGCCAAACGGATACTGCGCTTCACCCTCGATATATTTGTACGTGCGTCCCTTCATGCCGTAATCAGTAAAGTCGGGAAGCGGATAAGCGCTGTCATAAAACGTAACCGGCAGTTTGCCGGAAGGTGAAATCTTTCCAAACAATATGTCGGCCACGGCACGCCCGCCCTGAGCGCCGGGATACCATGCCTGGATTACTGCGTCAAAATGCTCCGCAAGGAAACTCAGGTCCATGGCAGATCCCGTCATGTTGACCACGATGACGGGCTTGTCCACCTTGGCAAGCGCTTCATACAGACGACGCTGGGATTCCGGCAGGAGCAGATCATTCTTATCTCCGGAAGCATAGCTGTTGCCGGTATCTCCCTCTTCACCTTCAAGGGTTTCATCAAGGCCAAGCACCAGCACTACCACGTCGGAATATTTGGCCACGGTGAGTGCCTCGGATATGCGGTCGCCAACTTCCTCGGACAGCGATTCCGTCTTGTCCTTAAAGAGATCGCACCCCTCGGAGAACAGTATCCTCGCTCCTCCGTTCACGGATTCGCGGATGCCCTGAAGCACGGTGACGTATTCCGAACTGGTGCCATGATAGTTGCCTATGAGTGCTGCGCGGGAGTCCGCATTGGGACCGATGACTCCTATGGTGTCGATCTTGGACGGATCCAGCGGAAGCACTCCATTTCTGTTCTGCAGCAGGACTATGGATTCCTCGGCTGCCCGTCTGGCAAGGGCCAGATGCTCGTCCGATTCTACCACGGTATAGGGAACGAATCCCGGGCGGTCCTCCACGGTGCCGTCCTGTTCTATGCCCAACAGGAACCGGGTCGTATACAGACGCACGGCCGCTTCGGTGATCTGATCCTCATTAATGAGTCCCTGCTCCAGGGCACTCATGAGATGCAGGTAGGTATTGCCGCAGTTAAGGTCGCAGCCGTTCCCAAGTGCCAGGGATATGGATTCTTCCGGAGTGGCGGTCACCATGTGCCTGGTATGAAAATCCGCTATCGCCCAGCAGTCGCTGACCACGTGTCCCTCAAATCCCCACTTGTCACGCAGGATGTCTGCCAGCAGGGTCTTGCTTCCGCAGCACACTTCTCCGTTGGTGCGATTGTACGCGCCCATCACGGATTCCACGTCGCCTTCCTTTACCAGTGTCTCGAACGCGGGCAGATAAGTTTCCTCCATGTCCTTGGCTCCGGCCTCCGCATTGAATTCATGACGCAATGCCTCGGGACCTGAATGCACTGCAAAATGCTTCGCGCAGGCGGCTGCCTTCAGGTTGCCTTCCTCTCCCTGCAGTCCAAGCACGAACTCAAGGCCCAGCCTGGAGGTCAGGTACGGATCCTCGCCGAGGGTTTCGTGTCCGCGCCCCCACCTGGGATCCCTGAAAATGTTGACGTTGGGTGACCAAAAGGTCAGTCCCTTGTAGATGTCGTGATCATCCTCCGCGACGGAGGCATAGTACTTGGCACGGCCTTCTTCGGCCACACACTCGCCCTCCGCACGCACAAGTTCTCCGTCAAACGTGGCTGCCATGGCTATGGCCTGGGGAAAAATGGTGGCCACTCCGGCCCTTGCCACTCCGTGCAGTCCTTCATTCCACCAGTTATATGCGGGAATGCCAAGCCTGTCTATGGGAAGCGCGTCATATCGCAGCTGCGAGCACTTCTCCTCGGTCGTCATTTTTGCCACAAGTTCCTCTGCCTGCCGTCTGGCCTGTGCCCGTGCGGCATCTCTTTTTTCATGTAGGTTCATAACTACTCCTTTTAAAGGTGGCATTTGCCATGTAAGGCACTGTAAACAAATAACTTCCTAATCTGTTTGTCTGAACTTCCATGTGACTGCGTTGTCGTCAGTCGCCGTAGCCCGCCACGACTCCTTCCTCCGCCTTGCACATGAAAATCCAGTCTGCGCATCTTTATGAAGTTATTTATTTACAGTGCCTAAGAGGTGATCTGCGATCAGCCCTTGACTGCTCCTGCGGTCAGACCCTCCACGATCTGGTTGGCGAAGCAACAGTACACTATGATCGTCGGGATCACCGCGATGACGATGGCGGCGAACATCTGGCAGTAGTTGGTATGATATGGACCGACGAATTTGGTCAGGGATACGGGCAGGGTCTTTTTGGCCTCCTTGGATATGAAGACCATGGCCAGCAGCAGCTCGTTCCAGTTGCTTACGAAGGACATGAGTCCCGTGACCATGAATCCCGTCTTGGCCAGCGGAAGCGCTATGGTTCCGAACATCCTGTATATGGAGCACCCGTCTATGACTGCCGACTCGAAGAGTTCGTTGGGTATGCTCTCAAAGAATCCGACCATTATGTATATGGTGATCGGCAGCGAAAAAGTCACGTAGGGTATGATCAGGCCTATCAGCGAGTTGCTGAGGTGGATCCTGGAAAACTGTATGAAAAGGGGTATCAGCACACAGTGTACCGGAATCATCATGCCGATCATGAAATAGGTCAGCGTCAGTTTGGCCAGTTTGAACCTGAGCTTGGCTATGGCGAAGGCTGCCATCGCTCCCACTGCCATCGACACTATCAGCGTAACGGAGCAGACGATGAAGGAATTGAGCGTGGCCTTGCCAAGGTTGCCCATGGTCCACGAATACGAATAATTCTCAAACATCGGCCTGGCCGGCAGCGCCCAGGGCGAAAGCGTCAGCGTCTTGTCGTCCTTAAGCGACGTGATGCCCACCCATGCCAGGGGCAGCAGATATATCAAAGCGAGCAGCGTCAGGAAAACGTATATAAAAAACTGAACTATCTTAGTCTTTTTGCTGGCTACCGATATGGTTTCCGTTTTTGCCATTTTTCATATCCTCCTATATAACCACCGAGATGTCAAGCCCATGGCCTGCATTGACCGGACGTCATCACATGTCGTAGTTGTCCACCTTGACGAACTTGTTGATCAAAAAAGTCACTATCAGACACATGATCAGCAGTATCACGCCGATGGCGGAACCGTATCCGAGCTTGTTGTACTTAAATGCCTGATCATACAGGTGCGTCGCCAGCACGTGTGCCTTGTTGCTGAGGAATCCCTCGGGAACCATGTTGTAAACCAGGTCGAAAAATTTCAGCGAGCCTATGGCGTTGAGTGACATCGCCGTGGCCACCATGGGCCTGATCAGCGGCAGGGTAATGCGGAAAAATGCCTGGCTCCTGGTACATCCGTCGATGGCCGCCGCCTCGTATATGTCGCTGCTTATGCCCGCTATCTGAGCCATGTAGAGCATCATGGACTGTCCCACGTACTGCCACAGGGCCACGCACGAAATGACTATGATCGGCAATATGATGTATCCGTCCGTATTGAACAGCCACTGCGGTCCCTGGGTACAGTCCTCAAGAAACCCGAGGGATGCCAGCATCTGGTTGATGCCCAGCTTGGGCGTGAACACGAACATCCAAAGCAAACCGAGGGCTGCGGATGAAAGCACGCAGGGCAGATAGTAGATGTTCTTGAACAGGTTGCGTCCCTTCTTGACGTTGGTGAGCAGGGCTGCCAGAATCAGTCCCAGGATCAGCTGGGTGACGCAGGAAAAGATCATGAAGAACATGGAGTTTCTGACCGCTATCCTCATGGTCTTGTCCTTGGTAAAAAGCTTGACGTAGTTGTCAAACCCCGTAAATACGATTGGATAGTTGGTCTTGTAATTGCAAAATGAATAGTAGATCGCCTTAAGGATCGGAACGAGCAGCACGAGCGTAAAAAGAATGAACGCCGGCGCGATAAACAGGACTATCGCTTTTTTGTTTCTCAAAAGTTTATCCATACAAGCACATACCTCTCTTTCTTGACCAAATGCTGGCCCTTATGCGGAGGTCCGGTCAAGCGTCCCCGAGCCCCCGTATAAAGGTCAGCACCCTGTGCGCCCTGCGCGGGTGCTGGCCTTTGATTTGATGATGATCACCAAACGTTCATCTCGTAGTAATCCTGTATGGGCTGAAGGGCCGTAGCGGGATCCTCACCCTTGAATATCTCTACGAAGCAGTTGTCAAACGTTGAACCAGCCTCGGTGTCAGCCAGTGACTCGTTGTAGAAACCGAAGGTGGCATTGGCGCCCTTGAATACGTCCATAACGTATGCCAGTTCCGGAGGAGCAACGGCTGCGTCGTACTGTACGCTCGTTACGGGGATCTTGCCGCCAACTTCCGCGGTGTACTTCTGAGCCGCGTCATCGGTGAAGTACTTCATGAGCTGAACTGCTGCCTCGGGATGAGTGGAAGTTGCGCTCATGGCCAGGGAGTCGGACTTGGCGATGACCCTGTTGGGATCTGCCGAAGAGCCGTCTACTGCAGGGAATGCGAACACGCCCACCTTGTCAGCGAAGCCTTCCTCGCAGTTGCCGTTGATCTGGCCGATGGCCCATGATCCCTGGATCAGGATGGCTGCCTCGCCATTGTAGAATGCCGCGGTGGCAATGTCGTTGTCATCGCCTGCTGCCGTGGGCTGGAAATATGCGCTCAGCTGCTGGATCTGATTGCCGGCGTTGATGACCTTCTCATCCATCCAGTCAGTGTTGTGAGCTGCCACGTCGTCAAGGTTAAGCCCGTTCCTGTCGCAGAGATAACCTGCCACCATCGACAGACACCAAGCGGTTCCGGCTGAGATCGTGATGGGCGTGAAGCCGGCATCCTGAAGTTTCTGGCATGCATCAAGCAGTTCGCTGAAGGTGGCGGGCACTGCGGCGCCTGCCTGCTCGAACATCTCGGTATTGTAGAATACGCATGCTGCGGCAATGTTAAGCGGGACGGCATAAATGCCTTCACCCGAAGGAGCATTGCTTCCATAAGTGCCGCCTGCAAATACGGCATCGGAAGTGAACGTGTCCTTCCAACCGTCTGCCAGGTAGTCATCAAGCTTGGCAGCTACTCCGGGAAGCACGTAGTCATCAAGGTTGGGACCGGGGGAAACTATGAACACGTCGGGAGTCTCGCCGGCTGCAACCAGGGCGTTCAACTTGGTGTAGTACTCCTCAAGGTTGGTAGTGATGGGAGTGCAGTGATACCGGCCCTCGAAATCAGCGTTGAACCTGTCAACGGAGTCCTTGTAACCCCTGGTGATGAGGTCCGAAGAGGCCTCAAGGTCATCCCATACCATGAAGGTGATCTCCTGAACGTCACCGCCTGCAGCGGGAGCGTCAGCGGCAGTGGTGTCTGCTGCGGGAGCTTCCGTCTTGGCAGTGTCAGTAGATGCGGTCTCGGTTTCCGTGGCTGTCCCCGCATCGGTGCTTGCAGTGGCAGTGTCTGCGGAAGAACCGCAACCGGTTACCATGGAAGCTACCATGACTGCGGAGAGAAGAATTGAAACAATTTTCTTATTCATAATTTTCCTCCTTTATGAATTGTCCGTGTTTCATTCACGTTTCGGGAAACATCCGTATTCCGATCAAACGTCCGTGTAGCTCATGCGTGAATTGAAACTTGTTAAGCCAAATATATCATCTGCAAATTCCCATCGCATTTCAAAAATTGACTTGAAATTACTAATTCTTGCTATTATCATTTAGTTAGTGATTGATAAAATTGCTCTCAAAAAGCACTTCTTGCTTCAGATTGCCGCAATTATTTCAATATCTACTAAAGAAAAGGGTAATTGTTAGGATTTTTAGCTAAATTTTAAGCAATATTTGTAGTTCTTATATCTATAGAGGAAAGACGAAAAACCATGATAGAAAACTTACAGGGAATATTTGAAACCGTCAATTTCAAGGAAGACACGCACCTGCGCCTGTACATGAACGACAAGGTCGAGGACTATCCCGCTCACTGGCACGCCCCCATGGAGATCATCATGCCGCTCGAGAGCTATTACATAGTTGAATGCGCCAATCACAGGTTTGAACTGCACGAAGGCGACATATTGATAATCTTCCCGTGCAACCTGCACACGATCTATGCGCCGCCGTCAGGCAGGCGAATCATCTTCCAGCCGGACGTGGCTCCCTTAAGATCGCTCACGGAACTTGGTGCCACTCTTTCCCTGATGGCCCCGGTTCGCCTGATCACCAGGTCCGGAGCTCCGGACGTATATCCCGAGATCCGGCAGCTTCTGCTGGAGATAGCTGATGAATACCAGTATTCCTCATTCCTGTCCGAGGCAGTCATATACAGCAAGCTGCTGCAGATTTTCGTGCTGATGGGACGTTATCACACTTCAAACATGTCGGATTTCGACGTGGCAGCCGACAAGCGTCAGGAATATACGGAAAAATTCCTGGCGATCTGTGACTACATCTCGGTCAATTGCACTGAAAACCTGAGCCTCGATGACATGGCTGACCTGAGCGGTTTTTCCAAGTTTCATTTCAGCCGTCTGTTCAAACAGTTCTCCGGCCAGACCTTTTATCAATATTTAAGCCGCAAACGGATCGAGCACGCGGAACTGCTGCTCGCCAAGCAGGAACTGACGGTCACGGACGTCGCCAGTGACTCCGGATTTGAAAGCCAGTCTGCCTTCATACGTATGTTCAAGCAGGTCAAGGGCATGACGCCGACGCAATTCAGGCGTATGTACGTGAACTAAGCTGGGCTGATCGATCCGGCCGTCGTCGATAGTCTCCGGCGGAACGTGCGGAAAAGTCATTTCCTTACCACCCTGTACACGTGGAAGCTCCCGCCTTTGGCCTTGATGGCATCCACGACCTCGATCCCGGCATCTATTCCGACGTCACGATAATGATCCGTGACCCAGTCAACGTCTCGCTCATCGGAAATGATCAGGAATGCCTTGCCGGAATCCAGCAGGTCGTTGCCTACGTCGTTTAATCCGAATAAGCTCATCTTGGTCCTAAGGATCGGCGAATTCATCGCCCAGCCTCCTATCAGGTCATAATTCTTGACCCGGATGCCGCCCGTACGTCCATCCGTGCCTTCTGACCCGGAGCGAGGCATCCGGGCAAACATCTTTTCGTTAAATGACTCGCCATCTATGATCGTAGAATAGACGTCTTCCCAGTAAAAACAGTCAGGACGTCCCGCGCAGTATTCGTCGATCGCCCTTGCGCAGGAGTTGACTTCCTCCTGCATCTCTATCCTGTCCTTCATGTTTCTGAGAGTCCCCGGCAAAACGATCAGCCCGCACAAGATCAGAAGCACGGTCATGGTCATCTTAAAGAAATTCCTGTCACGCAGGCTGCACGCGATCTGTCCAAGCAGCATCGCGATGAGAACCAGTATCTCAGCTACGTAAAGGGAATGCGTGATCCTGTCAGGCAGCCTGCGTCCATACGTAATCGCCATCCAGTCCACCGTCCTCATCAGCATTAGCACGCCGACATTTTGAAGAACGAGCAGCAGCCTTCGGCCGACTCCGAGGTCCTTTCTCATGCACATGGCCATGATGACGATCAGATACAGCATGAAGGCAAGCGCCGAATATGCACCGTCCGCGAAGTGCGTGCATCTGTATGCATACTCCTTAAACGACTCCCTGATCCGGTCAGCGAAACCATTCCTGCGCAGGTCCTCCGCATGATCCGCTACCGCATGCATCATGCCTGCATCAATGCGGTCATCAATTCCATAGTCATATATCTGAAGCAGCTGAACCTGACTCTCAGACACGCCCGCCTGCTCATAGAACCCGACGTTTTCTCCTGAATAATCGGGTACGTATTCATAATCATACAGCGTCGTCCTGGCATCAAATTCAACCAAAAATGCCTTCCATTCAGTGCCTGAATACGCAATCGCATTCACCGCGAGGGAACATCCCATCAGCGCGAAAACCAGGGCCACGGCTGCCGCATATTTCTTTAACGACTCCTTATCAAGCGCCCCATGATTCTCCCTTAACAACGCAGTGAGCGCGGCGGAAAAAACGAACGGCATCATCAGAAGCATCATTTCCGTGCGCAGCTGATAACCCACTACGATCAGCAGGACGGGAATCAGCGCCTTTTTCAAAAAGGCGGGCACGTCCAGCCCGGCAGGGATCGTACAGATCAGGAAGCATGCCGTTCCGGCCATCATTGAAACCGTCACCGTATATTGAACCATCACGAAATGAGGCAGCAGAAGACTTAAGAAAAAGACGGTGCCGGACGCGATGGTACCAACGGCGCCGGCAGGTGAGTCAGTCATTTCCAGGGATCTGTCAAACACCAAAAAGACGCATACGTATTGAATCCCCACCAAAAAAAGGCCATACCAGGGCACAAAGCCGGCAATGCGATAAAGCCCCGATATCACCCAGCCCAGGGGCGCCAGCATCTGCACGTTGAGTGCCGACGGAGTCCCCGCGTAAGCCCCCGAGAGGATGTCCTTCATCAGCACGTCGTCGTTGAATTCATAATAGTGATCAAAGAACGTGCCAATGATCAGGGCTAACGCAGCCGTGACCAGCACGGCACCTATCCTTTTTTTGCCAGGCAAGTATTTCATCCGTCAGATAATCGGTCGCAGTCAAAGCTGACCAAAACCATAGAATTCCTTAACCTTGTCACAGACGTACTCCACTTCATCCGCGCTCAGCGTATAATACATGGGCAGCCTCAACAGCCTCTCGCTTTCCCCGGTGGTGTACCTGTCCTCACCGTTAAACCGTCCGTACTTGACGCCTGCGGGCGCGGTATGAAGCGGAATGTAATGGAACACCGACAGAACTCCCCCGGACTTGAGGTAATCTATGAGTGCCGTGCGCTCATCCATGTCCCTGCACTTTAGGTAAAACATATGACCGTTATGCACGCACTCATCAGGCACATGGGGCAGCTCGACCAGTTCCCTGTCGCGCAGGGGCGTAAGCAGCTCATAATACTGGTTCCACCTGGCGATGCGCGTCCCGGTTATCTCTTCTGCCATCTCAAGCTGGGCATACAGGTAAGCGGCATTCATGTCACTGGGCAGATACGACGATCCATAATCCTGCCATCGGTATTTGTCCACCTGGCCGCGATAATACTTGCTGCGGTCGGTGCCTTTTTCCCTAAAAATCTCAGCCCTGTCAACATAAGACGCATCACGCATCAGGAGCGCGCCGCCCTCGCCCGAGCTGAAGTTCTTGGTCTCATGGAAGCTGTAGCATCCGAAGTCTCCGATGGCGCCCAGCGCACGGCCCTTATACGTGGCCATTACTCCCTGGGCCGCATCTTCGACGACTGCCAGTCCGTGACGGGAGGCCACGTCCAGGATCACGTCCATCTCACAGCCGACTCCCGCGTAGTGCACCGGCACTATCGCACGGGTCCTGTCCGTGACGGCATCTTCGATCAGGGTCTCATCAATGTTCATCGTGTCCGGACGAATGTCCACAAAAACAGGAGTAGCGCCGCGCAGCACAAATGCATCTGCCGTCGAGACGAAGGTATATGACGGCATGATCACCTCGTCGCCGGGCTTTATATCCAACAGAAGGGCCGCCAGCTCCGTCGCATGAGTGCAGGACGTGGTCAAAAGGGCCTTGGCCGTCCCGGTTCTGTCTTCTATCCACTCGGAGCATTTCCTGGTAAAGGGGCCGTCTCCGCAGATCTTTTGGTTCTCCACGGCCTCCCGTATGTATTCGATTTCCTTGCCCGTATAGGGCGGTACGTTAAAATTGATCATGTCATGACTTCCCTGCGACAAAACATCACACTCGCTCAAAACACTTTATCATTTTATCATGGATGCATTTCTACGGCCAAGTACCACGGATGGGACAGGCCGTGTTCAGAAATGCATGGATGCATTTCTACGGCTAACCTCATACACCACGTACGCGTCATTGGCATAGGTCTGACAATACCCTTGCTCACTGATCAGCTGCACCAGGTCATTTAGCTTGCGGTCCAGTCCAAATTCCTCCCTGTCAACGCCAAAATAATCAATGGCTGCTTCGTCCTGCGTCTCCCATGCTGCCACCGGCAAGGTGACGATGATCATGGGAGGCCTGCTGCCTCCCACAATTTCCTGCCTGACCACGTCAACGTCACGTTCCCATTCGGAATAATTATAGCTGTCCAGGTCCGGCCAGAACGTAGTCAGCGCCGACGGCATTTCAAGCAGGTATCCCAGTCCGGGAACGTCACCATACGTTATGAGTGAGTCATCTTCATCCTTGATTTCATAAACATAATCCATCAGTCCCTGCAGCGAATTGGCATTGGCGGAATTGGTGCGGATTCCTGCCACCAGTTCATGTCCCCTAACGTACGAGTCCCTGGGCTCCCCATATATGCCATCACCAAACGCAAAGCTAAAATGGAACCCGACACTCTGTATAAACGCCCCTGCAAAGAGCAGTCCCAGGGTACCTGACAGCGCAATAAGCGCAAGCCGCGGGATGAGTTTCTTACCGTCCGATTCGCCCTCCATACGTCTGGCGGCTGCATCTTCGGCAACGTCCGTCACGACACGCAGCAAGTAGGGTGCCACGATAAAAAGGTTGTTCACTATGGGGTAGAGGCCGTTGTTTGAGCCAAGGCACGTCACGTACGTGATCACCAGTACGAGCAGCGCCAGAATGCGCCTGTCCAATTCGCGGCATTCATTATCAGTGCTGCCCGATGCAGCTTTTCCAATGGTACCTGCTACTGAAGCAATTACTCCCACGGCATCCAGAATGCAGATGACCGAGGCAAAGAACAGCATTATCACGGCCCAGAAGTACATGCTGCCGTATTCATGATACCTGAAGCTGAACATGCCGCGTCCGTAACAGAGCCGCACCACGACAGCATGAATCATCAAAAAGGCTCCCAGGGGAGCGATGATCCGGATCCTGCCGGACTGGCCTTGATACGCCCTGCCGCGAATGGCCCGGATCACGTACCAGATGATCACGCAGGCGACGCATCCGCCGGTCCACAATGCGATCCATCTGCCGGCATATGCATAATCCTCAAACATCGCCGCGATCATGGCTGTCGGCTTGTAATCCACGGCCTTGTCGGTCATTGCGAACATGTTGTGGATCATTTCAAAATACGCGCCCGGAGAAAACCTTGCGCTCAACACGATCCAGGGCACCAGGAACCCGGTCACGTATCCGGTCAGGCATCTTAACGTATTCATGATGACCTCACGCATTCCCCTGCGCCTGACGACGGCGGCAAACCACGTCACCACGATGAGGGCGGCTTCGGTCACGTTGGGAAGCCTCGTCAGCACGTTCATGCCCAGAAATGCACCGGCAGCATAATACAGCCACCGGTCATCCGCGGTTACGGCCCTGTACAGAAGGCATGCCCCCGCGGTAAAGAGAAAATACGTCAGATAGTTGTACAGAACGGTGGTCGGGCACCAGCACAGTCCCAGTGCCAGCATCTCACCGACAAAAACGACGTGCGTTCCCAGGTCCTTTTTGAACGTCCAAAACGGGATCAGAGCCGTCGCTCCTACGAGGATGGACGTATAGACGTTCAGCCCGAGCAGCGTGTCTCCTCCGGGCAGTGCCGTTAGAAACGCCCCAAAGACGTTTGCCAGGTACGTGGCCACGATCCACGTGCCCTTCATTTCATGAAAAAACAAAAAATTAGCCGGACTGTACGTGGTGTCAACCGGACTTAAACCCTGAGTCACACGAACCATTGGGTATGACAAAAGGATCAGGGAATATATGACGTTTAAGGCAGCGTTTCGTTTACGCATGTTTCCAATGCCCATTCATTTTTTGTGCAGGGAGCCTGCCTTGGCGACAAGCCCATGCACGTAGTTCCTCAAGTATTCCGCAAGCAATCCGGCGGCATAAATGACCACCAGGCATCCGAGCCAGTGTATAAGCATCCTGCCTGTGGTCCTGTCGGCACGTACCTCCAGCCAGTTTGGCCACCTGTCCCTGACGGCGGGATGCTCATGCAAAAGGTACACGCCCAAAGTCAGGTGTCCAAGCATCCGAGCCGCACGCGCAGGCAATCCGTCCTCATTAAACCTGAGGTTTTTGAACACGTAAAAAAGTCCGACCGAGGCCGCGAAGACCAATGCGAAGTTATAATGCGAAGTGACGTCCGCGTAATGCGTCAACACGCCCGATCCCAATGCTTCACCGGCATATGAGCAGCCAAGTCCGATCGCAAAGGTAAGCGCCGCGGAACCCGCGTAAAGAGCGACGGACGCTAACACGTGATCTTCCAAAAAAGGAATCCCATACAGCCGGACGTAAGCCGCCGTAAGAAACAGCGTCATGAACCAGATCACGTCATATCCGTATTTGTCGCCCGGAAGCAGAAACGGCAGCACGCTTTTTTCAATGCATTCAAACAGGATGAGGCCGCCCAGCACCAGGCCAAGGGTCTTTTGGTCAAGGACCCTGGCTCCCTTCGACAGCACCGGAGCGAGCAGGTAAGTCATGAAATATGCGGTGACAAACCAATATTCCTCCGTTCCTATCGGAAACACGTATCCGAAAACGTCATAAAGGGATAATTCGGACGGCGCAGCCAAGCCAGCCGCGAACATGACGGCCAGAACGATCAAGCCATACTCCAGCACCTGAATGAGCAGTCCGGTCAGACGGCCTGCCTTAAATTCGGCATCGACCAAAAAATACCCGCTGATCAGGACGTATACGTTGACGGCACACAGACATGCGGAAACGATCAGCCAGGCAACGACCGAATCAGAAGTAAATTTCTGCAAGGGCATGGCCGTAATGCCTCCCTTGAAGAAATAGTGAAGCGTTATGATCATGCCCATCGCCAGGATGCGAAGCCATTCAAAATTGGATTGTCTTTTGGACGCATTCATTCTCCACTCCGATCATGTGAGCCTTCGCCGGCTGCCTGCGGTGCGGGTTCGGGCCGGTCATCCGGTTTTTTCTTAAACACGATCAGCTTGCTTAATACGTAATTGGTCACTATGACCACGAACTGAGCCACAAGCTTGACCGCAAGCTGGCCGATCCCTTCGTCATAACCCATTTTGGTGCATCCGATCCAAATGATCAGATCCTCGAGCAGCAGGGTAAATATCCTGGCTGCGACAAACGATACAAACTCCTTGCCAAGTCCCCTGGCATCGGCAGTCCTGCTGTGAAAAACAAACAGCTTGTTGGTAATGAACGTGAAGATCACGCAGATCACCCAGTCGACGTTGTTGGCAGTCACTTCGTTCCATCCAAAAGGGCTGGCAAAGAGCCAGAACAGGAACATGCTCAAAAAGAACGCAACGCCGCCCCAAAACAGATAGTCGATTATTTCCTTATGTTTTTTGTATAATTCTTTCATCATGATCTCCGATAATGCTTTCCTCATATGGGGCATCAATCATCTCTCACGCGTGATCCTGCCCTCTTCCACTCTGTATACCATGTCGCACTTCTCGATGGTCTGCAGCCTGTGCGCTATGATTATCAGCGTCTTGCGCCCCTGCAGCCGGTTGATCGATTCCATGATCGCGGTCTCCGTCTCGTTGTCCAGGGCGCTGGTCGCCTCATCCAGCACCAGCACCTCCGGATCCTCATAGAGCGCCCTGGCAATGCCTATCCTCTGCCTTTGTCCTCCGGACAGCCTGATGCCACGTTCGCCTATGCCCGTATCCAGACCTTCCGGCAGCGACCTGACGTAATCATCCAGCTGGGCTTCCTTCAGGGCCGCCCACACCTTGTCCTCGTCTATCTCGTCATCGCGTATTCCAAAGGCAACGTTCCTGCGTATGCTGGAATCTATCATGAATATGTTCTGCGGTATGTAGCCGATGTTCTTGAGCCATTCCCTGTAATGCTCACGCACCTCCCTGCCGTCAGCAAGGATCTGGCCTGACTCTATGTTAAGCAGGCCCAGCATGACGTTTACGATCGTTGTCTTGCCCGCGCCGGAAGTGCCTACGATCCCGACGGACTTGCCAACCGGTATCAGCATGTCGGCGTGGTCAAACACGTACGCCCGGCTGTCGGGATAATGATATACGATGTCCTTCAGTTCAATGGTTTCGTGCACGGGAAGCTTTTCCACCTGCTCAACGTTTACGTACGAATCGGCATCATAATCTATGGATTCATCATGTATTTCGACCTGCAGGTCATCCGTCACTCCCATGAAGAACGGTTCAAAATATGAGATCGCGGTCTGATGGTTGTTGATGCGGTTCGCGCTCGGCAAAAGCCTCATGGCGGCCAGGCCGAATACCGTAAGCTGCGGCAGCATCTCGGTCACCGATGCTCCGCCCACCAGCTGTATCATCATGTACGTCACGAGTCCGGCCACGCAAACAGTCTCTATCAGAAGACGCGGGGTTGCATTGTACAGATTGTACTTCTGCACCGCATTCACGTATCCCTCGCCGCACTTGGCATACTCATCAATGAAATAGGGCTCACGGTTGGCGATCTTGATTTCCTTGATGCCGATGACCGACTGCTCTATCCATTTAAAAAGCCCGCTGTAATATTCCTGATTGTCCTCTCCCGCCTTGATCATCACGGGCTTAAGCACGTACTTGATGATGATCAGCACGATGATCAGCAACAGCGCGATCGAGATGATCATCCTGGCATCAACGTACAGCAGCACGATGACAAGACAGGCGAACACTATGCACTCGCTAAAAAGCTGCAGCACGCTCAGGATGAGTCCGTACATGTTGTTCACGTCAGACGTGATGCTCCGCTGTATCACCGCCGTGTCCGCCCCGAGATAATACTCGTAGGGCCTCTGCATGAAATTGATCATCATGCGCCTGGACGTCGCGAACTGATTGGTATATACGAACCTGAGTTCCGCCTTGTTCAGGAAAAACAAAAAGACGTTCTTGATCACGAACGCGGCGACAAGTGCCACCATCGAAACTATCGCAAACTGCATCGGACTCTTCATGCGCAGCAGGACGTAGATCGCATTCATGTATTTATTGGTCTGAACCGTGGTCGGATCGATGATCACCTGCAGGGCAGGGATCGCCATCGTGATGCCGGCGCTTTCCAGCACGCCTCCGATCAGCATCAGCACGACTATTCCGCCCATCTGGGCTTTTTGCCTCCCATCCAGCAGGAGGTTCATCTTTTTAAGTATCTTTATCATGTCACTCCAGCGTAAAGGCTTCCCTGATCAGCGTTATGGCCTTAGTCAGGTTTCTTTCGTTTTCGCCCTCTATTATGTAGCATCCGCGGTTAAGCAGCGATGCCTCGTCGGTTATGCTGCCCAGGTAATCGAGCAGGCATATGTTGCATATCCATTTGCGCAGCCTGACGCCCGCAGGCAGCAGAGCCTTGATCTCATCTTCTGTGGGGATGCCGTGCACGAAGCAGTTTTCCATGTCAAAGTATCCGAGCACCATTCTCTTGTTCATCAGCGGATGAAAATTATGGGATTCGCCGGCCATGTATCTCAGGTACTGCTCGGCTACGTCCACCCCGGTGACCATCGGGATGAATTCATCATATACGTGCCGTCCTGCCGGCGAGGGAGATACCTCTATGCAGTTCACGGTCCTGCCCATGATGCATATGTCCGCATGCAGCATGCAGTCCGTGAAGCCCAGCACTTCGCAAAGCCTGCTCATGTACGTCCTGATCTGATCCTCCACCCGGGGATTGTCGCCGGGCAGGAGCGTCATGTACGACACCGCCTGTCTCGCCGGAGGGTCGGTAAGCGTCTTGCGCCTGATGAGCACCGGTTCGAAATTACAGCCTTCAACCACGCCGTCCACGGCATATTCCGTTCCGGGCAGTGCCTGTTCAAGTATGTACTCCTCCTTTGGATCATCCTCGCCGGATGCTTTCCTTCGATTCTGTTCCATGACCTTTTTCAGTTCAGCCTGAAAATCTGCTGCGAGCCTTGAATGATCCCTGGCCCTGGCTTCTTTCTTCCCGCCGTCATCTTTTTTTGCGTCGGAAACACTGCCATCCTTTTTGTCGGCATCCTCAGGCTGCACGGTCTCTTCATCGGGCCATATCCGGGCACACAGATTTTTTAAGGCAGCGCTGTCCTGCAGATAATGGACCGACCTGCCATGAGACCCGTATCTGGGCTTCAGGATGGCCGGATATTCTGCGTCCTCCGCCAGGACGGATTCCTGCCGCGGCACGTCCGGGAGTTCGGGCATGCTCCTCCAGATAAGGTTCGCAGCCTGCTCCTTGCCTATCAGGTAACAGTGCCCGCTGCGAAGGTTAACGTTACGCAGGCGGTTGTGAAAGGCATATTTGTCAATGCAGGCATTGATCCTGTCACGCGATATCCCGGGCAGTCCCAGGGCATCATTGACCGCTCCTACGGTCAGCAGGTGCCTGCCTATGGGAGTGGGGCAGACCAGGTCCACGTGCTCGTCCTTCAGCAGGTCGATCACTTCCTTTTCACGCGAGATGTCACATACGTATGCCTTGTCGGCGAGCAAGGCTCCGGGAGCCTTGGGATCAACGTCTACCGTCACCACCCTCAGTCCCAGGGCATGCGCCTTTTCTATGGTGTGCACGGATTCAGCATCCGCGCCGATAACGGCTATCGTCACCTTTTTCTCATGCCTCTGTAAATGCTCTTCAGGATATATGCGCACATGAAGCCCACGGTAGACTTCTGCTGCATCCTGGTCCATTTGCGTTCTTCGGGATGAACCTTTTCCACGAAGTACTTATTTGATTCAAAATCCGGAAAGGTTTCCCTCATCTCATCGCCAAGCCTGCGTACCCATCCTGCCCTGCGCGGGCGAACCCCGATCATGTAGCTCATGAGCGTGTTAAGGTAAAAAAGCCTGGCAAAGGAATACTCCAGTTCATCGTGATACCGGTCCAGATATCCATGCTTACCCGCTTCATCGATCATGATGCGGCCGGCCTCCATGCGGTCCTTAAGCCTGTCCGGATTGATGATATGCACTGTTGACGAATCATGCTGATAATAAAAATACAGCGGTTCATCAACGTATTCAAAGTGCCTTGCCCTGAGCATCCACGTGTTGGCCAGGGCATTGTCCTCATAAAAGATCTTTTCGGGAAACCTGGACGGACAGTCTATCACGATCTCCCTCCGGTACAGCTTGACGACCAGGCTGCCCGCATCCAGGATGAGGCTGCGGTATTTCCCGTCATCCAGCACGCCGGTCTGATCAGGATGATTATTGTGCGCGCCCTCCGTAGGAACGAAGGTATGCTCACCAACCATGCAGTAATCGCATCCGACCATGTCGGCTCCGGTGTCCATTGCCAGCTTAAGCATGCGCTTGTAACCGTCCGGAACCATCCAGTCATCGGCATCCATGAATCCTATCCACTCTCCCGACGCCTTCTCCATTCCCAGGTTTTTGGCCCCTCCCTGATGCAGGTTCTCAGGCGTGGAATACACCCTGACGCGATCCGGAAACCGGATCTCATAGTCCTTCAGGATGGCCAGGGAGTCATCCGTCGAACAGTCGTTGACGGCAATGATCTCCATGTCCTCAAGCGTCTGGTTTACCAGCGAATCCATGCAAAAGCTAAGCTTGTCGTCAGACGCCATGTTATATACGGGAACTATTATGCTAAGCGTCATTTTGGCTCATTCCCTCACCGCGGAATCGAATAAAGCTTGTAAACGATCCATATTACGCCCACGCACTCCACCGCGCCAAACACGGCGCCGAGCAGCTTGTCCGCGAATCCTATGAGCGGCAGTCCCTTGATGCCTGAAAGCAGGTCCAGAATCATCCTGGTCAGCTTCCATCCCATGCTCAGGATCACCATGGCTGCGCCGACCACTATGACCGTGGAATAGGTCTGTTCCCTGACGGCATTCCTGATGATGAATATCAGGAAAATGCAGATCACCGCGACGATCACTCCAAGCAGTGACTTAAGCTCGGCAAGGGCTCCCTTTTTATATCCGTTTTTCATGAACAGGATAATGACCAATACTGACAGTATCATGATCAGCATCCTGATGGCATTGCTATCCGGCGTCATCTCAGCGTCACCGTGTCCACCGTAGCGGAATTGATCGTGGTAAACCTGCCGGCCCTGTTGCCGGGCACCAGCAGATACGTGCTTCTCGGAAGAGTTCCGTCATATATGGTCACTCCGCCGACCCGGAATATCAGCGCCCTGGATTCCGAATAGACGTACACTATGTCATCCTTCATCACGAGGCCCCTGAATTCCATGGTCGTTTCACGCGAATCCACCATGTTGCCGGATTTGTCAAAAACCTCTATGCGGTTACGGTACTCCGCCTGATCGGAAAAGAATACCAGCGCCACGTTCTCTTCGTCATAAAACACCTTCTGTATCTCATCGCTGACCAGGTGTTCAGCCACGGAAACCGGTTTTTCGGCTCCCCTGTAGAACATGATCCGGTCGTCAGCCACCGCATAGACGTTCTCATCATCCATGAAGCAGATGGTCGGGATCACGATGCCCATGTAATCGTATCCGCTGACGTAATTGTCGGTCTCGTTTTGACCAACGTCTCCGAAATTATAAAAAGCCACCCGGGATCTCATCTCTCCGCTGTCCACGTACACGTAGCTGACCCCGACGAGCTTGCCGCTCGGGGAAATGCTCAGGTCCATGGGAAATCCCGACTGACGCATGGTCGTTTTGAAATATGCCAAAATGTCTCCATCCGTATTGTAGAGATATATCCAGGTTATGTCGGTGTCTCCGAGCACGACGGCTATCTCTCCGGATTTGGAGATGCAGAATTTATATATGGGCAACGTGGTCGTTATCTGCCCAACGCTGCCCGCAGTATTGACTATGTATACGGTTCTGGAACCATAGTCGCCTATGGCTGCCATGTCTCCCTGCACGGAAATGAGAGGCTCCTGCATCTGATAAGTGATGTTCCACATCGCAGCGCCCGACGAATCCACGCAGGCGGCTCCGTCCATGCCATAGCTCAGGACGTAGCCGTCCAGGTCAAGCTGGTTTTCCGTCCTGATGGAATGATTGTCCGCGCTTGAGGTCACTTCACAGGTCTCATAGCTGCGGTTTCGTGACTGAAGATACGCCGCCACGGTGACCGCACACACCAATGCTATCACCAACAGCAGCCGGTATATGATCACCATCTTGTGGCTGCGTATCCTGTCCTTGTAGGTCCACCTTACCTTGTCAGGCGAATCCTCTTCGATATTCTTTTTGGGGAATTTGATTATTCCTGCCATATATGCGCAGACTTATTTCCAGTCAGTATCACTTGCAGTAAAACTTGTAGATCGTAACGGTGTCATAAGGCCTCTCGGGCGTATATACGCAGTCAGGGAAGCCTGCCTGGTTGATGCTGTCAGGATGTACCTGCGTCTCAAGGCAGAGTCCGTCACGAACGTCATAATGAACGCCGCCCTTGCCGTCCTCGGGAGTGATGCAGTTGCCGGCATAGAACTGTATTGCGGGCTGGTCGGTAAGCACGTCCATGTATCTGCCGCTCGCAGGATCCCTCAGGGTGGCTACGGTCTTAAGCGAACCGTCAGCTCCGTCGATCACCCAGTTGTGATCATATCCCTGAACCAGCTTTAGCTGTTCAAGGTCATCATCGATGTCATCGCCTATGCGCCTGAAATCCGTGAAATCAAAGACCGTGCCCTTGACGTCGGCTTCCTCTCCGGTGGGAATGGCTCCCTCTACGACGGGAGTATATTTGGATGCGCACAGTTTAAGCTCGTGATCGAGAATCTTGCCGGATCCCTGACCTGACAGGTTAAAGTATGCGTGATTCGTCATGTTGATCAGCGCGGGCCTGTCAGTCGTAACCTGATAATGCAGCTTGAGCCCGGCATCATCGGTTATGCCATAGGTAAGCTTGACGTCCAGGTTGCCCGGGAATCCCATGTCGCCATCCTGCATCTTGAGCGTAAGGACCAGCTCGCCATCCTGAACGCTTGCGTTCCACATTCTCTTGTGGAAGCCCCTGGCCTCATCCGAATGAAGGTTATTGGGGCCGTCATTCACCTTGAGGTCATAGGTCTTGTCGCCGATTGAAAACCTGGCGTTGCAAATGCGGTTTGCATTGGGGCCGATGGCTGCGCCAAAGAAGCTGGGGTTGTTTTCATATCCCGTTACGGAATCGAAACCCAGGATGACGTCCTTGACGTCTCCGTTTTTGTCAGGAGCGCAGACGCTCACTACGTGAGCTCCGAAGTCACAGATGCCTGCCTTTAATCCTGCATTTTCCAGGGTATAGAGCGTGACCTCCTGACCGTCCTTCGTCTTGCCGAATGATGATTGTGTGATGGTTGTCATTTTTATCCTCCTTATAAATTATATCTCCGTGCGCCCTTCCAGGGCTCTCAACAGAGTTACTTCGTCTATGTTCTCCAGGTCGCCTCCAACGGGCACTCCGCTCGCGATCCTCGTCACCCTGACTCCTATGGGCTTGACGAGCTTGCTGACGTACATCGCCGTGGTCTCGCCTTCAAGGCTGGAATTGGTGGCAATGATCACTTCCTTCACGTCGCCCTCAAGCCTGGTCATGAGTTCCTTGAGCCTGATGTCCCCGGGGCCAACCCCCAGCATCGGTGATATGGCTCCGTGCAGCACGTGATACACGCCTTCGTACCTGCCCGTCTTTTCGTAGGCTGCCAGGTCACGCGGACTCTCAACTACCATGATCGTGCCGTGATCCCTTTTGGGGCTGGAGCAGATCGGACATAAATCCGAATCGGACAGATTGCAGCATTCGGCGCAGTATCTGACTCCCGCACGTGCCTTCATCATGGTATTTGCTATGTGATCCACCTTGGACTGCGGCAGTCCGATCAGATGAAAAGCCAGCCGCTGCGCGGACTTGCTGCCTATGCCGGGCAGGGATGCCAGTTCATCTATGAGGTTGTTGATGAGGCCATTGTAAAGCTCCATCAGAATCCAAGACCCCCCAGGCCTCCCAGTCCGCCGGTGAATTTGCTCATGGCTGCTTCGCTGGCATCCTCGGCCTGCTTAATTGCTTCATTGACGGCGGCCACTATCATGTCCTGGAGCATCTCCACGTCTTCGGGATCCACTGCATCCGGATCGATCTTGATGCTGACCAGTTCCTTTTTGCCGTTAACGGTAGCGCTTACCGCTCCGCCGCCTGCTGCCGAAGTATACTCGGCGGTTTCCAGTTCCTTCTGGCTCTCTTCCATCTGTTTCTGCATGCGCTGGGCCTGTTTCATCAGATTGTTCATGTTGCCCGGCATGCCGCCGGGGAATCCTCCTCTTTTTGCCATTCACTCATCCTCCATGTTATAAAATCCTTCGGCCGGTTTGTCCTCCGGTTCCACTTCAATGCCCTGGATCATGCCGGATATGTCGGGATATTTCTCTGTCATCTCCCTGTCATTACCTGCCAGGGCAAACACTACTTCCACCCTTTTGCCTATCGTCTCCTCGATCGCCTCCAGCAGTGTCTGTTCATTCTCCGGAGACTTCGTCATATTCTCATATCCAAGCACGTGCACCGAATCCGTCCTGTTCCAGACAAGCTGAAGCCTGCCGTCCTCGGTCAGGCTCTTTTGGGCGTGACCGAGATACTCAGAGAAAAAAGCCCCACCTGACTTTTCGTTCGCCTTTGCGATGATCACGTTCCATTGCCTGAGCGCACTTTCGACGTCTTCGGGCAATGCATCAGGGAGGGGGGCCTTAGTCACCGGATCCGTTGTCTGTGCCGTCACGGTGCCGTTTTTTTTGATTTTTTCTTCAAGCCTGGATATTTTATCCTGCATGTTGTCCATGAACAGGTGAAGCTCCGAAGGCTTAAGTCCCAGTCTGTCGAGTTCATCGGACAGGTTCACGCCCATGGCGGGGCGTCCCGTCACCCCCGGCTGAGGTGCATCCGTCACGGCCCGTGCCGCAGTCAGTGATCCTACCTCGCTCACGGCAGCAGCGTTACCGCTCCCGCCGTCCATTTCCGGCTTGCAGAGCCTGATGATGGTCACTTCCAACAGTATTCTCTTTTGTGATGAATATCTGAACTGTGCCGAAAGCTCAGACAGAATGTATACGTATCTGGTAATGGTCTCCTTGGAAAAGAGTGCCGCAGTTTCCTTGAGTCTGGTCATGTCTTCGGTATTGAGGTCGATGACTTCCTCGAGGCCGGGATCCGTCTGCATCAGCATGATGCACCTGACGTACCATATCAGGTCATTGGTAAACTGAGACAGTTCCCTTCCCTGATCCACTATGTCCTGCAGGAGGTTCATGGCTTCCACGACGTCTGAATCATTGATCGCCCGAAGCATCCTGTCGAACACTGCCGTATCCACGGCGCCAAGCACGTCCAGTGCGCTGTCATAGGTGAGCCTCTCGCCATAATGAAATGCCACGCATTGATCAAGCAGCGAGAGCGCGTCCCTCATGGATCCGTCGCCCATCTTGGCTATGTAACGAAGCGCACGCTCTTCCACGTCCAGGTTTTCGGCATCACATACGTATTTCAGCCGGTCCCGGATCGTCTCTATGGTGATCCTGTGAAAATCGTACCGCTGACATCTCGAAAGGATCGTAGTCAGTATCTTCTGCGGATCGGTGGTCGCCAGTATGAAGATCACGTACTCCGGAGGTTCCTCCAGCGTCTTCAGAAGCGCGTTAAAGGCCTGAGGCGTGATCATGTGCGCCTCGTCTATGACGTAAACCTTGTAGCGTCCAAACGTCGGGGAATAGGATACTTCATCAATGATGGTACGAATGTTTTCAACGCCATTGTTGGACGCAGCGTCTATCTCAATGACGTTCAGCGCCGCACCGCCGGCTATGGCCTTGCAAGTCGCACACTCCCCGCATGGCGAACCGTCAACCGGAGTTTCACAGTTGACGGATCTGGCAAATATCTTGGCCACGGTTGTCTTGCCCGTGCCACGGGTTCCGCAAAACAGATAGGCATGTCCTATCCTGCCCGCCTTGATCTGATTGCGTAACGTCGTCACAATATGGTCCTGCCCCTTGACGTCGTCAAAGGAGGCAGGACGAAATTTACGGTATAGAGCGGTGTAAGACATGCTTAATCACCAAAGCTTATGCCTATCATTTTTGCTTCCTGAATAATGGTAGCATCGGGAGAAAGAGTCTTGAGCTTGCCTGCCACCTCGTCAAGCGGAACCTTGACTATCTCCCTGTTCTTGTAGCCGACCATGAAGCCATATTCGCCGTTTAAGATCAGCTTGCCTGCCTCTGCGCCAAGCCTGGTGGCAAACACCCTGTCGTAAGGACAGGGACTTCCGCCTCGCTGGGTATGTCCGGGAACGGTAACCCTGACTTCCTTGCCGGTCTTTTTTTGTATCTTGTCAGCCACTTCATAGGAAACCGAAGGATAAGGATAGTTTTCCATCTTTTTCTTGAGGTCCTTCTTGGAGAGGGCTGCGTCTTCCCTGGAAATCGCGCCCTCAGCGACAACCATGATGGTGAACTTGCTGCCCCTCTTATCCCTCGCTTCGATGGCTTCCACGACCTTGTCTATGTCATAAGGTATCTCAGGCAGCAGGATGATGTCAGCTCCGCCTGCCATGCCGGCGTTAAGCGGCAGCCATCCAACCTTGTGTCCCATGATCTCGATGATGAAAATGCGGCCATGAGATGCAGCGGTGGTATGGATGCAGTCAATGGCCTCCGTCGCAATGTTGACTGCGCTCTGGAATCCGAAGGTCATGTCCGTGCCCCACAGGTCATTGTCGATCGTCTTGGGCAGGGTGACCACGTTAAGTCCCTCCTCCCTGAGCAGGTTGGCCGTCTTGTGCGTACCGTTGCCTCCCAGGATGACTATAACGTCAAGCTTCAGCTTGTAATAATTCTGTTTCATGGCCTCAACCTTGTCCAAGCCGTTGGCATCGGGTTCCCTGATGGTCTTGAAGGGAGTCCTGGAAGTACCGAGGATCGTGCCGCCGCGGGTCAGTATGCCCGAGAAATCATGTCCCGTGAGCATCTGGAAATCGCCATAGATCAGACCCTTATATCCGTCAATGAAACCATATATCTCAATGTTCTCCCCGCTTACGTCCAGACACTTGACCAATCCTCTCATGGCCGCATTCAGTGCCTGACAGTCACCGCCGCTCGTCAAAATGCCGATTCTCTTCATCCTTAGTCCTCCTGATGATCATACTTCTTCGTTCCGTTCCGATCCGTGCCGACATTAGTATCAGCCCAATCTAAATTATAACACCTCAGAGCAAAAATATATAGACCGAAAGCACCCGTGATGCTAAACTAACTTATTATGAATAAAATAACAAAAGTGACTGAATTCTTTATTATTTTGACCATTACCCTACTCGTGGCCGGCGGAGTAATGTTAGTATGGATTACTCCCAATTCAGGGTGGCATCCCGTCGATGATCATGAATTTCTAATGTGGACGTATCTGCTGCGCATCAAGAACGTGCCGCTTTGGAATCTCATTTCGGAATACAACCTGGGCAATCTGAAATCAGGCAGGTTAAGACCCATTTATCTTGTCATGCGGGGCATATTTATATATTTGCTTGGCGACAACATCAAGCTCTATTATATTTGGGCATTTATCAAAACCTCAGTAACTTTCATCCTTCTTCACTATATGTTTCGGAAAATGGGTGCCGGGATCATAAGGTCATATGCTGCCGTCCTGGTATCCATGATCGGATATCAGTCGAGCACCTGGCGGAAGCTCGGAACGCACGAAATGGTCACTGCATTATGGTTCGCCACAGGCATGATATTGATGATCAGGTATCTCAAAACACGGCGGTCAGTTTTTGGAATCCTGAGCGTGTTGTCCTATTTGATCATGAGTCTCTACAAAGAATCATTCATAGTATTAATTCCATTCATCATTTTATACGTGGTTTATTATCTGTATCCCGAAAACATATCGGATTCGCCATCTTCTATATTGTTCTAGTACCGGTTCACATGGAAATCGGCAAAAAAAGACTTTGGGCATATTATGTGGCAATGACGCTAATGCTGCTGGCTCATGGCCGAGGAATGCTAATAGAAGGAAACTACTATAAACATAGGGGAATAGGCACGACAAACATGCTGGCAGCCATGAGGGACATTTCTTCAGACCATTCCGATGCCAAGATTCTTTCATGCCTGTATTACGAATCAGGATACACAATTTACGCCAACAATCTTCTATATGACCTTGATAACGTATATGAAATGTCACCCATTTGGCAAGATGGTACTTACGAAATCCATCCGATAGAATACCATCATTACATAGATTTCTCGTCCGATCAGCCTCCGGCCGATAAACTGGAAGATTTTGACGTGATTGTTGCATACAATCAAAAAGACAGGCATTGGGAATATCATGCATATGAGTATCTCGGCCTTACGGATGCGGAATACGAATCAACGGACTGCGGTACCTTTACGATTTACGCAAGACGCGATGCCGGGATCGATCTGCAGGATTATCTATGATGGATGACGGGCAACATGAGCCCCAGGATCCAGGCCAATGGACATTTAACCCCACCGTCTGCCCAGCTAAGGGATTGACTTATTGGGGGATTTATTATAAGATTTGTAATTGTCTGGCGGAAAAATGGGAATAGACTCTGCATACGTTTCCCGGAACTGATTCGTCAAACACACGCAGACGTATCGAAGCGGTCATAACGGGGCGCACTCGAAATGCGTTTGCCCTCCGGGGCACGAGGGTTCGAATCCCTCCGTCTGCGCGCTTTGGAGGAGTTCTGAATGGCTTCTCCAAACTTATTTTTAGGAGAGAACAGGAGAGAACTTTCTCTAAACAGTTTGTCGGGCTTTAAGCAGATGCTGTGGTAGGTGCTTGCTATAAGCCTTACGATTCAGAAGTGGCTGCGTCTTCGGACGTGGCCTCTTCTTTTTTGTTTACGGTTACATTTTCAGCACTCAATCCAAGAGTCCTGACCATTAAAGCCATGGTGCTTTTCTTCGTATCGCTTGTGAGATGGGAGTATCTGTTCGCCGTGGTTGAAAATCACTGTGACCAAGCCACTCCTGAATCTCCTTCATGTTAACCCCGAGCTGGCATAACGCGCTTCCTGCAGAATGCCTGGTATCGTGAAAGCGTATCTCTTTTAAGCCATTCTTGCGAAGTATTGCCTTGAAGTGGCGGCTCACACGCTCCGGATCATACAGATAGCCCATTGTGTCAACAAAGACATACTCTTCGTCCTCTTTATGATAAGAGCGCCCGCAGAGCTTTCTGTTTGCCTCCTGTTGTTCCTTCATAGCAAGCAATTCATCCTGGAACATATCAAACAGCGGCATGGTCCGATAACTTGCCATACGCTTCGGCCTGTCCTTTTTTACAATGATCTTCTGTCCGTCGACACGCGCCTTGGTAACCACATGTCGGATCACAAAGGTATTGTCATCGAAATTGATCGCCGACCACTTCAGGCCGATAGCCTCGCTCTTACGAAGTCCATAGAAGCAGGCCGTCTGGATCAGCAGTTCCATTTCGTCACCCTTGATGCACTTGAACAGATCAGCCAGTTCCTCCGCCGTATAATACTCGGGTATGAATGCCTGATTTCTCGGCAATGTCACACGATCCGAGGGGTTGTAAAGGATCAGTTCCAAATTAACCGCCCATTCAAGAGCCTCGTGGATAATTGCGTGATAGTGCTTAATTGTCGTAGGCTTCACTCGCTCACTTTGCGTGGTGTAAAAGTCCTGAATATGCTTCGGTTTCAGATTCGCCAAAGTCACTCCGAGTTCTTTGAAATACGGATACACTCTGCTCTCCAACATGCCCTGGTAACTTGAATACGTCGTCAGTTCAATATTGCCCTTGACTGCCGGAAGCCATTGAAGCTTCAGAAAGTCAGCAAACAAAACATCCGCATCCCTTGCCTCCGCAGGCGGCACAAATTTACGTCGTTCCTCCACCAGAATGGCCTCTGCCTTCTTTTTGTTACCCTTTTCGGGCAGACCGGTAGAGATCCACTTGGTCTTTCGCTTTCCCAGCTCATCATTGAAGCTGAGAACACAGTAGTAATAGCCTTTCTTTACTGAAAATATCCCCGGCTCATACTTAAGCACAGAGAATCTTGCATCTCTGTATCATAATTATTGTATGGAAAGCGGAAAGACTGATTTTTCCGTGGATTTTGGGGAGCGGATCGATTTCAGTATGATCCCCGTTGAGAATATGTCCTGGAAGTCATACCTTGAAAAACACAAAGGACAGTATGAACCATCCAATCAAAAATCAGAACAATACAGCATTTATGCCTTTACCCAGTTTCTTCACATCGGTATAGATCATATGATCTCCTCCGATAGTGTTCTGCGTATATGTAAGCTGTGCGGAGGTTATTTCCGGATCAAGTATTCATCATCTCAGGAATACTGCACGCGCCTGTACAGAGACACCAAGGCTGCCTGCAACGAATACGCCAGCAGAAAATCCTATAAAGAGAAGCTCTTTCAGCATCCGATCCACCAAGAGTTCACCAAGGCGTATAACAAGCTGTATGGGCGAATTCGCCGGGGCAAGCTCCCTGCCGACACTCCGCTCATGGATCAGCTTAAAAAGCTGCATGACGAATATTACGAAAAATATGAGAACACCCACCACAAGGATCGTGAAGAGGTCTGGAAAAAATATATAGAGAAAAATAAGGAGCTGCTGGCTTGATTGCCGGCAGTGTTTTCATTCTTAGGTGTCAGATTTCTATGCCGATATTCGTTTTATAAGTGAAGGCCTTCAAAAGAAACGGGGTAAAGTCAATGCCTTATATGAACAGAGACAACGCAGATTGTCTGGTAAACAAATATGCAGATATGATCCTGAGGATCAGCTATATGTATCTGAAGCAGACACAGGATGCTGAAGATATCTGTCAGGATGTATTCATGAAGCTTTTGGCAAAGGATTATCAGTTCGCTGACCCATGGCGGCGAAAATGAAACATATTTCTTCAGTGGTGCCTCCTTCACAAAAGATGGTATACGCTATCTAGTTTTCACCAACGATAATGTATCTGCCGATGACCTGTTTAAGATGGCAGAAGAACTGATCGAGCAATAACTACTGTGAACTTTTGACATCATAATAATACGATAGAGGGAGCATATGATACAATCACAATGCTCCCTCTTATCTTATCACAAACTTTCTATCAGTTTCACCGGATCCACTATAGTTCCAAGCGTGTATTCCTTGCCGTCGTGAACAATCGTCTTCTGTATTCCGGTCTCAAAAGCCTTCTCGATAAATTCCTCCGGAGTAATATCCGGCTTTACCTGGACGCACAATCTGCTCAGGCGAAGTAAGCTGAGTCAGCAGATACATGAGCGCAGTCAGGGTACCGAATAACCCTCCAAAGAGATTAGCTGTTATGGCAGTCTTTATCGCAGAAAACGCAGCTTTTATCTCCAGATCATTCTCTGCCCCACCATCGCCTGCTATGGAAGACTTCTTAAACGCGAGTCCTATCCCCTTAAAGAAGGCTCCCAAATTCCCAGAAGCGACAAGAATCAGAATTGTTACTCCGGCAACGCAACAAAATGATGGCAGATCGATAAATCTGATAAGATAATTCCCATTGAAACCTCCAAGAGAGAGCATATTATAAAGGAACAGAAGGAGCATACCCGCGATCCCTCCTATGAATGACCATCGTGATTTCGCACTTACCGTTTTGTTCGTTTTCATCAGTTCCATGACATTTTCCTCCGCTTTCTGGCTGAAGGACTCTGCACTTTCCAGTTTTCCCCGGCAAGTAGTTCATTGGAATTCACTGAAAGAATCTCACACAGCTCCGGTATAACGGAAACATCAGGCATCCCGTGACCGGTTTCCCATTTTGAGATCGTCTTGTCGCTGATTCCCAGCTTTTCTGCAAGATCTTTCTGGGTAAGTCCAAGCTGCTTCCTACTTTCCGAAATCTTTTCTCAATGCTATTCCAAACAGCAGTATCTCCGATACAACAACAAACAACAATACCGGAAACGAAATATATCCGGCAATCAGTTGAAACAATACCGGTGCAAACATCCATAAAACAATTTTAACAATAGCAGCCTTCCCTTTTCCCCGGAACTCATACAAAATACCGGCAAAAATCGGGAGATACAGCACCATCAGAGCAAATATCGGTACACTGAGAGCTCCTATTCTAATCCAATAAGTCATCCCGTTTAATGGCGCACCAAAAAAGAAGGATAAAATGATCAGAAGAACCAAATATGCAGCTCCGATCATCCTGCTTTTCCCAGCGAGTATCGTATAGTCCAATCTATATACTCCAAGCATGGCTACAAATCCTATGACTGTTTGCAGTATGCTGACCCTAGACAAATTTTCGAGAATGTCTACGCCTGTCTCAGCCGGTATATTCTTGTTCACTATATACTGAACTCCCAAGTTCAAAGCAGCTATAAAAATACATACAAAAGAAACCGCCATTCCATATGTGGTCAGTGGATACGGTCAAGATCTACTCCAACGCTGACCGGATCGCCCATTTCAGCTACCGCCTTTGAAACAGCATCTTCATAAGATAAACCATCCTCCTCATATGCTTCCGACTGATCTTCAATATGCGCCCGAACTTCATCCGTCACAAACTCCTTAGCATATTTATCCCTGATCTGCCCTTTTAACTCATCCAGATATTCTTCCATCTTCATAGCAGTCCTCCTCGAATGCCAGGACACGGGCAACAGCCGATGAATAAGTTTCCCACTCATCCACTTTGGATTTCAGAAATTTTCTCCCTTCATCAGTGATGGAATAATACTTCCTGATTTTTCCAACGCCTTCTCTCTCATATGAGGTAAGATAGTTCTTCGCTTCAAAAGCATGTAGAATCGGGTACAACGTACCGGCCTTTAGTTCAAATACGTTCTGCGAGCGTGACCGCAATGACTCGATCATCTCATATCCATACATATCCTTCTCCGAAAGAAGCTTCAAAAGCATTGTACCCATGCTCCCTGAAAGTAACATCTTGTCTATACTACCCATGATACGACCTCCTTATATCGAATTTCTTTATATTGATATTCTATATACTATATCGACATTCGATATTTGTCAACAAAAAAACGGCGAGGATTAACCTCGCCGCAACAATCGCTTAGTCTCGAATTACACCAGTTTTGGAGCCAACAGACCCATAACATATTCTTTGGTAACATTAAAAGTCTCAACAATCTTTGTGACAATGTCATTATCTGATGCCCCCATAAGACGCATACCTTCAATGGCACCTTCAATTTTTTCTTTTTTATATCTTCTTTCAAGAGATTCGCACATATCAACACCTCCATCCTTTACTTCAATCTCAATATCCAGATTTGCGGCTTTCTTAAGGAAGAATGCTGCATCCGGATCTATTTTGGTATGACCAAGTTCCTCAATCAGTTTATCAGCATCCTCTTTCTGATGCTTTACGATCTTAAGCACCTTCCCAAGTACCGTATTAAACTTGTCAAAGTCTCCATCCGCTATTTCCGCCACTGAAATAATGTTCAGCTTATAGTCATTAAGGAACGGAATTATCCTCTTGTCGCGGATGTCCATCATTTCCAGCAGGCTTTTGGGACCATCCCAAGGTTCGGGACCCACATAGATAACTGCCGTGATAATGGGAATCAAACGATCCTCCTTGCGAAAGCCGGACAAAAACTCCTCGCTGGTAAGCTTGATCTTCAGGACTCCGTCCTCTGCATATAACTCCGCCGTTTCATCGGATGATTCCTTTTTGTCCTTTTTCCTGAGTGATCTGCGGTTTTCCTCTACCTGATTGGAATACCCGATCATGTCATACAGCCCGTCCTTGACAGGCATGGCATAATGAACTTTCCCTTGAAGCTCCGCTCCGAGAATGACATAAATGGCATTCCCGTCGGTCATTGCCTCCCATATTTTCAGCAGGTCACGGTATTTCTGTACTGGGAGCCTGGCGTTATTGCCATATGGCAACGCAAGCTGAGCTGTATCCATCTCCTTTAGATTCTCAGGATTGATCACCTGCTCGCCATCATACAAAAGGTAGTTAAATGCATCTGCAAATGCTTTTCTTTTGCCAAGGTACTGTTTAGCCTCTGCGTCTAATGCTCCCATAGCGCCACCTCTTTTCCCTGATATCGGCGACGCATATTTCGCGCCTCGTTCTTTGTCCATATCATAACATATATCCTCCTTGTTTTCTACTGTAAAAATGCCGATATTTTCAGCTTTTATGCATATCTTCAGACCTTATAGTGATGCCTGATATTGTCTTTCCTGCTTCATTTCGGGCTGAACCCTTCCCAGCGTCTGTTCCAGATCCTCACCTTCAAGTGCTCTTGTCAGGAGTCTCCTGATCACTTCCGGTACAAATGTCTGCTCACTGAGCCAGCTGATCATCTTCTTGAAATGACGCAATAGAACAAGTTCTTTCTGCTCCGCAAATGGAAGCCTCCTGCTCGGCATCTTTTTTCAGTTTATACTCGTAGCCCTCCAGACCGTATTCCTTCTTCTTTCCCTTGTGAGCCTCGCGTTCCTCCTCCGTCATATCTTCATATATTTCACAGTCGAGCACGGGATATCCGCGATTCCGCATTCTCTGGGGATACTCACGATTTATAAAAGTAAAAAACTTGAGGTTAAAATCACGCTTGACATTGAGCACCGGACATCCATCCTTGTCTTCACCTATCGGTATGAATATCTTATGCGGATGACCGGAGCGTCCACCGAATTCATCAAAGTGAATTACTGTAGCTATTGTTTTCCAGGATGGATTCCAGTCATGGAGAATAGACTCGGTTACCTCATCACTGACCTTAAGCAGTTTGGTCTGCTCCTCCCTTGTCAGAGTCTCCATCACTTCCATCGGCGGCTTCTGTATCATCTCTATTGCGGATACCGCATCTATTCTCATTTTTCGCTTGCCTTGTTCAGCACGCTCAGCATTGATCCGGTCGATCTCAGTCTGTATGACCTGTTCCATGTCCATATCCGTATTGCCGCATAGCCAGACGTTATCCTTGGTCAGGTCATGATCTATCGTTTTGTCCCGTCCTTTTCGTTTATCACTCATCTCATCCCAAGCGTCCTTCACGCTGCAGGTTCTGGCAGCCTTGCCGTGATGTCTCTGGTTTGAGGGATTGAGCGAAAGCTTCAAGCAGGGGAGTCCCACATGAAATTCCTGCATATATTTCATTCTCCTTCATCATAATGTTTTTCAATCACTCCATAGATGGAAGCGGAGCGATAGCAGGGCGAAAGGGATTGCATTACCGGAGATTATCTTAAGAACTTAAGTACGTGCCCTCGTACTTGATCCCCTTTCATTTGTCAGATACTCCCATGCCGCCACCTGCTTCGGATCATCCTCCCTGAACTTCACACATATGGAGCGGCTTTTCATTCCTATCATGCCATTCCTCTTTTCGCCCATATGGCATAGCTCTTCGCATTGGCACGGATGTCATCGTTAAATATCACACCCGGCTTATCTCCCAGGGCAGAATAGTTTTTTCGGATGGTGTAAAACACTCGAAATGCTTTAGGCCGGTCTCCGGTGCGTGGGTTCCTGAGACAGGATCCATTTATCTTTATCTGCCTCGCTCATCTGTTTCAACCGGTCTTTTATTCTGTCTATGAACTTATCCACCACGTTTCCTCCATTTAGGAACTGTCACGAAATAACTTGAGCATATTGCGCAGGATGAATTCGCAGAAGCCAGACGGAGGAAGGAGTCGATGCGGGCATCGACGACTGACGACAACGACGCTTCTGTGAATCCAGACAAGCAAAAAGGCAAGATTATTTCGTGACAGTTCCTTACTCTCATTCCTGTGCCTTATGCGTACATGGTCTCATATCTGTATAAATCCTGCTTGCCCAGGCTGTAAAGTAAGTATGTATTGTTCATTATGTCCCCTCCCATCTGCCCCACTTGAGGCTGCCTTGCTATCCTAGATCCAGTCTAAATCTCTTGCTGTCCGATATACTCCCCTCAATCAAATGTACCGATATGCTCCCCTCAATCAAATGTGCTTGTCTTTTTTTGTCTCAAATAGCATAATTAAGATAGTTGGATTAATAGAGGTATCACGCGATGCAAAAGGACGAGATACTGGAAATAATTAAACAGATACATAAGAATCCCATATTCTCAGGCTATAGCATGGGACTAGCGGGTTCATATGCTAATGGCACTTCGGAATCCCGCAGTGATATCGATATAGTTGTGTCCACGGACTCGCTAACTATTCCCCAGATAGACCTGATCAAATCTTACTTCAAATGTTAAAGGGTGCAAAAAAGGGAGCCCTCCGGACTCCCCTTGAACAATCTATGTCAGCTCGTAACCCCATACTCCCGTCCTTTTCAAAGTGCCCACGGCCTGGAATCATCCGGATCCGAATCATCATCCAGAAAGTTTTGGGCGTAGGTAGGGGTAAGTTCATAGCGTTTTATGATATTCTCCTTGATTTTTGCTTCAGGAATATCCAATGACCTGAACGCAATAATGTCCCCCTTGATTCTCTCTGTTCTGTCAGAAGCCATTTTCACATATTCAGGACTAAACATTGTCATCATAATCTTTTCTACCTCCCCTCTGTGCTGTTCGAGATATGGTTTAAGATATCCCTTTTGAATACACAGTTCTATTGCCTCTAAGACTGCGGTTTCCTTTTCTTCCATGGTCTTTGCCGGAAGAACTTTTTCATCCCATACACGACAGAATCCCATATATTCCTCTATGAGGCCACCTTTATGCTCACCATGAAATATTCTCGCCTTAAACTCCGGCTTATCTGGATCTCCTCCAAAGAATTCCTGGTTTAGTGAAAGAATGTCTTTTTCAACCTTTTTCTTACCGGTATATATTACAAACGCTTCCACATCAGGAATGTCCACCTTAACAGAACTGTGTATGTCTTCCTTTCTCATCTTCAGATAACTCATCGCTGAGTCATAATAGTAGTCAGCCAATCGGAAGATGATATTCACGCTCCATGTGGACTGAGCCTCAGCAAGAACGATAAGTTTTCCTCTCGCCAAAAGTCCAAGATCATTATACGGATGGATCGCAAGCACATTATCGATCGTCACCAACTCAAGATCATTCTCAGTGATCGTGGTATCCTGCGGGAAAAGTTCTTTATAAAGCTGTAGCTGATATTCCTTCCTCATAAACAGATTCAGGAATACCGAATTCTTCGCCTGACGGTTCACCCTGTCCTGCTTAACAACATCAAGCTCATGCTTATAGGCATCGCGTTCCGCGACTACTTCCGCATATGTCTGTTTTTTCTCCGTCACGCGATTGCCCCCTTTCTGCCCATCACTTTATTCACTCTTGAAATTGCCTTCTTATACAAATAAAGTATGGCAAAATCCTTGTTCTTTTTCAATCACTTTACACCATCTCGCCTGCAGTCTAACCTATGCTAAAGAGCCACTTGTTGTGGTTTTTCTCTTCCGCGCTCCTTCTGCGTTCTACCCAGTGTTTGAACAAGTTCTTCTCCCCCAGGAGCACGGGTGAGAAGCTGTCTGATACCGGATGGTACAAAGGGCTGCTCGGACAACCGGGAGACAGATTTCCACTCAAAAGCAAAATCAGACGTGAAAATGGCAAAAACAGACGATTAAGCGCCTCTTGACTCGTTGTCTCGCCGTAATGACCGATGATGTACTTGCTTCTGTGCCGAGTGGCGCGTTTTTGGGCTAAGTGGCAAAATATTGTTGATTTCCGGCCCTCTTTGGTATGAAATCTATCTTACAGGCTGGAAATTAACAATGAAAGGCAATGGAATGCTCGAAAGGGAAACATGACCGTCCACAATTTTCCATTGACATTCTGATCAGAAATCTGTACAATATTTAGGGCAGAAAGGAGATATGATATGCTTGCAGCGAATTATACAACCGTTAGAAATAATCTGAAGGATTATTGCGATAAAGCGTCTGATGATAACGAAATTGTACTTGTTACAAGAAAAGCAGACAAAAATGTCGTTATTATGAGTCTTGAAAGGCTGAACCAGATTGAAAAGGAACTTAGAAATGCCAGGTATCTCGCCAAGATTGACAGAGGTTTCGCCCAGATTGAAGCCGGATTAGGCGTTGCCCATGAACTGATTGAGGACTGAGTTATATGGAAAAGATATGGTCTGATGAAGCCTGGGAGGAATATCTTTACTGGCATGGGCAAGATGTCGATGGCAGGCTGTTGATCGTATCCTGTCGGGAATACTATGAGGATTAATTAAGGAATATATACATGAACATCGCCATCTTAGGAACTGTCACGAAATAATCTTGCCTTTTTGCTTGTCTGGATTCACAGAA
>CALGGH010000102.1 GCA_937916415.1 uncultured Lachnospiraceae bacterium
GATTCTGGCAGTATTCTTCGGACTGCTCTGGGTGCTGGGCTGCTTCATGGAAACCATCTGCATCATCATTCTGATAACTCCTATTCTGTTCCCTATCATCACCTCCATGGAGATCGGACCATCGCACAAACTCGTGATATATCCTGATGACGTGCAGTATTATTATGGCAAAAACCTGTTTCAGGCTGACGTGCTGGGCGTGACGGCGGCCTGCATGATGATCGCCGCCGATAAGTTTGAACGAGTGGGAGGTTTCGATGAGAGCTTTCCGGTGGCGTATAATGACGTGGAAATCTCCTTTAGGATAGTCAAGTCAGGACTCGTGAACGTCCAGTGCAACGGCGCATTGCTGTATCATCATGAGTCGCTGTCGCGCGGTAAGGACGAGGGAGACCGGGACAAGTGGGACAGGCTGCTTAAAGAGAAAAAAAGACTGTATCAAATCCACCCTGAATTTTTTGAGTCAGATCCTTATTATAATCCGAATCTGATCGGAAATGATTCCCGTTATCTGAGTAATTGCGATTTTGGATACAATAAACACACCCTGTGTGCAGTTTTCAGACAACAAAATGAAGGAAATCTTGCAGAGTCTGCCGGCGAAGGGTACAAAATTTCGGTGGATTTTGCAGGAATTCAGTCAAAACTGAACCTGGAAGAGCCCGAAATCATTAAAGTTCGCGGATGGGCGTTCATGCCGGGCAGGGACAATTCACTGCTGGGGGCAGACGTGGTGCTCCAAAACATAACTGATGGAATTGTTTATGAGGTAAAAAGCCACGTCATGCCGAGGAAAGACCTTGAAAAAGCATTTGCTATCGAAAAGAACGTCGGACTGTGCGGTTTCGTGGCCAGGGTGCTTAAGGATGATTTAACGCATGGAGAATACCGGGTCGGCATCAGACCAAAGGCATTAAAACATGATTTAACCGAGTGGGAAACCCTGGGAAACACTATTTTTACGGGAGTTCAGCTGACGATAGCCTGATTATTTATCCAAAGTTATCCACCACGCAGGCTGTCGCCGAAAGGGAGACCATTCATAATGAATGCGGAACTGGAACGAATAAAAAAGGAATACAAGGCAGAGAAACGGCGCACCGAGATTCTGGAGGACAGGCTGTCCGAAGCCGAGACCGGCATGAATGCGGCGTCAGATCGTGTTACCAGGATCAAGGGATCGGCATTCTGGAAGATGAGCAAGCCGGCCAGGGACCTGATACACCTGATGCAGCGTATCAGGCAGAGGCTGGGAGCATACGGCTCCGTCCGAGGCATCCTGCGCAAGCTTGATTCCAAGTCACGGGAGAGGCGTGCCAGGGTCAGTCACGGTACCGGTTCCTTTCCCGATGAGGCCAGGCGTAAGGTTGAATCGGAGACCGTGTTTGACCGGGAAATAGTCTTTTCCATATTGGTTCCGCTCTACAATACTCCCGGGAATTTCCTGACGGACATGATCGATTCCGTCATCGCCCAGACCTATGGAGGGTGGGAGCTGTGCCTGGCGGACGGTTCCGATGCGGAACACGCCTACGTGGGAGAAGTCGTGGCGGACTACGCGTCCCGGGAATCCCGCATCCGGTATAAGAAGCTTGAATCGAATCTGGGCATTTCCGGCAATACCAATGCCTGTCTTGAACTGGCGACCGGCAACTACGTGGCGCTTTTTGACCATGATGACGTGCTGCATCCGTCGGTCCTGTATGAGTATGCCAAGGTCATCTGTGAGCAGGATGCCGACTATATATACTGCGACGAGACCACTTTTAAGGGAAATGGCGTGGACAACATGATCACGCTGCATTTCAAGCCCGACTTTGCCATAGATAACCTGAGGGCAAACAATTACATATGTCATTTCAGCGCCTTTTCGAGGGAATTGCTGGAGGGCATGGAACTCTTCCGCAGCGAATTCGACGGCAGCCAGGATCATGACATGATACTCAGGCTCACGAGCAGGGCCAGACACGTGGTGCACGTGCCCAGGCTGCTGTATTACTGGCGTTCGCACAAGGCTTCCGTGGCCAAGGACATAGGAGCCAAGAGCTATGCCATAGACGCGGCCAAGGGCGCCGTGGCGGATCATTTGAGGTCCCGTGGCTATGAGAACTTCGAGATCACCTCGACGCGGGCCTTTGAGACCATCTTCCGCATCAGATACGAGATACAGGGCGATCCTAAGGTCAGCATCATCATACCCAACAAGGATCACGTGGAAGACCTCTCCCGATGCATCAGCTCCATACTGGAAAAGAGCACTTATGACAATTACGAGATAATCGTGGTCGAGAACAACTCCGTCACGGATGAGATATTTGAATACTATGACAAGCTTGCCGGGATGGATGCCGACGTGAAGGTGGTGACCTATGAGGACGAATTCAACTTCTCAGCGGTGTGCAATGCGGGCGTCAGGGCGTCTGCGGGCGAGTACGTGCTGCTGCTCAACAATGATACCGAAGTCATCACCCTGGACTGGATCGAGGAGCTGCTGATGTATGCGCAGAGAGCGGACGTGGCCTGCGCCGGCGCCAAGCTGTATTATCCCGACATGACGATCCAGCATGCGGGCGTGGTGATAGGACTGGGTGCGCACGGGACCGCGGGACATACGCACTACAGGATGCCCGTCACCAACCTGGGTTACATGGGCAGGCTGTGCTATGCTCAGGACGTGACCGCGGTCACCGGGGCATGCCTGATGGTGTCACGGGAGATATATGATCAGGTGGGCGGACTGGACGAGAGCTTCAGGGTTTCGCTGAACGACGTGGACTTTTGCCTAAAATGCAGGCACGCGGGATACCTCAACGTGTTTACGCCATTTGCGGAGCTGTATCACTATGAATCCGTATCCAGGGGATCGGATGCCGAGGGAGAGTCCGCCATGCGTTACGAAGAGGAATCCGCACGATTCAGGGAACGCTGGAAGGAGGACCTGGATCGGGGCGATCCGTACTATAATCCCAATTTCAGCCTGGACCGCAGCGATTACTGCATCCTGCCCGCAGGTTCGCGGGACGAATAAATTAACGTCGCGAGGTAAACTCCGCCGGGAAATTATGATATACTTGAAGTTGCATGATTCTCACCAGGAGTTTGAAGTATATGTTTGGGAAAAAAATACGTTAGGAGGTTACGAAATGAGTTATCAGGAAGAGTATCGCAAGTGGCTGGAGGATCCTTGGTTTGATGATGACACCAAGGCTGAGCTCAAGGCCATCGAGGGTGACGAGAAGGAGATCGAGGACCGCTTCTACAGGGAGCTGGAATTCGGTACCGGAGGCCTGCGCGGCGTGATCGGCGCCGGCACCAACCGCATGAACGTTTACACGGTGCACAAGGCAACCCAGGGACTGGCCAACTACATAATCAAGGCCGGCACCCGGTCAAAGGGCGTGGCGATCGCTTATGACTGCCGCAGGATGGGACGCGAGTTTGCTGACGTTGCAGCCACCTGCCTGGCCGCCAACGGGATCAAGGCATACGTATTTGACGAGCTTAGGCCCACTCCCGAGCTTTCATTTGCCGTAAGGGAACTGGGATGCACGGCGGGCATCAACGTAACGGCCAGCCACAACCCGCCCGAATACAACGGTTACAAGGTTTACTGGGAAGACGGTGCTCAGGTAACGCCTCCCAACGACACCGGCATCATCGGCGAGGTTCAGGCCATACGCAACTTCAGCGACTGCAAAAAGATGACCAAGGATGAAGCCATCGCAGCCGGTCTCTATGAGGAGATAGGCGCTGCCATCGACGACAGGTACATGACGGAACTGAAGAAGCAGATCATCCATCCCGACGTCATCGAGGCCGTGGCCAAGGACATCAAGATAGTGTATACTCCCCTGTGCGGTGCTGGAAACAAGTCAACCCGCAGGATACTCAAGGAACTTGGCTTCGAGAACGTGTACGTCGTTCCCGAGCAGACCGGTCCCGATCCGGAATTCACCACGCTGGATTATCCCAATCCCGAGGATCCGAAGGCATTTACGTACGCACTGAACCTTGCTAAGGAAAAGGATGCCGACATCGTGCTGGCCACCGATCCCGACGCCGACAGGCTGGGCGTGTATGCCAAGGATCTGAAGACCGGCGAGTACATGGGCTTCACCGGCAACATGTCCGGCATGCTGATCGCTGAGTACGTCCTCAGGGAGCGCAAGGCTACGGGCACCATGCCTGAGAATCCCACGCTGGTTACGACCATCGTTACGACCAACATGACATTCCCCATCACGGAGAGCTACGGCGTCAAGCTGATAGAGGTTCTGACCGGATTTAAGTACATCGGCGAGCAGATCAAGCTCTTCGAGCAGACCGGAAACAAGGACAACAATTACGTGTTCGGACTCGAGGAATCCTACGGATGCCTGGCAGGAACCCATGCGAGGGACAAGGATGCCATCGTGGCAGTCATGATGCTCTGCGAGGTTGCCTCCTACTGCAAGAAGAACGGCAAGACACTCTGCGACATGATGAATGAAATGTATGAGAAATACGGCTACTTCAAGGAGACGCAGTACACCATCACGATGAAGGGTGCTGACGGAGCCAAGCAGATACAGGCTACCATGGACAAGCTCCGCAACGATCCGCCCAAGGCTTTTGGTGACCTGAAGGTCCTGAAGTTCAGGGATTACAAGACCGGCGTGGTGCTCGACATGGAGACCGGAGCCAGGAGCGAGACCGGATTGCCGACGTCCAACGTGCTCTACTTCGACCTGCCGGACAACAACTGGTGCTGTGCAAGGCCTTCGGGTACCGAGCCCAAGATCAAGTTCTACATGGGCGTAAAGGGCACGAGCCTGGAGGATGCGGCCAAGAGGCTTGAGGCACTGACGGAGGCTGTCAAGGCCAACATCTGAAAACCATGAGAACAGATACCTCCGGCGCATTCCGTGCCGGAGGTATTTGTTGATAAAGGGGTTTTTGGTCAGAAATGAAGGACGGCATGGCATAAGTAAGCGTAGGCGAGCGGGCCTGCCGGGATATGGTTCCGACATGGGAGTAACGTCCAACGTCAAGAAGACAATCGCATATTTACGCAGAAACGGCATCGAAAACACGTATTATGCCGCGCGGGAGCGCCTGGAGACGAACAGGCGCCATCATTATGCGTATGCGGCGCCCGGACGGGAGGAAATGGACAGGCAGCGGATCGATGGGAGGAACCTGACGGATGCCCCCGTTATCGCGGTTGTAATGCCCGCTTACAACACTCCTGAGAGCTTTCTCAGGGAAGCGGTGGAGTCGGTCGTCGCACAGTCATACGAGCATTGGCGGCTGATAGTCAGCGACGCGTCGGATACGGACGCGGTGCGGAACGTGATGCAGGATTATCTGTCGGATGAGCGGATTAAGTATCTGAAACTCACTGAGAATGGCGGCATATCGGCGAACACCAACGCCGGCATCGCCCTGGCCCTGCAAAATGACGGCGGCGCGGATGACGGCGGTGCGGGTGACGGCAACGTGAATGATGGCGGCGCGGATGACGGCAGGCGAACCTGTGATTACGTGGGACTGCTGGATCATGATGACGTGCTGACTCCCGATGCCCTGTACCACATGGCCATGGCGATAATCGGTGAAGCCCGTCATGAGATGGAACGGATCGGTCTGCACCAATATGATGAACCTGACGCCGGGATTGGCCAGAGACCGGCTGATGGGCCCAAAAGGGCAAAAACGGACAAGGGCATCGGCGGTGCAGGCCCTGCACTTTTATATTCCGACGAGGACAAGATGCATCGTGACGAGGATTCCGGAGCCACGATGTATTTTGATGATCACATTAAATATAAATTTAATTATGATTTAATATTGACAAATAATTACATATGTCATTTTATGCTGATAAGGCGTGACGTTGCGGCAAAGATCAAGTTCAGGCCGGAGTTTGACGGCGCACAGGATTATGATTACGTCCTGCAGGTCATCAGAATGCTCTGCGGAGAGGAATGCCGAAACGGCATCTCCATTGATCGACTGGGAGAGGAGATCGTGCACGTACCGAGGGTGCTGTATCACTGGCGCAGTCACCCGGGCAGCACGGCAACTAATGCCGCCAGCAAGGACTATGCCTATGAGGCCGGACTGAGGGCGCTTGAGCAGCACGTGTCCATCATGCATGGAAGGGACGCCGGCGCGGTCAGGCATGGCAAGCACCGCGGATTCTATGAGATAATCTGGGGTCATGCCGGTGCAAAAGAAGAAGCCGGCCATGCCGCAAAAAACGACGAAGCCGGCCATGCCGCAGAAAATGACGAAGCCGGCCATGCCACAGAAAACGACGAAGCCGGACGCGGCGCACGAGGTGCGGGGGCCGGGCGGATTTATGTTCGTGACCTCAATGACGTTTTTGAGGCCCGTCCGGACGTCGGAGCCGTGATAGGCAGAAACTACGACAGGCACGGGGTGATGATTGAATGCATCGCGGACGAGGACGGCAACTGGCTGTATGCGGGCACTTTCAAGCATTATGCCGGCAGGTTCAATCGGTTTGACTGTGCGCAGGACGTTGCCTTCGCGGATGTAAGGTTCGTACGGACGAGGCAGGAACTGCAGGATTTGTTGGATGAAGCCCGGAACGAGGATTACGTGGCCTCGAGCCGCAGGTTCGCCGCTGAGCTAAAGGCGCGGGGCTATCAGATACTGTACGTTCCATATGAAATATGAAGCAACCCGTAATAACGAGAGGTTCATTGGAAAAGGCACGGAAATGCCGCAAACTACCGTATTAATCCCAAATTATAACGGGATCAGTTACATAGCAGGCTGCCTGGACAGCATCAGGGCCGCGGGGGATTATCCCGTGGTCGTGGTCGACAATGGCTCAGTGGACGGCTCCATGGAACTCATCCGGGATAAGTATCCCTGGGTGAAACTCATTACGCTGTCCGAAAACACGGGGTTCTGTCATGCAGTGAACGTCGGCCTCGATGAGGTCAAAAACGGCTCCGGCACGGAATGCGTGTTTCTGCTCAATAATGACACGACCATCACGCCCGGTACCATAGAGGCGCTTGAAAAGCGCATGGGTGAGGATGCACGCATTTTTTCCGTACAGTCCAGGATCCTCAGCATGAAGGATCATGAACGGATCGATGACTGCGGCGACCTCTACTGCGCGCTGGGATGGGCTTTTGCGCGGGGCAAGGGTAAGACGGCCTCGGGCAGGTACGAAGCTCCGGACAGGATATTCGCCGGGTGCGGCGCCTCGGTTCTCTACAGAATGTCGGTTTTTGAGGAGACAGGCGTTTTTGATGAGGAACATTTTGCATATCTTGAGGATATAGACTTGGGATATCGTGCACGAATATACGGATACGTTAATTCATATGAACCCGCTTCGGTCATATATCATGCCGGAAGCGCCACTTCGGGCTCGAGATACAACCGCTTTAAGGTGGACCTATCCGCGCAGAACAGCATTTACCTGATATACAAGAACATGCCTCTGCTGCAGGTGATCCTGAACCTCCCGTTTTTGGCGGCAGGGTTCCTGATCAAGGTTCTTTTCTTTACGTTAAAGGGAATGGGGGCTACCTACCTGCGCGGCCTCGGACGCGGCCTTGCCAAGTCCCGGAGGGACGCCGCGCAAGGTCACGCGCACAAGGTGAAGTTCAGGTTCATCAACCTGGGCAGGTACCTGCGCATACAGCTTGAACTGTGGGTCAACGTGGTGCGCAGGTTTATTTGATCGCAGATGATCACAGATCAGAAGTGCAATGAGGGCACTTGGTTGCATTAATGTGAATCTCACTCTGGCAACGAGGGCAGATCTTGGCGGTGGGAGCATCGGCTTCCTTCTTTTTCCTGCCAAGCTCAGATGCCTTGTTGATGGCCTTGACGATCAGGAATATCACGAATGCCATGATCAGGAAGTTGATGATGGCGGTGATGAATGCGCCCCAGCGGATGTCAACCCCGCCTACGGTGGCGACCATGTCGCTTAAGTCAGTATCAGCGACCAGGCCTATGATGGGTGAGATGATGTCGTCCACGAGGCTGTTCACGATCGCCTGGAATGCGGCACCGATGATCACGCCGACTGCGAGATCGATCACGTTGCCGCGCAGGATGAATTTTTTGAATTCGTCAAAAAAGCTCTTCATGTCATTTGTCTCCTTATAATATGATGGTTTGTTGACGGCCATGATGCGAAACAACTACATCTGGTGGCACTTCTTCATAATATTACAAGATATGCCATGCATAGGCAAGAAAAAATAACGAGTTTTTTTTGAAATGACTATTAAGAACCGGCGAAAGTTTCCGATATACTAAACAGAGATTTGAATGCTCAGTACCATTTTTGAAAGGAGTGTATTGCAATGCGTATAGATGCATACAGCCAAATTCAGCAGATTTATCAGCCTAAGCCGGTACAGAAGACGGCTTCCGTGGCCAGGACGGGCGGCAGCTTCCTTGACAACCTGCAGATCTCCAGCGTGGGCAAGGACATCCAGACTGCCAAGCAGGCGGTGGCACAGGCTCCCGACGTCCGCAGGGACGTGATAGCTCCCATCAAGGCCGGCATCGCCGACGGGACCTATTCCGTGAGCACGGAGAGTTTTGCCGACAAATTACTCGAGAAGTTTCAGGCATCAATCATTTAAGTTCTGATCTGAGGAGATTGACATGGCGTCTTTGATGGAAAACCTGATCGGCGTTCTGGATGAGGAGTGCAGGGAATATGAGAATCTTCTTAGTCTCACCCTTGCCAAAACACCTGTCATAGTCTCCGAAGACCTGAACGAACTGGCGCGAATCACGGATGATGAGCAGCGACAGCTGTCTGTGATCCAGAACCTCGACAAAAGACGTGACGAGGCGATCCGGGACATAGCCGGCGTACTTAACAAGGACGTTAACTCCCTTAACCTAAGGAAACTGATCAGGCTCATGGCGAGCAGGCCCTCTGAACAGAGGGCATTGGCCGCGTCTTATGACAGGCTCATGGGCGTCGCCAGGCAGGTTGAAATGGTCAATGCCCGCAATAGTGAACTCATACAGAGCGCTTTGGACATGGTACGTTTCAACATGAACATGATCCAGTCGGCTAAGGCCGCACCCGAGAGTGCGAATTACAACAGGGGGGCTTACAGTACCGGAGCCGCCCTGGGGATTGACAGGCAGTCTTTTGACGCTAAGCAGTAGGTGATTCGATATGTCATTAATGAGTAACCTGTATTTGGGCAATTCCGGCCTCCGGATAGCGTCCAATTCACTTAATACAACGGCACATAACGTAACCAATGCAGACACTGATGGCTATACACGCCAGCAGGTCTCTTTGTCTACGAGCCCTTACGTGACCATCTCCAAACAGTACGCCATCGGCTATTCTCAGCTCGGACTTGGCGTCAACTATGCCGAAACCCGGCAGGTCAGAGACTATTTCCTGGACGTAAACTTTCGTAAAGAATCCGGACGCAGCGAGTTCTACGACACGAGCGTGGACGCACTGCATCAGGTTGAGGACATATTGGGCGAGTCCAACGGAGGAATCAGCTTTTCCGAGGCGATGAAGAATCTATGGACCGCCGCGCAGGAGCTCATCAAGGATCCCTGCAATGAAGTAAACCAGAACCTGCTGGTCACCAGGAGCCATGAATTCGTGACGCAGGCTACCAACGTATACAATTCGCTATGCGATTACCAGCTGAACCTGAACACCACGATCAGGGACGGAGTGAAGGACATCAACGACCTGGCGAACCGTCTCGAGGAGCTCAACAATACCATCGTCAAGATCGAGGGCGGCGACGTGGAGCATGCCAATGACCTCCGTGACGAGCGCAATTACATATTGGACAAGCTTGGAACCTACGGCAACATCTCCTGGACGGAGAACCTGGAGGGATACGTGTCGGTGCAGTTCGAGGGCGTCGACCTGGTAAAGGGCGGCATCGTCAACGAGATGGACATCTGGCAGGATCCCAACACTGAGTTCAATCACGTGTTCTGGTCACAGTTTGCCGAGTATGAAAAGACCATGGATCAGGGCGTTGAGGTCAGGACGGTCATTAAGGAGACCGTGCCCGACGCTTACGTGTTTGACTTAAACAGGCCCATTTCATCCGAGCTTTCTACCGACGTCGGATCCCTCAAGGCAGCCCTTTATGCCAGGGGAGATCACAACGCCACCTTCAAGGACCTGCAGGATGAGCAGGCATATGAGGAAAAGATATCCCAGTCGGTGCTCATGAACGTGGAGGCGGAGTTTGATTCCCTGATTCACAACATCACCACCAGCATCAATTCGATACTCATGGACGCGGCGGACAAGTCCGAAGCGGATTTTCCCGGAGCGGCCAATTACCTCAAGAATCCCGACGGCACGTACCTGCAGCTTTTCCAGCTGAAGGTTCCCGCGGACGGCAATGAGATAAGCCCTGCGAACAGGACGGCAGGATCGACGGATTCGATACATGACGAACAGCTGGACTTCTACTGGAACGGCACGTCCAATCATGCGGATTCCGAGGGTCTGATGGTCTATCCCAACGACGGATTCACGATCTCCAACATCAAGATCAACATGGATCTGAGACAGTCTCCGTCGCTGCTTGGATTCAGGCTGGCGGACGGACAGGAAGACCGTGCCACGATGGAGAGGCTTTCCACGGCATTTACCGAGGAAGTGTACACCCTTAATCCCAAGGTTACGACGCCCGTGAGCTTCACGACGTTCTACAATTCGATGGTTTCGCAGGTGGCATCCTCCGGCGAGGTGTATTCCACGATCAAGGACGCTCAGGATCAGACCGTCAATTCCATCGAGAATGCGAGACAGCAGATACTGGGAGTAAACACCGACGAGGAACTGACCTTCATGATTCAGTTCCAGAACGCATACAACGCGGCCAGCAGATACATCAACGTGGTGGACGAGATGCTCGAGCACCTGCTCACCACCCTAGGATAACCCGGAAAGGAGAGACTCATGCCTTCAACCTTTTTTGGATTGCAAATAGCATATTCGGGCCTGAAAGCAGCCAATGCGGCCCTCAACACCACCGCCAACAACGTGGCCAACGTGGAGACCGAAGGCTTCAGCCGCCAGCAGGTCAGGACGGCTGCATCGGAGTCCATGAGGGTTTTTGCCACCTACGGATGTGCCGGAGCCGGAGTTGACACCCTGGCGATCGAGCGCGTGAGGGACGCGTTCTATGACGAGAAGTACAGGGACAACGAGACGCGTCTCGGAGAATATGAGCGCAAGGATTACTACATGTCCATCGTTGAGACCTATTTCAATGATGACAGCAAGACCGGATTCAAGTCCATTTTTGACAACGTGGTCAAGTCCATGGAGGAAGTGACCAAGAACTCCAGCTCGACTTCCACCAAGGCTACGTTCGTGGCTGAGGTAAAGAGCCTGGCGGACTACTTCAACAACATGGCCGGTGACCTGAAGGACCTGCAGAAGGACATAAACGACGAGATCAAGGTTCAGGTAAACCGGATCAACTCCATAGCCGAGGAGCTGGCGACGATCAACAAGCAGATCAACGTCATCGAACTGACGGGCACGGTCGCCAACGAGCTGCGCGACAAGAGGGACGTGCTGATCGACGACCTGTCACAGTACGTGGACGTTAAGGTCGTGGAGACTCCCATCTATAACTCTCAGAACGAGGAGACCGGGGCGACGCGCTGCATGGTACAGATCGCCGGCGGACAGACGCTGGTTGATCAGAACGACTTTAAGTCACTGGTCTGCGTGGCCAGGGACTCCAACGAAAAGGTGTACCAGACCGATGCAGACGGACTCTATGACATATACTGGTGGGAAAGTGATCCCAGCAGGTTCGTGTCCACGAACGCGGAGCTGTTTAAGCTGGACAATGCGGCCATGGGAGGCTCCCTGAAGGGCCTGGCTGACCTGCGGGACGGCAACAACGGCAACTATTTCAACGGCACGGTAAAGGACGTCGGCACGGTCACGGAAACCGTTACGGATCCGCTGACGGGCAACACGTCGGACGTTACCAACCACACCGTGACCATCACCAGCACCGATGATGACCTGCAGAACATCCACCAGTGCAACCTGTCGGATTCCGGCGGACGCATCATCATAGGAGCTCAGGAGTATTACTACAGGGACTGGAACGTCACCTACAAGGCTGACGGCACGGTGGATTCATATATTTTTACCCTGGATGACGCCAGGTGCGATCAGGTCATTGATTCGACCAAGACAGGCAGGGAGACCATGCTGGGCAGTCTTTCGAAGTATCAGGGGATTCCGTATTACATGTCCCAGATGAATGAATGGGTCAGGAACTTTTCCAAGGCCATGAACGACCTGTTCACCACCGGTTATACCGCTAACGGCGACGATGCGGGCATCATAGTCAGCGGCAGGAAGACGACCGATGACTCACAGTTCAGCGAGGATCAGCTAAACGGAAATGATCCGAACTTTGATAACAGAAAGTATTATCACGTTACCGCATTCAACTTTTCCGTGGAGAGCAGCTTAAACCTTGATGGCGATCTGCTTGGCTCGCGTAAGGACGTAACCAACGGAGTGGAGGAGTGCGACGTCATCTTTGACGCCATAGACATGCTGAGAAATAAGGAGAAGCTCAGTTTCCGCGGATACAATGCCAGCGGATTCCTGGAGTCGGTGCTGTCGGACGTGGCCCTCAACACCAGCAACGCGAGGGTGTTCAACGATACTTATACGAGCCTGCAGACCGTGCTCGGCAACCAGCGTACGTCCATATCGGGAGTCGACAGCGATGAAGAAGCCGTCAATCTCGTCAAGTATGAGAACGCATACACGCTGGCATCCAAGATGATACAGACTTTCCAGGAGATATACGACAGGCTGATCCTTCAGACCGGAGTATGATCGATCCGGACGTTTGGCTTTAGGCGGCATCCTGACGCAGTGATCCGCGTCCGGGCATTATGAGGAGGTATCCCATATGAGAATGACCAACAAGATTATGCAGACCAACTCTCTGTATAACATTAATCAGACCAAGATACTGGAAGATAAGTACAACACTCAGCTGACCAGCCAGTCCAAGATCACCAGGCCTTCCGACGACCCGGTGGTGGCCATCAGGGCGCTCAGGCTCAGGAGCAACGTGTCCACGGCGGACCAGTATTATTCCAAGAATGCCCCTGATGCGGACAAGTGGCTGACGGTGACCGCGGAATCCATGAACACCATCACGTCCGTGCTCACCGATCTCTACAAGCAGGTTCAGACCGGCGTCAACAAGGACTACACCGCTTCCGACATGAACGTGCTGCTGACTCAGATCAAGCAGGATACCGACGAAGTGTATGCCACCGGCAATCAGGACTATGCAGGCAGGTACGTCTTCACCGGATACAGGACCGACACTGCCCTTACGTTTGACAAGTCGCAGATCGACGCTTCCAGGAAGGTGCCGGAATACAAGATAACCGAGTACGTTACTCCGGTGCAGCTCGACAGCTTCAGCTACACGGATTTCAGCATTTTTGACACTGCGGCTTCATCGCTCAACGCGACCGAGCAGGACGTTACGAATACCGAAATATACAGGGTCAGGCTTTCGTACAAGGATCTGTCGGCTGATGAGGGAGTGGAGCTTAACTATACCACCGTGGACAAGACGACCACGCCTCCCACTGAGACCGTGCACTCGGTAAGCACCACCAAATACGATTCCGCAGAGGACGCCTACAAGGCCATGACGCAGATTAACGAGGGCACTTTTCCGGATCCGGTTCCGGAGGCGATCTTCGTGCCATCGACCGGCGAGATCCTTTTTACCCAGGATCTGTACAATCAGATGACCGAGGCAATGACGGACGGGGGTAAGATATCCACGGTCTATGCCAAGAACAGCTGGCTGGTGGATGACCTCAATCCCGAGCATTTCTTCTATTGTGAAAAAAACAAGGACGTGTCCAAGGATTACGCCGATCCGATCAAGTATAACGAAGAATATTTAAAAGCTGGAACTATAGACACGAATATCAGTTATGATGTAGGATATAATCAGACTATTCAGGTGAATACCAATGCTTCCGAAGTGTTTAATCCCGCAGTGTCGAGGGATTATGACGACCTGGAAACCCTGGTCCGCCAGTTCATCGACATTGAGACTCTCAGGGCTAAATATAAGGAGGAACTGAGCGGATACGTGGAAGGCACGTCCGACTATGAGAGGTGCAAGAAGCAGTTTGATGCCGCGGAAAAGGCCTACACCTACGTCAGGGATGCCGTGAGCAAGCGTTTCGGAGACCAGATATCCCGTTATCAGCAGTACCTGGACGAGACCAACGTGGCCATCACCAAAAACGGTACCAGGCGCACGAGGCTTGAACTGATCACAGAGAGGCTCGAGAATCAGAAGTCCACGTTCAAGGAACTGCAGGAGGACAACGAGGGCATCGACATGTCTGAGGTCGCCATTCATCTCACGGCGGCTGAGACCACCTATGACGCGGCCCTCATGGCCACCAGCAAGATCATGCAGAATAGTCTGATCAATTACATTTAATGGGCGTCATGCGCCGCCCGGGGTCATGGACGCGCGTCATGACCATAATTCACGGAGTGAATAAGGAGGTAATGCAATGCAGATGCTTACAAGAGCTTTTGGGGAGATCGAGATCGACGAGTCCAAGGTCATTTCCTTCCCCGGTGGTATTATCGGATTTCCGGATCTGCAGAATTTCGTTCTTCTGTATGATGAGGAGCAGGGCAGTAATACCGTGAAATGGCTGCAGTCAGTGGAGGAACCCGGATTTGCCATGCCGGTGCTCAATCCCCTGCTGGTCAAGGAAGATTACAATCCTGCCGTTGACGACGAGCTGCTTAGGCCCCTTGGCGAGATGAAGGACGATGACATGGTCGTGCTCGTGACCATGACGGTGCCTCACGAGATAGAGAAGATGACGGTCAATCTGCGCGGTCCCATCATCATCAACTCGGCTGCCTGCAAGGGTTGCCAGATCATCATAGACAGTGACGAATATAAGGTGAAGTATCCCATATATGACAAGCTGGCCGCGGCCAGGAAGGAAAGGGAGGGTGATCAGTAATGCTCGCATTATCGCGTAAAAAGAACGAAGCCCTGGTCATCAACAACAACGTGGAGATCACGATCCTCGAGGTAAAGGGAGACCAGGTTAAGGTTGGCATCGAAGCCCCCCGCGAGATACCCATATACCGTAAGGAAGTATACCTGCAGATCCAGGAAGCCAACAAGGCGTCGTCTGACGTATCCGGCACGGTTGATGCGCTCAAGAACCTGGGACTATAATCTGACGTGTAAGTGCATCCCCGCGGCGAAAGCGCTGCGGGGATGCTTTTTTGAATGCCATCGTTTTTTATTCCATATAAATGTGATATACTTTCACTTGTTATGGAAAAATATCTGACCATACTGATAGATTCACAAAAAAAGAAGCTGGAAATGCTTGACCGGATAACGGAGATCTGCGACCGGCACGACGAGTGCCTGCGCGAGGAAGTTCCCGACATGGACGAGTACAACGAGCTGATGAAGCAAAAGGGCAGCCTCATCGAGGAGATGAACAGGCTCGACGACGGGTTCGTGGCGCTGTATGACAGGATAGCCCCCGCGCTCAGGGAGAATCCCGGGCTGTACGAGGTCAGGCTGCGCGAACTGAAGTCACTGATCCGGCAGGTTTCCAACAAGACCGCGCTGATCCAGGCCCATGAGCTGAGGATACAGACCCGCGTGGACAGGCTCGCGTCCCTGGGCACGGCACGTTCCAAGGCCAAGCCGGCCAGGGCCGATGCGGCGATGAGGTACCAGCGGACCATGAACAAGACCGGGCAGGCCCAGTCGATCTTTGTAGACACTAAACAGAAGAGGAGCAAAAAATGAACTTAAAAGGACGCAGTTTCCTGAAACTGATGGATTATTCGCCGGAGGAGATCCTGTATCTCGTGGATCTGGCCGCTGACCTGAAGGACAAAAAGAAGCGCGGGATCGCCCACGATACGCTGCGCGGCAGGAACATAGTGCTGATCTTCGAAAAGACCAGCACCCGCACGCGCTGCTCGTTTGAGACCGCCGCATTTGACTTAGGAATGAACGTGACTTATCTGGATCCGTCATGCTCGCAGATAGGCAAAAAGGAAAGCATAGCCGACACTGCCAGGGTCCTCGGACGCATGTATGACGGCATCGAGTATCGAGGATACGGACAGGAGATCGTCGAGGACCTCGCCAGGTACGCGGGAGTCCCGGTATGGAACGGACTGACCAATGAGTTCCATCCCACGCAGATGCTGGCCGACATGCTGACGCTCAGGGAGCACCTGGGGGAGATCAGGGGCATCAAGTTCGTGTACATGGGAGATGCCCGCTACAACATGGGCAACTCGCTGATGATCACCTGCGGCAAGCTGGGGCTTGACTTCGTGGCATGCACGGATCCCGCATTTTTCCCGGATCAGAAGCTCGTGGATTATGCTAAGAGCGAGGCGGCCAGGAGCGGCGGCAGCATCACCCTGACAAGCGACGTGGACGCGGCGTGCACCGGAGCCGACGTGATCTATACCGACGTATGGGTTTCCATGGGTGAGCCTGAGGAAGCCTGGGCTGAGAGGATAAGCGCCCTGAAGCCTTATCAGGTAAGACGGGAATGCTTCGACAAGGCCAATGAAAGGGCCATCTTCATGCACTGCCTGCCGGCCTTCCATGACCTGAACACCACCATCGGCAAGCAGGTGTACGAGAAGTTCGGCATGTCCGAGATCGAGGTTACCGACGAGGTGTTCGAGGGACCCAGGAGCGTCGTCTTCGACGAAGCCGAGAACCGCATGCACACCATCAAGGCCGTCATGAAGGCAACGCTGGAATAAAGGAGATTGCTCAAAATGTCACCATTGCTTGTAGAAATATTGCTTTTCATGGTCGGACTGGCCTGCCTGGTCAAGGGCGGAGACTGGTTCGTGGACGGCGCCGGCGGCATCGCGCACAGGTTCAGGATGCCCGAGGTGCTCATCGGAGCCACCGTGGTCTCCATCGGGACCACGATCCCCGAAGTCATGGTATCGTCGACGGCGGTGCTGACTGACGGCGCCAGCGACATGGCATACGGCAACGCCATCGGCTCGATCATATGCAACACGGCACTGATCGCGGCCGTTACGATGACCTTCCGCCCCGCCCCCGTGGAGAAGGATAGCCTCAAGAAGCCGATATTCTTTTTCTTCGGAGCGGCAGCCCTGTACGTAATCGTTTCGTACGCGACCGGATTTTTCTCCAGGCCCGTGGGCATCATACTGCTGGCGATATTCGTGGCGTACGTGATCGTCGCCGTAAAGGACGCCATGGGGCAGCGCGAAACCAGGGCCGAGGCAGCAGGCACGGACGTAAGCGGAGGGACTCTGACCCGCGAGGCGTCCGCGGCAGCGGATGCCGACGGCATCATCCCCGTACGGACTCCCGTCGATCCCGATGAGAGCCGCATGACGGACGAATACGTGGAAAACGTGATCAACCGTTACGGTGAGGACGGAGAAAACGTAAGGTCGTTTGTTTTTGATGAAGACGGCGCAGGCGCGGAGACTGTCGACTCAGGCGCGGAGCCGTCCGACGCAAATGGCAGGTCAGCCGCATCCGGGGCAGACAGCAAGGCCGATGCGGATTCGGACAAAAAGGAACTCATCAAATACGTCATTTTCCTGATACTCGGAGCAGCCATCATCGCCGTGGGCGCCGACCTGCTCGTTGACAACGGTACCCTGATCGCTGAAGCAGTGGGCGTGCCGAAGTCAGTCATAGCCCTGACTTTCGTGGCTCTCGGAACCTCGCTGCCGGAGCTCGTCACGGCCATAACATCGCTGGTCAAGGGGCACAGTGACCTAAGCCTCGGCAACGTCATAGGCGCGAACCTTTTTAACCTCGTGCTGGTCAGCGGCCTGGCAATAACCCTCAAGCCCTTCCACATACCGGTGGAAAAGACCATAGCGGGCATCAACGCGTCACTCGTGGTGGACATTCCCGTGATGCTTGCCGTCATGCTGATCATGTGCCTGCCGGCACTCATCAAGGGCAAGATATACAGGACGCAGGGAATCTGCCTGCTGGCGATATACGCGGCCTATATTGGATTTCAGTTCGCATGATGGCGGAAGCCGCGAATCGATGAGGCTATTCGTTTCAAAAATCTAACGTTGTGCGTTTCACGAAGAAAGGAAGAAAGAATCAATGAAAAAGCGGATGACAGGGATACTCATGGCATTCACCCTCGCAAACAGCCTTTTGCTGTCGGGATGCGGAGGAAATTCGGGAAGCGCATCATCGGATGCGGATCACCTCGGCCGGATACGTGACTCCGGCAAGATAGTAATGGCAATGGAGGGACAGTGGGCCCCCTGGACTTATCATGACGAGGCAGGAGATCTCGTCGGATTCGATACCGAGGTCGGCAAGGCCATAGCGGACAAGCTCGGCGTCAATGCTGAATTTGTCGAAGGCGAATGGGACGGACTTTTCGCAGGTCTCGACGGAGGCAGATACGACTGCATCATCAATGGCGTGGAAATCACTGAGGAGAGGCAGCAGAAGTACGACTTTACCGCTCCTTATGCATATATCAAGACGGCCCTCGTGGTGGCTGACGACAATACGGACATCACTTCTTTTGAGGACCTGGCTGGACGTACCACCAGCAATTCCCTGGGATCAACATATGCCGACCTGGCGGCTGAATACGGCGCGGAAGTAGCCAACGTGGACACGCTGTCCGAGACCATCAGCATGGTCCTTTCCGGACGTGCCGACGCTACGCTGAACGCCGAGGTGTCATTCTATGACTATCTCTCCGAGCATCCTGATGCCGCGTTCAAGATAGTGGACCTGACGGATGAAGCGTCAGAAGTCTCGATCCCCCTGGTAAAGGGCAGCGACAACGACGCGCTGCGCACCGAGATCGACAAGGCCATCAATGAACTGCGCGCCGACGGAACCTTAAAGAGCCTGTCCGAAAAGTATTTCGGAAGCGACATTTCATCCAGGTAATCTTTCGAATCATGCCATAAGGAAGGACAAATCGCTTCATGACGGACAGACTCATTAACATATTGCTGACTTCTTTTACCAAAATCCTCATCCCCGGGATCAAGGTCACGATACCGCTGACGATCATCTCGTTCGCGGTCAGCCTCGTCCTGGGGCTGCTCCTCGCGCTCGTGCAGGTCGCGGGCGTCAGGGGCCTGAAGCAGCTGGCGTTCATATACATCTGGATATTCAGGGGGACGCCGCTGCTGGTGCAGCTTTTCATAATCTTTTTCGGACTGCCGGGGCTGGGCATCATGATAAACGCCTTTCCGGCCGCAGTGCTGGCCTTTGGCTTAAACCTGGCGGCTTACAACGCGGAGGTCTTCAGGTCCGCGATCGAGGCCATTCCGAAGGGACAGACCGAAGCCGCTCTCATGGTGGGCCTGACACGGCCCCAGACCTATCGGCGAGTCGTGATGCCGCAGGCCTTCAAGATCGCGTTTCCGAGCCTTTTTAACAACCTGATCAGCCTGCTCAAGGACACCTCGCTGGCATCCTCGATCACGGTCATTGAGCTTTTTACGGTATCGCAGCAGATAGCGTCGAGGACCTACGAACCCTTCGCCCTCTACTGTGAGGCCGCGCTCATCTACCTGATCTTCTCGACCGCGCTGACCTGGCTGCAGACCTGGCTGGAAAAGAAATTCGTCTGGTCGTCGCGGAGCGCGCACTACGCCTCCGAAAGTTAAAATGACACTCGGGGACGGAGTCAAAGGTTCATTTTCTGACATTCGGGGACGGGCAGTCAGTAACGGTGCCTTAGGATCTGTGCATAAATAAATCTTCACATTTGACTTGTCCAGACGCTCATCTGCTTCATCAGAAAGCCTCGCCGTAGCACGTTACGGCTACGTTTTCTTCTTTGCAGATGAACGCCTGTACTTCGTCAAAATGTAAAGTTATTTATGCACAGCTCCTAAAATGGCCATTACTGAAGGGAAATCACGGATGATCTCGTGCTGTCCCTTATGGTAAAGTCTATCGTCGATATGGAGGACGCCTCAGCATCGCTGATCTCACAAACCGCAACCAGGTCAGTCATTTCTCCCGGTCCGAGCGTTCCGACGTAAGACAGCAGGTCGTTTTCAAGCAGGGTCGTCATGACGTACTTATTGGTGCCGCCATTGATCGACACCCTGTACCTGAGGCCAAGCCTGCCCAGGTTGACGCTTGACTCGGCACCCGACGTGTTTGACATGTTAAAATGCAGCACGAGCAGTTCATTGCCGTCAGATGCGGCGACGGACAGGTAGGGATTGGCATCATCACCGTCAGGATAAGCATTCACGACCTCATAGTTGCCGGAGAAGCTTACGTCGACTCCCAAATCCGTCAAAAAACCGCTAAATCCTTCATCATACGAGCCCCCGCTGCTGTCTCCGGTCACCGTGTCATTAACGGTGACGTTCTCGGAGCTGTATTCCGGCATCGAATTCACTTCCAGCCCTGATTCATCATCCTGTTCGGGCACGATCTCTGCCGGCATGCCGCCCGAGGGGTCAACGAAATCAATGTGAACCACCGAATCCGCCGGCAAGAGCCTGCTGGGGCTTTCCACGTCATATTTCATGAGCAGGGCTGCCGAATAATTGGCTATCAGCTGCGTCTTGTCCTCGGAGCCCTCGGGAAACTCATACCCGCAGCCGCCTGCGAGCAGGCAGGCGACGACGGCAGCCAAGGCTGCCCTCATTTTTATCTTAGGTCCGTGCGTCCAGTTCAAAATAAAACCTCACTCCATCCGGTGCGTTTTCCACGCCATATTTTTGTCCAAGCGATTCCTGAATGGCCTTCACTATGGACAGGCCGACTCCGCTCCCGCCATATTCACGGGTGCGTGCCTTGTCCACCTTGTAAAACTTGTCCCATATCTGATTCAGCGATTCCTCAGGTATGGGCGCTCCGGTGTTGAACACGGTCACCCTTACCTTATTATCGGTCTTATCAATGGAAATTTCAATGATTCTTTCACCATCCAAGTGATTAAGGGCATTGGAAAAGTAATTACTGAATACTTCCTCGGCCTTGAACTGGTCTCCCCAGACCTCAACCGGTCCATGATCCTCCATGACGATCCTCGCTTCATGCTGCTTGATCAACACCTCAGCCGACTGCAGGTATCCCTTTATCAGGGCACCCAGGTCAAACCTTTCCATCACCACGCTGTCATTTCCGAATTCCAGCTGATTGAGCGTGAGCAGCTTGCCGACTATGTTGTTCATCTTGCCGGCCTCGTCCACGATGACGTCACAGTAGAAATCCCTGCTCTCGTCATCATCATTCACGCAGTCCTTCAGTCCCTCGGCATATCCCTGTATGAGGGCTATGGGAGTCTTCAGTTCGTGCGACACGTTTGAGAGGAATTCCTTTCGCATGTCATCGATCTCGGTCTTTCTGGCGATGTCCCTCTTCAGTTCGGCATTGGCTCCCTTGAGTTCTGATATGGTCTGTTCGAGCGTTTCCGAGAGTTCATTGATGTTTTGTCCCAGGATGCCGATCTCATTGCTCTGCGTTCCGGCATACTTGGCGTCAAAATCCAATCCCTTCATCCTCTCGGATATGGAAGTCAGTTCCATGATCGGGCCGGCTATCCTTTTGGCCGCCCACAGTCCGAACAGTATGCTGACGATGCCCGCGCCCAGGCCTATGTAGATCAGGAACCTGTTGGAGATCGCGGCGCTTTCGGCGATCGAGTCCATGGCACTCCGGATCAGGAACATGCCTCCGCTGTCAACCAGATCGGAAGAGCACACGTCTGAACTCCAGTCAC
>CALGGH010000103.1 GCA_937916415.1 uncultured Lachnospiraceae bacterium
CCACGAAATCCAGGTATTTTTGACCCTCGGCGTCATACAGGTACACCCCATCGCCGTGATCGAGCACTATCTGATATCTGTTATAAGTGTGAAGCAGGTCTTTTTCGGCCTGCTCCATGCATTCCGTCACGTTCATGACTTTCTCCTATTCGTAATCTTGTCTCCGATCTCATCATCATCTGCCATGATGGCGGTTCCTATTCCTTCGTTCGTGAATATCTCCAGCAGCAGGCAATGAGCGATGCGGCCGTCAAGTATGTGCACGCGGTTAACGCCGGACCTGATGGCGGTCGTGCAGTTGTTCAGCTTGGGCAGCATGCCTCCGCCTATCCATCCGTCAGCGATCAGCTTGTCAGCCTGTGATGCCGTGATCCTGGATATGAAGGACGACTTGTCATTAACGTCCTTGTACAGACCCTCTATGTCAGTCAGAAACGCCAGTTTCTCTGCTCCGACTGCCGTAGCCACCGCACAGGCGGCATCATCCGCGTTGACGTTGTAGGTATTGAATTCATCATCCATGCCTATTGGGGCAACTATCGGCAAAAAGTCCTTTTCAATCAGGTCATACAGGATCTTTGGATCCACGCTCGTGACCTCTCCCACGAATCCTATGTCCTTACCGTCGGGCATGTGCTTTTTGACGCGCAGGAGTCCTCCGTCCTTGCCGCTGATGCCAACGGCCCTGACGCCGAGTTCCTCCACCATGCGGACGAGATTCTTGTTCACCTTGCCCAGGACCATCTCGGCTATCTCCATGGTAGCCGCGTCGGTTACCCGCAGTCCGTTCACGAACCTGGCTTCCATGCCCGCCTTGTCGACCCAGCGGCTGATCTCCTTGCCGCCGCCGTGCACTATGATGGGCTTGAAGCCGACCAGCTTGAGCAAAGTCACGTCCTCTATGACGTTGCGCTGCAGTTCCTCGTTGGCCATGGCGGATCCGCCGTACTTGACCACTATTATCTTGCGATTGAACTGCTGTATGTAGGGAAGGGCTTCGATGAGGACCTCAGCCTTTTCCATTATTCTCGTCATTTCCGCATTTTCCATCTCGCCAAATCTCCTTGTGATCAGCTGTTAAAAGCCGTAATGTTTTCTTCATTCAGCGTGAAGTCATAATAGTTCAGGTCTCCGCGGCGCACCCAGCCTATCTCGTTCCAAAAGGCGTTGCCCACGTCATTGACCGTAAATGCTATCAGTGAGACCTTGTTGATGCTCTCACGCCTCAGGGCTTCCATGCAATGCACGACCATGGCCTTGCCTATGCCCCTCCTGCGCCAGTCCTCACGCACGCACACGTGATACAGGCATCCCCTGCGTCCGTCATGTCCGCACAGGATGGCTCCGACCGTCACGTCGCCGTCCATGGCCACCACGCTCATGCCGGGATTCCTCTTTATGAACTTATCCACACCCTCGCGGGAGTCATCTATGCTCCTGATCGCAAACCCGTGGATGCTCATCCACAGATCCCTGACGTTCGCGTAATCCTCAATCGTCATCGGCCTGATGACGTAATTCCTGCTCTCTTGCATGGCATCACAGTCCCATCGACTCTTCGAAGCCGAACATCACGTTCATGTTCTGTACGGCCTGTCCGGCAGCTCCCTTGACTATGTTGTCCAGGGCGCCCATCATCACGATGCGGCCGGTTCTTAAGTCGATCTTAAAGCCTATGTCGGTATAATTGGTGTCCCTGACCCATCTGGTCTCAGGCACTCCGCCGTCACCAAGCAGGCGTATGAAGCGCTCATCTCCATATGCCTCCTCATAGGCGGCGCTTATGCGCTCCGCGGTGGGCAGCGATCCGTCAGCCTCCCTGACGAGGGATGCATATTCCGTGGCCAGAATGCCCCTGTCCATGGGGACGAGGTGAGGAGTAAAGCTGATGACCACGTCGCCTCCGCAGGCATATCCCAGCTGTTCCTCTATCTCCGGAGTGTGTCTGTGAGTCGTCACGCCGTATGGCTTGACGCTCTCGTTGACTTCACAGAACAGGTTGGCCACCCTGGCTCCCCTGCCGGCTCCGGACGTCCCGCTCTTGGCGTCGATGATCAGGGTGGACGGATCTATGAGTCCGGCCTTGACCAGCGGATATGCCGTGAGTATCGAGCACGTGGTGTAGCAGCCGGGGTTGGCCACTATCCTGGCATTAGCGACGTCTGCCCTGTTGATCTCGCACAGGCCATACACTGCTTCTTCTACGTACTGAGGGGCGGCATGCTTTATGCCGTACCATTTCTCATAAACGGCTACGTCCTTGATCCTGAAATCGGCGGACAGGTCTATGATGCGCGTATTGGACAGCACCTCGTCGTCCAGCAGCGTGGCACACACTCCCTGCGGGGTTGCCGTAAATATAACGTCTGCTTTTTTAGATAAATCCTTGATGAATGCGGGGTCTCCGTCATCCTCACAGATGCCGTCCTCCACGCCGCGAAGGTTCCCGTATACGTCCGAGAACTTCTGTCCCGCATACCCTCTCGAGCCCAAAAAAACGATCTGAACCTGCTCGTGCCCGCTCAGTATCCTGACAAGTTCGGCGCCCGCATATCCGGTCGCTCCGACTATTCCAGCCTTGATCATTTCAGCCTCCATTTTCTCCCATGATATTTAAACCATTCTTAAATATATCTGATTTAGTGCCTTAATTCAAGGGAAATGCTGAATAAATCAGCATTTACCCGACAGGCTTCGGCAGTGCTCCGTTTTCAAGCTATCCCTTGCATACTTGCATACGCTTGATGTATATTAATCAGTAGCGTTATAAGAAACAATTTATGGAGGAAAGCATCATGAAAGAGAAAGTTGTTTTGGCCTATTCGGGCGGTCTGGACACCACCGCCATCATTCCCTGGCTCAAGGAAAACTATGACTATGAGGTCATCTGCGTCTGCGTTGACTGCGGACAGGGGGCCGAGCTGGACGGCCTGGAGGAGCGTGCAAAAGCTTCCGGAGCGGAAAAGCTGTACATCGAAGACCTGACGGACGTATTTGCCGACGAATACGTCGTTCCCTGCGTACAGGCACATGCCGTATACGAGAACAAATATCTCCTCGGCACCAGCATGGCCCGTCCCGCCATCGCCAAGAGGCTGGTTGAGATAGCCCGCAAGGAAGGCGCTACCGCCATCTGCCACGGCGCTACCGGCAAGGGCAATGATCAGATCAGGTTTGAGCTCGGCATCAAGGCCCTCGCTCCCGACCTCAAGATAATAGCCGCATGGCGTGACGACAAGTGGACGATGAACTCCCGTGAGGAGGAGATCGAATACTGCAGGCAGCACGGCATTCACCTGCCCTTCGACGCTTCCAGCTCATACAGCCGCGACCGCAACCTCTGGCACATCAGCCACGAGGGGCTTGAGCTCGAGGATCCCGCCAGTGAGCCCAATTACGAACATCTGCTCGTGCTCAGCGTGACTCCCGAAAAGGCTCCCGATGAGGGCGAATGCGTGACCATGACCTTCGAAAAGGGCGTACCCACGTCAATCAACGGCGAGAAGATGAAGGTCTCAGACATCATAAGGAAGCTGAACGCCCTTGGCGGCAGGCACGGCATCGGCATAGTTGACATCGTGGAAAACAGGGTTGTCGGCATGAAGAGCCGCGGCGTGTACGAAACTCCCGGCGGAACGATCCTCTATGAGGCACATCAGCAGCTCGAGGAGCTGATCCTGGACCGCGACACCTACAGGGTCAAGGAAGAAATGGGCAATCTCTTCGCCCAGATAGTATACGAGGGCAAGTGGTTCACTCCCCTGCGTGAGGCCGTGCAGGCATTCATCGAGTCCACGCAGCAGTACGTGACCGGCGAAGTGAAGTTTAAGCTCTACAAGGGCAACGTCATCAAGGCAGGCACGACTTCGCCCTACTCGCTGTACAACGAGTCCATCGCATCCTTCACCACCGGCGATCTCTACGATCACCATGACGCCGAGGGATTCATCAACCTGTTTGGCCTCTCATGCAAGGTAAGGGCCATGAAGATGCAGGAAGTAAACGGAAAATAATCGTCAGGATGGGCGCTTGCCTATTTCAGATTCCATGAACTTGAGCCACCGGCGGGAAACCTTGAACTTCTTCCCGTCGGTGAGCGTGACGTTTCCAAAACCGGTCTTAGCTATGGCCTGAGCATGAGCCACCAGGTTGTCGGGCAGGTTATAAATTTTCTCAAATCCATGAACCCGCGCCGCAAAATTTTCTATCCGTTCCGGACAAATGATCTCCCTGCCATCCGTCAGACGTACCGCGATCACGTTCTTCTGCTGTTCCGCATAGAGGAACTCCTCTTCGCGGACGTGAATCGTCTCGGAGTTGGTGCGTACGTCAATTTTGGGTTCCCGGGCCAGGGTGGCCTCAAGCGCCCTGTCCAGCATCTCCTCCAGTTCATCCGTACGTATGGGCTGCCTGAGTACCAGCACGTCGTCCTCTTCGGTAAGCTCGCCGCTTAAATCCACCTCATCGGGGCAAAGCACGATCGTGGCGATCACTCCCTGTGCCCGCAGGGCTCTGATCAGGTCTATGCTGTTCATTTCGTCATGAAGCAGGTCGATGAAAAAAAGATCATACAGAAAAGGCCTCGCAAGCAGGGCCTCCTTGTTGCCATAGGACTGGACGTAGTACGGGACGTCGGGATCAGCCTCTATCCTCCTGTCCGCGCTCCTGCCCAAAAGACGCTCCAGCTGTTTCCTGTTCGGAGCGGAATCCATGCAAACGGCTACGTGCATATTTACCCCCCAAATTCTTCAGTACGCAACAGGTCTAAAACAAAGTGATCTGAAGCGGAGACAAATACAAAATGACTACCAGCGCCACCTGAATGATCAGTATGGCCGGCATGCCAAATAAGAAATACCAGTGTTTGGTCTTGTGCCTGAAGACGTGCATCCCCATGGTGGTGCCCAGGGATCCGCCTATGATCGCGATTATGAAAAGATGCGCCTCAGGTATCCTCCAGGCCCTGCGCCTCGCCTTGTTCTTGTCCACCCCCATCATGATAAAGCCAAGGACGTTGACGACGCACAAGTATATCCCAATCCATAAAATAACGCTCATTATTACAACCCGCAAAGTTCTCCCGAAAGGTCCGCAGAGCTCTCCCGAACGATCCGTAAAGCTCTCCCAAACGGTCCGTAAGGCACCCGTCAATCAGTCTTTTCCGAGATAAGCGATCACTTCCACTTCGCAGAGGACGTTCTTGGGCAGGGCCTTGACTGCCACGCAGCTCCTGGCAGGCTTTTCGGTAAAAAACTCTTCATAAACGGCATTGAACGCAGCAAAGTCGTTCATGTCCGCCAAAAAGCAGGTCGTCTTGACCACCCGTGAATAATCCGTGCCGGCCGCCTTCAGTATCTCGCCGACGTTTAGCATGGACTGGCGTGCCTGAGCCTCTATGCCGCCTTCCGCTATCTCTCCGGTGGCGGGTACTATCGGTATCTGGCCGGACGCATATAGCATATCGCCTGCTATTTTAGCCTGTGAATACGGCCCTATGGCCGCGGGTGCCTTATCAGTGGATATTGTTCTGATCATGTCTCTCCCTCCTCAAACTCCGCAGTGACGTAGTAACCCCTGGCATTGACTTCGATGGCGGTCACGACGCCTTCCCTGGCCATCATCCTCTCACGTATGGGTATGTTGCCCGACATGGCCAGTGCCGGGTCTATCGTATAGTAGTAGCTGGTAGGGAGCACGCCCTCGCTGACGCTCACCCGGTCGCCCTCGTGAAGCAGGCCCGGTCGCTCCATCTTAAAAATCATCGATCTGGTCATTATAACGCCACCGTTATCGCTTCCAAAAGATCATCATAAGCTTCAAATGCAGGCAGGTCAGGATAATCGGCCCTTATCGATTCAGTCGACCTAAACAGGAATCCTGCCTTGGAATTAAGTATCATCCCCAGGTCATTGTAGGAATCTCCGGCGGCAATCGTGTCGAATCCAATGCCCTGCAGCGCCTTCACCGTCGTGAGCTTTGACTTTTCGCATCTCATCCGGTAACCGGTGATGGTACCGTCAGCCGCCACTTCGAGTTCATTGCAAAAAATGGTTGGCCAGCCGAGCTTTTTCATCAGCGGAGCGGCAAACTGCGTAAAGGTGTCACTCAGGATTATGACCTGAGTCCTCTCCTTCAGCGAATCAAGAAACTCGCGGGCTCCGGGCAGCGGATCGATGGTGGCTATCGTTTCCTGTATCTCCTTCAGTCCCAGTCCGTGTTCACGGAGATGTTTAAGCCTGAAGTTCATCAGCTTGTCATAATCAGGCTCGTCCCTGGTCGTCCTTCTCAGCTCCGGAATGCCGGTGGCTTCTGAAAAAGCGATCCATATCTCGGGTACGAGCACCCCTTCTAGGTCCAGGCAAACAACGTTCATCTTTGGTTCTCCTTTGCTTAGGGTTATTCAGCGCCCTGGCGGATCACGGCTTCCTGCGGCCCGGCCGGTATCAGTCCGGGGTTCATCAGGTCTAAGTAGTATTCTGCCATGATCGCGTTTACGTATGATTCTGCCCAGGGTGCGCCCACCCCGAGCGAAAGAACTTCCAGCAGCTTAAGCGGGATCATGCCGACAAACAGCATCACCATCCTGCCGAGACGTGGAAGCGTAAGCTTAGGGCACAGTCTGATTATCTCCAGCGCCCCGTAATCCGGAAAGTCATGGATCAGATAATAAGCGGGCAGATATATGGCCCATATCAGCAGATATCCGGCTATCATGACGATCAGTCCGATCGCGGAGAGTCCCAGATAGCCCGACTGTCCATTGATCACGTACTGAACGTAGGCGTATGCGAACGTAATGCTCGCCAATGCCTCCAGCAGCAGCCTGTAGAGGGTGATGAGCACAGTCTTGTCCGTATGGTTGCGGAAGCAGCTGAATACCATCCCGGGGCTGGCTTCCCGTCCGCTCACGACGTGCAGGTAGAGAAAGGCGCTGCCCGCATCAAAGATGCCGGTGATGATCAGCGAAAGAAAGTAAATGATGACATAAAAAACACGACCGCCAGTCCCCGATTGAGAAATCGACATTGACAGCCATGTAATGCAGACCATTATGACTCTTGACCATACGTAAGCCCTGATCGTGGTTCCGAAGTTGCCGGAGAGTCTTTCCCTGGCAATTCCCCTCAAAAGGGCAGGTGAATTATTATTGCTCATCACGTCAAACCGACATGTCCAGATGCTGGCCGCGCAGGGCCTCTCCCTGCTGTGCCTTCATGTCCTTTTGATAAGGATTGGACTCATCGCTGTACTTGATCTTAGTGGTAGTCAGGCCGCCGGATACGTAAGTCGTGCCGCACTCCGGACAGATGGCCGTATGTATGGCCACGCTGGCCTGCAGCACCTTGCCATTGTTCTGTGCAGCCTTGTCATAGGCATTGGCCACGTGCTCCTGCTCATGGGCGCGCACCCCGGTCGCCGCCTCGGACGGATCCATGTGCTGCGCGGTCTTGAAGGATACCATCTCATCCGATCCATCCTGATACTTGCGTTCCTTACAGGTCTCGCATTCAGCCGGTGATGACTTGCGTCCGGGCGCTACCTTGGTATCTTCGCCCGGATTCCTGATGGCACCGGTTCCCTGTGATTCTCCAATGGTGCCGGTTCCGGTCGTCCCGGGAAACGTTCCCCACATGCCATATCCCAAAGCTCCGCCGATAGATATGCCCATACGGTATCCTCCTTTCCTGCAATGATTTCTGCCACAAAAGATACTTTTGTAAATTATATTATATTACGAAGTGAGGAATTAGTAAAGGTCTCAAAATCCATGCCGTAGAAACGTTTGAAAAGCTCGTCAAACACGGCATACTGCTCAGGATTGTGAAATACGGAATATACGGAAAATGCCACTATCACAATATTGACGGTCATGCCCATGGCGCTGATGAACATGCCGGCCCTGGCATTGTGATCCGGCATGCCGGACCTGTCCCGCGACAGGATGCCGCATATGATGGAGAGCCCGCCAAAAATGAAGGGCGGATACACCGTCATGAAGGCCGTGCTGATGCAGGCAAGGATGCCTAAGATCAGCGATGCCGTGGACATGCTGTTGTTAGCCCTCGTCATTTGACACTCCTCTTTCGGGACAGCCCACGCTGAGCCATTTCAGATATGCGTTGATGAAGCCGTCAATGTCGCCGTCCATAACGGCGTTGATGTTGCCCATTTCATAGCCCGTGCGGTGGTCCTTTGCCATTGTGTAGGGCATAAATACATAGGAGCGGATTTGGCTGCCCCATTCTATCTTTTTCTTGCCAGCTTCTATCTTCTGCT
>CALGGH010000104.1 GCA_937916415.1 uncultured Lachnospiraceae bacterium
GAAAGCAGACAAGCAAGATGATCAGATTAATTATTGACAGTTCCTTAGTCACGAATCATCAAGGGCGGCTCCCATCGGAAGCCGCCCTTTTTGTAACCCCTTCTCTATTAATGCCTCGTCTTATGCAAACGGATTCTCTGCCGGATAAGGCAGGGATGCGGGCTGGTTGTAGCCGATCTCCTCAGGTTCCACTCCGATGTACTTAAACGCATCGAATATGGCCTTGCCGTAGTGACCGAATGCAACGGCTCCGTGATGAGGGAAATTCTTGCCTATCAGCCAATAGCGATAGAATCTGCCCATCTCATGAATGGCGAATACGCCGATGCCGCCGAAGGACCTGGTGGCAACGTCCAGAACCTCGCCCTGTGCAACGTATGCGCGAAGCCTGGCGTCAGCGGTGGACTGCAGGCGATAGAACGTGATGTCGCCGGCCTTGATGTCTCCCTCGATGGTACCGTCACACCAATCCTGAGGATGGGTACGGGCCATGATGCGCTGGAAGGACAGATGTGCGTCATTGATCCTGGTCGAGCAGGTATTGCCGCAATGGAAGCCCATGAACGTGTCGGTAAAGTTGTAGTCATACTTACCCTTGATGGACTCGTCGTACATGTCGTGAGGCACGGAGTTGTTGATGTCAAGCAGCGTAACCTCCTGCTCGGATACGCACAGGCCGATGTACTCGGAAAGCGTACCATAGATATCAACCTCACAGGATACCGGGATGCCTCTTCTCATCAGGCGGCTGTTAACGTAGCAGGGCACGAACTTAAACATGTCCTGGAATGCGGGCCAGCACTTGGTGGTAAGAGCCACGTACTTGCGATATCCGATATGCTCGTCAACCCAGTCAAGAAGCGTAAGCTCATACTGTGCAAGCTTGGGAAGCATCGCAGGTTCCTTGCCCTCGGCATAACCCATTTCCTTAGCCATGTCAGCAACAACCTCAGGTATCCTCTTGTCGCCTTCATGCTTCTGATAACTCTCAAAAAGGTCAAGCTCGGACTCTTCCTCAATCTCAACGTCCAGGTTGTAAAGCTGCTTGATCGGAGCGTTACATGCAAGGAAGTTCTGCGGACGGGGACCGAAGGATATGATCTTTAAGTTGCTTAATCCCTCAACCACGCGTGCAACGGGCAGGAATTCATGGATCATGTCCGCACACTCTTCGGCATTGCCTACGGGATACTCAGGAATGTATGCCCTGACGTTGCGAAGTGCCAGGTTGTAGGAAGCGTTCAGCATGCCGCAGTATGCGTCTCCGCGTCCGTCCATCAGATCATTCTGGCTCTCCTCAGCTGCCGCACAGAACATCTTGGGTCCGTCGAAATGCTTGGCCAGCAACGTCTCCGAAATCTCGGGGCCGAAGTTTCCAAGGTATACGCAAAGAGCGTTACATCCTGCCTTCTTGATGTCCTCCAGGGCATTAACCATATCGATCTCGCTCTCGATGATGGTTATTGGGCACTCATAAATGTCAGCTGCATCATATTTCTTGTTATATGCTGCCGTCAGTGCCTTTCTGCGGTTCTCCGCAAGCGATGCCGGGAAGCAGTCACGTGATACTGCCACGATTCCGACCTTGATCTTGGGAATGTTGTTCATTCTTAACCCTCCTTAATATAACTATAGCTATTTATTTTTCTCTACTGGATCTGCGGGAACAATGCTTTCACAGTAGGATAAATCTTCTTAAACTGCTGATATCTCTCTTCGTAGAGCTTAACCAGCCCGGGATCAGGCTCTACCGTGTCAACGACCTTGACGATGGCATCAGCGGCCTCCTGAACCGACTTATACTCTCCGCAGGCTACGGCCGCGAGCATCGCGCCGCCCATGCCGGGACCCTGCTCGCTCTCGATAACGTCAACCTTGATGTTGCAGACGTTGGCTATCATCTTTTTCCACAGGGGAGACTTGGCGCCGCCGCCGCATATCTTGGACCTCTCGAGATTGATCCCTAAGCTCCTGGCAACCTCCAGGCTGTCACGCAGCGCAAATGCCACGCCCTCGAGCACTGCCTGAGTCATGTCGGCCCTGCTGGTGTCCATGGTCATGCCGATGAAGGTTCCCCTGGCCAGCGGATCGTTGTGAGGGGATCTCTCTCCCATCAGATAAGGCAGGAAATAGACGTGGTTCTTACCCAGCTTGTCATCCGTGATCGCTTTCTGCTCGGTCACGAAGTCCTCGGTTCCTATGATGTCCTCCTCCCACCATTTGTTACAGCTGGCCGCGGACAGCATGCAGCCCATCAGGTGGAAAGATCCGTCCGCATGATCGAACGAATGCAGCGCATTGTTGTCATCCACTCCGAACTTGCTGGAGGAAATGAATACGGTTCCGCTGGTTCCCAGCGATATGTTGCAGGCTCCGTCGCCTACGGTGCCGGTGCCTACGGCCGCTGCGGCATTGTCGCCTGCGCCGGCCACGATCTTGACGTTTCCGGGCACTCCGAGTTCGGAAGCTATCTCGGGCAGGATGTCGCCTACTGCCTCATAGGATTCAAACAGCTTAGGCAGCTGGTCTTCCCTGACGTCACATATCCTGAGCATTTCCTCGGACCACTTGCGGTTCTTCACGTCCAGCAGGAGCATGCCCGAAGCATCGGACACGTCCGTGCAATGCACCCCGCTCAGCTTGTACGCGATGTAATCCTTGGGCAGCATGATCTTCGCGATCTTCGCGAAATTATCAGGTTCCTTATTCTTGACCCACAGTATCTTGGGCGCCGTAAATCCGGCAAATGCTATGTTAGCCGTGTACTGACTCAGCTTATCCTTACCTATCTCGTTGTTCAGATAGTCCGTCTCCTCAGTCGTACGTCCGTCATTCCAGAGTATGGCGGGACGGATCACGTTGTCGTCCTTGTCCAGGATGACGAGTCCGTGCATCTGACCTCCGAAGCTGATGCCTGCCACCTGCGACTTATCGGCACCATCCAGCAATTCCTTCAATCCATCCATGGTCTGGGTAAACCAATCCTCGGGTTTCTGCTCGCTCCACCCGGGATGCGGAAAAGACAGGGGATATTCGCGGCTCGCGATCTTTTTGATCTCGCCGTTACCCTCCATAAGCAGAAGCTTGACTGCACTGGTACCCAGATCGACACCGATATATAGCATTTTGCCTCCATTCCGGGACTTTTGTCCCTCAAATTATATGCACTTTACACAAAACAAGCGCACTTTCATTGTATCGAAAAGTGCGCCTGTTTGCAATCGAATTATTGTGTCTAAATTATTAAATTTTGCTGATTAGCCCCGCAACTCTATGATGGGACCTCCGGTTCCGTTGATGTAATCGCCCGTAATGGTGACGTGTCCGATGTTGTCATCCTTCGGGATCTCATACATGATGTCGAGCATGAACTCTTCTATTATGGAACGGAGCGCCCTCGCTCCCGTGTCGCGTTCAAGGGCTTTTTCAGCGATGGCCTCCAGCGCGTCGTCCGTGAAGTCCAGCTTGACCTCGTCGAGCTCAAGCAATTTCTGGTACTGCTTGAGTATGGCGTTCTTGGGCTCCTTAAGTATCTTCACCAGCATGTCCTTGTCCAGGGCGCTCAGGGTGAATACCATGGGCAACCGTCCTATGAATTCCGGGATCATGCCGAATTCGCGCAGATCCTCTGTCTTGACCTGCCTGAGTATCTCCGACACGTCCTTCTCTGAGTCCTTTATCATCGCGCCGTAGCCGATTCCCGCGGACTTGCTCAGGCGTTTGCGGATGATCTCGTCCAGATCCGGGAAGGCGCCTCCGCAGATGAACAGGATGTTACGCGTATTTACGGTAGCCAGCGGAACCATGGCATTTTTGGAATTGGAACCGACCGGAACCTCCACGTCAGCTCCCTCCAGGAGCTTCAGCATGCCCTGCTGCACCGATTCGCCGCTTACGTCCCTGGACCTTGTCTCAGCCTTCTTGGCGATCTTGTCTATCTCATCGATAAAGACGATGCCCTGCTCGGCCCTGTCCACGTCATTGTCGGCAGCTACCAGCAGCTTGCTGATCACGCTCTCGATGTCGTCACCGATGTAGCCGGCTTCCGTCAGCGAAGTCGCGTCGGCTATGGCCAGCGGCACGTTCAACAGCTTAGCCAGGGTCTTTACCAGGTAAGTCTTGCCGCACCCGGTGGGACCTATCATCAGCATGTTGGACTTTTCGATTTCTATGTCGTCCATCGTATCGGTCGCAACGCGCTTGTAATGATTATAGACGGCTACGCTCATGACTTTTTTGGCGTATTCCTGGCCGACCACGTATTCATCAAGCGACGCCTTGATCTTATGCGGAGCGGGTATGTCCTTCAGGTTGATTATGGGTTCGGGCTTTTCGTCCTTTTTGCGTTTCTTCAGCTTCTGCTTGTTCGGTATCGCCCCATCTCCCTGCAGGTCGGACATGTTAAAGATGCTGACGTTGGGATTATTCAGCAGTCCCTGATAGTCGAAATTGGACGATACCGTGGTCATGGTCTTGTTCATGCAGTCGGGGCACACGCAGATGCCCTGCATGAGCTTGAACATCTTGCCGGCCTTGCTCTCAGGGCGGCGACAGATGAAGCAGACGTCCTCACGGTCGGAATCGCCGGGTTCAGAGCCTGAATCCGTGCCGTCCGTGCCGGATGCTTCCCCGCCGCCTGATGGTGAACCCTTACCATCATCAGAAGGGCCATCTGTTGAATAAGTGTCCGGGTTGTCGTTACTGGTTGACATGACTTCTTCCCGTTCTTCTTCCGTTTCGTCTATGTTGTCGGTCGTGTTGTTATCAATCATAGTATCTTCGTTAAATGAAACTTATATCTCTCCAACCTGTTCCTGCGTCAAAGGCCTTAGTCCCCTTCCCGTCAGTGCGGCCTCGGCAGCCTCGGTGTCGGCCACCCTGAAGATCATGTACGCGCTCTTGGCCTTTTTGCCTCCCAGGAAGGAATACATGTATTCGACGTTGACGTTGCATTCATTAAATGCCTGCAGCAGCTTGTTCAATCCTCCGGTCTCATCCGGTATCTCATATGCCAGGACGGGCGTCAGGGATGCTATGAAATCGGCATCCTTCAGCACGCTGGTGGCAGCCAGCACGTCATCAACGATCATGCGGGCGATGCCGAAATCCTTGGTCTCGGCCAGTGAAAGGGCCCTTAAGTCGATCTTGTGGTCAGCCAGCACCTTGGTCATCCGGCTCAAGGTTCCGGGTTTATTTTCAAGAAATACGGATATCTGTTTGATGCTCATATTTTTCCCTCCATAGTACGATCCGGCACGGCTAATGCACCACCGATGCGGTCATGCCGGGATTCCGTCATCAGATCTTGCGGTTGTCGATCACGCGCACGGCCTTGCCCTCGCTCCTGGCGATGGTCTTGGGTGCAACGAGGGTAACCTTGGCCTTGATGCCCAGCATGGACTTCAGGCCATCGGAAAGCTCCCTCTGCCTGCTTTCAACCTCTCCCAGGTTATCAGTGAACATCTCGGGCGTCATTTCCACCTTGACCTCAAACGTATCGGTGTTGTTGACGCGGTCTACCAGTATCTGATAATTGGCTCCGTAACCGTGATTAAGGAGTACGGTCTCGATCTGGCTCGGGAATACGTTGACTCCGCGGATGATCAGCATGTCATCGGACCTGCCCTTAGGCTTGCCCATGCGTACGTGGGTACGTCCGCAGGAGCACTTTTCACGGGTCAGCGTACAGATGTCACGAGTCCTGTACCTGATCATGGGGAAGGCCTTCTTGTCTATGGCCGTGAACACCAGCTCACCCTGGGTTCCGTCAGGCAGGACCTCTTCGGTATCCGGGTCTATGATCTCCGCTATGAAATGATCCTCGTTGACGTGCATGCCCTGCTGAGCGGAGCACTCAAAGGCAACTCCGGGGCCTGAGAGCTCGGTAAGTCCGTATATGTCGTATGCCTTGATGCCCAGAGTCTTCTCTATGTCGCGGCGCATCTCTTCCGACCATGCCTCGGCGCCGAATATGCCGGCCTTAAGCGGTATGTCATCGGGGCCATAGCCCATTTCCTTCATGCGCTCACCCAAAAATGCCGCATAGCTGGGCGTACAGCAGAGTATCGTAGCCTGCAGGTCCATGATGAACATGATCTGGCGGTCAGTGTTGCCCGAACTGGTGGGGATGGTCAGGCAGCCAACCTTGTGGGATCCGCCGTTCAAGCCGGGACCTCCCGTAAAAAGGCCATATCCGTATGATACCTGGCATACGTCCTCGTCAGTCCCGCCCGCCGCCATGATGGCACGAGCGCAGCAATCCTCCCAGAGATCGATGTCTCCCTGGGTATAAAAGGCCACGACCCTCTTGCCGGTAGTTCCCGAAGTGGACTGAATCCGCACGCAGTCCTTGAGCGGCATTCCCAAAAGCCCATAAGGATAGGCATCCCTCAGGTCAGCCTTGGACAGGAAAGGCAGCTTATGCAGGTCATCCACCGACTTAACGTCATCAGGAGCGACTCCTGCTTCCTCCATCTTCTTCCTATAATAAGGAACGTTATCCCAGACATGCCGAACCTGCTCCACCAGCTTTTCGCTCTGTATCTCGCGAAGCTTCTCCGGCGAGGCACATTCAATGTCCTCCTGAAAGTATCTTTCCATGACTAATGATCCTCCTCTCATCTCATCATATATTTCTTTAGATTTTTTACTTCAAGAATGATCTCATGGATGAGATCACATTCTGTTCTGAAGTGCATGGATGCACTTCAAGAATTAATTATATACACAACCAAACACCCATATCAATTATATTTATCAGAGATAATCATGTTTTTTTCGTAAAATCACAAGGCGTCCCTTCCCGGCGTATCCCCAAATCAAATCACCCATTTCCTAAGCCCGGGGATCAGGCTGACAATCCACGCGATGAACAGCGAAATGATCAGATCCGCCACCATCATCAGCGGCATGGAGATAAACGGACTGGCAATGACCGGCGTGATCCCAAGCTTCTTAAACACTATCAGGCCGAAATCATGCGCCATGTACACGCCGAAGCTAAGCTTTGACATCCACGTCACCATCCTGCCGATCTTGGAATCCGAATCAAGTTTGTTAAATTTATATTTAAAAAATATAAACGCAGCAATGCTGTAAACCGGCACTCCGGCGGTATAATATTCATGTAGTTCCGAGTTGGGAAACTGCATTATCAGCACGTATGCCGTGACCACGGTAACGGAAAAGACGAGCGCGATGGTTCCGATCAGGTAAGCCAGTCTCTGCTGTTTTTGGGTCATTTCCATCGATCCGAAATAATAGCCCGCCAGGTAATAGAATGAATATCCCAGTATGAACCTGAGCTCCAGCCTGTTGGTATACTTGGCCGTATGTTCATATATGAAGGGAATCATCTGGATCATCGGCATCACGTACCCCAGCAGGTATGACGCGATCAGAAAGTATCTGGCTGCCCTGCGGTCAGCGGCAATCGGCCTGAGGGCCGGAGTGACCACGTAGAGACCCACGATCACGTACATGTACCACATGTGATAATGCCCCCAAAAGGTATCCTGTACGATCTTAAGCCCCACTCCGTTCCCAAGGGTCCTCTGAGTGGCAAAGCCGGACGTGATCAGGGCATACAGGAACGACCAGAAGAAGAAAGCGGCCAAAAGCCTGGGTAAATAACGCATGTATATCTTACGAACGGGAATGTCCCGGTCCGGATCCAGGAACAGGTATCCGCTGATCATCAGAAAGACCGGCACGCAATACCGCGAAAGCAGGTCAAAGAGGTTCATAACCCCCCACGGATATATGGAAAAAGGGCCATCATACCAGCTAATGGCCCCCACGTGGATCATGATGACGGAGGCCATCGAGAACACCCTGGCCACGTCTATGTAACGTTCATGGGATTTATTGTTCATCCTCACTCCCAGTATCCGGGATTGGCTGACATTTTGCGCTTTATTCCCTTTGGAAAGAACTTATGCCTGCGCCCGGCCCTGTATCCGAGATATCTGGCTCCGCAGTTTAAGACGAATCCGGGGATCAGATAGCGCTTGTGGACGTCCCTCAGATAAGTGATGCAGTCCCTGACCAGCCGAGTGCCTTCTTTTTCGGAAGATATGCCGGCAAAAACCTCCGGATGTTCCACCTGCGAGACTGCCAGGTCAAAATTACGCCTGAACTGCTGCATGCACGTATAATTATGTGAATGATATACCTGAGCCGACGGCGTGTAGGAGATGGAATAGCCCTTCCTGACCAGAGCCGCGGCCATGATCATGTCCTCATTAAATATCGTACGTTCTATGAAACCGCCCGCTTCATCATATAATTCGCGGTTATAGGCAGCGCATACGTTCGAACAAAAGTACGTCTTTATGCCCAAAGTCACGAGATCCTGGGACGATTTGACCCTGGCCTGTGCCGGATAATTAAATTTACGTGTATATTTTTCGGTTTCACGCGCTCCGGGAGCTGCAAGTTGTCTTGCATAAGACACCGCAATCTGAGGATCTATCTGCAAGGGAGCCATCAAATTCTCAATGAGATGGTCGTCATAAGGCAGTGCGTCCTGCGTCATCATCACAAAATAGTCCGCGTCCGACTTAAGGACCGCCATCCTTCTGGTTCCCCCGTGATCGAAGTCCTTTTTATCTATATGCGTAACTTCCGTTATGTCACGTACGGACCATGGCAGGCTGCGGTTTTTGAGCAGGGCATCATAATAAGCCTGTTCGGTATTGATGACGATTATCCTGGATGGCCTGACTGTCTGCGTGCCCAGCAGCTCCAGGCACCGCAGAAACCTCTCATCCGGCTTATAGGTGGGTATGATGACGTCAATGCCCGCTGCCATCATCAGTTACCTATGTAGCCGTGAGTGTCGGCATATACCTTGTCCGAGCACGTCTGAACCGTGGACGAAGGAGAATAACTCTCGTCATTAAACAGGAACCAGTGCAGCCACTTGACGTTATCCGACAGAGTGACAGGCACGACGCACGATCCCTTGGATCCGATGGAGCCGGTAGCCCTCAGGCTTTCGTTGGGGAAACCGTCCTGTCCGACAACCTTGTATTTATTGATGTCGCCAAGCAACGCGATGATGTCATTCAGGTCAAGTGAAGTATAAACCTCGCTGAATATGTTGTTTGCGATCTGTGTCAGCTGGGACACGTTGGCGGTCTTGGCCTTGTCCATGCAGGCCAGCAGGACGGTACGCTGTCTTTCCGCACGCCTGAAGTCATCGCCGGCGGTATACCTGATCCTGCAGTATGCGGTTGCCTGGAGTCCGTTCAGCGTCTGGAGTCCGGTCGTGGTAACGGGCGTGATGTTTTCATTAAGTCCGCCCTTTCCGTTTTCATCCAGGAACATGCTTCGCTGATAGTTGTTCAGATGCTCGATCTCGGCGCTCTCCACGTCGATCGGAACGCCGCCCAGCGCGTCAACCACGTCTATGAGACCTTCAAAACCGATCGTTATGAAATCAGAGATGTTCATGTCCAGGTTCATGTTCAGCATGTTGATGGCCTGTTCGGGGCCTCCCTTGGCATATGCCGCATTACATTTGTTATAAGAGTCATTGCCAAGGTTTAAGTAGGTGTCACGGTATACGCTGACCAGCCTGATCTCTCCGGTATCCTGGTCTATGCTGGCGATCATGATCGTATCGCTACGGGTGTTCTTATTCAGCTGGTTGGCCCTCGAGTCAACGCCGAAAAGCGCTATGTTCCAGTATCCCTTCATGGTCGTCTCTTCAGCTTCCTTGACGGAATCATTGATGACGATCTCTTCTTCCTTTATCTCCACCTTGCCGGTCTCGGTAGTCTTGGTGGTGAAATACAGAACCAGCGCGGCAGCGCCCAGGATCAGCAGCTCCATTATAAAGATGATGACCTTGGCGGCCGTGCTCAGTCCTTTCTTTTTGTGCTTTTTCTTTTTAGCAGCCATTATGCAGTTCCTCCCTATGCATCAATATGCATTTTTATCTATGAAAACCCTGAATACGGTAAGCAGTATTATCTTCACGTCAAACCACAGGTTCCAGTTCTCTATGTAGTATATGTCATGCTCGACGCGCCGCTTGATGGACGTGTCGCCGCGATATCCGTTGATCTGGGCCCAGCCCGTCAGTCCCGGCCGGACCTGATGCTTGACCATGTATCTCGGAATCTCTTCCTTAAATTTCTCCACGAACTGCGGCCTCTCGGGCCTCGGCCCCACCACGCTCATGTCTCCCTTTAGCACGTTAAAAAACTGAGGCAGCTCGTCGATGCTGTATTTCCTGATGAACCGCCCGACCTTGGTAACCCTTGGGTCGTCCTTGGTGGTCCATTCCTTGGATTCGGTCTCCTTTTTCTGGACGATCATGGAACGGAACTTGTACATCATGAAGGGCTTGTTGTGCAGGCCCACCCTTTCCTGCCTGAACATGACGGGACCGGGCGAGGTGAACTTGACCGCCAGTGCAGTCACGAGCATGACCGGAGAAGTCAATATGATCGCCAATATGGAGAAAATAAGGTCAAACAGCCTCTTTACGGCCTTGTTGAAAGGATCCGCCAGCGGCACGTTCCTGATGTTGACCACGCTCAGGCCCAGCACGTCCTCGGTATAGGGATTTGCCGGGAACAGGGAGTTGTAATCCGGAATGAACTTGGTATGCACGCCGGACTTTTCACACATGGACACTATTTTTTCCAGTTTGTCGTAATCCCCCAGGGCCAGTGAGATGTCAATCTCGTCCAGCTTGTTCTCCGGCAGGATTATCTCCAGGTTGTCTATCGAGCCCAGCACCTTAACGCCCCTGTACAGGGTGCCGGCGGGCACGTGATCGTCCAGTATGCCCCTGATCACGTATCCCCACTGGGGATTGTTGCTCACGCGGTTAATGTATTCCTCAGCGGCACGCGAATACCCGATCATCAATATGTACTTGATGTTATAGCCCTTGCGGCGGAAATACTCGAGCAGGCTCCTGAGCAGGCTTCTCATCACGGTGGTCAGAACCACGTTGATTCCAAAGAATATCAGGATCAGCATTCTCGAGAAATGGATCATCTTGATCACGTACAGGATGACCACGAAACCGATCATGCCGATGACGTTGGCCTGCACTATGTTGATGATCTCATACCTGCGCAGCGTCGCACGCTTGGGCGTGTAGAGATTCATCATGTAATACAGCAGCACGTATCCGGGCACTATGAACCAGAGCGCCATCATATACTGCTCGGTGGTCAGGCCGGGCACTTCCTCAACCCAGGGGGCACCAAACTTGAAATACCACGCCAGCAGATATGATCCCGCAACCACGATTCCATCCAATATCAGATGCAATTGATTGAAATACTTCTGGTTATTTTTGATCATATCTATATAATTCTACTCCTAATCATGGCAAATCACAAGATTTAGGTATAAAATACATATAAATCACAAAATATTGATGCGATCACGTCTGACATGCCGTACGGAGCATCACTCCATGCGGCGGAGGATAATGATGAACGTAGTATTTCACAGGTACAACAGCATATGCGAACCCGGTTACGTCGACGCGTTCAAGGCCCTGGGCCTAAGCGTGATCGAGGACCGTCAGGAAATGACGGACAAGAACATCCCTCCTGACGTCAGGATAAAGACGATCGCGGAGCTGATTCTTAAAGAACGCCCGCTATTTGTTTTCAGCATCAATTTCTTTCCTTATATATCGGACATTTGTGAAAAACTGAACTGCCTGTACGTCTGCGTGAGCGTAGACTGTCCGGTGGCAGAGCTGTCGTCACGGTCGATCCGCAATTCCCACAACCGGATCTTTTTGTTCGACCATGCGCAGTATCTTGAAACGGTGAGCGAAAACCCGGGAGGAGTATTTCATCTGCCGCTGGGCGTTATGTACGGCGACAGGGAATACGTGGAGCCGGGCTCATTTACGTATGACGTCTCCTTCATCGGATCCCTATATGAAGAGAAAAACCCGTATTCGGACATGTTCGGCAAGCTCTCTCCGCGCGTTCAGGGCCTATGTGAGGGGCTTCTCGGAGCCCAGGAGCTGCTCGGAGGAATGGATCTGCTGGAAACGATCTTCGGGGGCGCGGCCGGAGACCTCCATGGGCAGAAAATAATTGATGAGATTTTATCTGAAGTCAGAGATTTCGTGCCCGACGTGCTAAAGGATGACGGGCTATACGTCACCGGCATGAGCTCATGCTGGGCGCTTAACAACTGTTTCGGATTCGAGCTGACGGTCCGTGACCGCATGACGCTGATCGCCACCCTGGCGGAGGGCCTGGCCGGAGAGGCCGGCGTGCATCTCTTTACCCGCAGCAGCACGGACGGGCTAAGGCGCATGGCACCGTCCCTGATCACTCACGGAGGGGTGTCCACCCTGACGGAAATGCCCGGCGTCATCCGTTCAAGCCGGATAAACCTCAACACCACCATGCGGCCGATACGCACGGGACTGCCGCAGCGCATCTGGGACGTGCTCGGCTTCGGCGGGTTCCTGCTCACGAACTGGCAGAGCGAGATTCCCGACTCCCTGACCGTGGGAACACACCTGGAAGCATACGAAACGCCCGAGGAGGCGATCGAAAAAATCAGGCATTATCTTTCAAACGAGGATGAGCGCATGGAGATCGCGAGACGCGGCCACGCCGAAGCCGTCAGCCGCCACGGGGTCCTGAACAGGGTTGCCGTGATGATCGAACGCATCACGGCGTCCATTGAGCGGCATACGTGATTTAACTTTGGGAGATGCCGAATTGATCAGCTTTTCCCAACATTTCTTCGGCCCTGTGCACGTAGGTATGGGCCTCACGGATCCTTTGCAGGCCATTTTCGGCTATTTCCCGTCTTTCGGCCTCATGTGCCAGATAGTATTCGCATTTGTCAAGCATGTCAGGCAGCCCGTCATAGGCGACGTAATCCCTGCCATCCTCGAATAAACCCGCAAAATCCCCCGCATGGGAAGACAGCAGGAATCCTCCCGCTCCCATTATCTCAAAGCACCTGAGCGGAATGCCGTTCACGATGCTCCTCAGTGAGACGTTCAGGTTGATCCGGCTCGAATTGTATACCGCCGGGGCCTCTCCGTACGGGTCTATGGGGCCGTGGTTTACGCAGCCGGGGATCCTGACGGTCTTATCCCCGGTATAAAGAGCAACGTTTCCGAGCCTGTTCCCAAGCATGGTCAGGGCATCACGCCTCTCCTCCGCCGTGATCTTGCGGTTGATCACGTATTCCGCAAATAACGTGCGTGTCGTGATCGCGCTGTCAGCGCCGGGCTGAAGGGGCAGGGATTCCTGCATTTCCTTGATGACCGAATCAGTCAACAGGCTTTCGACCAGGTTAACCCCGTACAGCTGCTTCTGGCTCTCCATGATCCCGCGCAGGTAACCGGACGTCCGGTCTGAGACGCCGCGGCTCATCATGCGGTCATAGAAATTATGCTTTTCATCATAAAGGGAACCCACAAATGCAACGTCCGTTTTGTAACGACCGGTTGCAAGGCATCCTGCATCAGAAGACGGAGTTGCAGCCATCGGAAGATAACTAATGGTTTTTATGCCCTGTGAATGAAATTTCAGATACGTGTCTGAGTCAAATACGTAGACGTGGTTGGTCGGCAGCAGGATCGTATGCGAATAAAGCTGAACGCATGGATTGTCATATACCCATGCATAATAATCCAATCCAATATCAGCTGTTTTTTTTGCCACGTTCGGAAAATAATTAAAGCCAAAGACAATGTCAGGAGAACGTTTGGCCGCCTCACTGCCAAGCTTGAGTCCGATCTCGTCGCCCAGCAGCTCCTCCTGGCTGGTGCTCAGGGGCGCCACCTCGTGACCAAGCTGCCTAAAGGCACTGATCATCCCGTCTGTTCCAAAATTCTCCCACGTCAGAAAAAGGATCTTCATAATCTTCACGCGCCGCCTTCTTCAAAAAGGCATCAGTCAGCCTTCGCCCGGCCCGCTGCTTCATTGGCGCAGGCAAACTTTACGTTTTCAAGGCTTTCGTTCTCGGCCGTCCGCCTGATGATGTTCTTGATGAGCCCGTCAAGTTCCCCGCCTTCATTGTAATCGGCCGGAGCGAAATAGTTGATGCGGTTGTTCCGCATCATCCGGTACACCTTGGCCTTGTCATGGGTGTCGGGATCGTATACGCCTATGCTGTGTCCGCCATACGAGCTCACCAGCTTCATGCATGGTATGTCCGTGTCGCTGTCGCCGATGTAGACCATGTTCCTAAAGGGCACCCTGAGCTCATCCGGAGCAAAATAATCGTTCACGCCGGGATCATTCACGTCGAGCACTCCCTTTTCAATCCTGAACAAAAATTGAGTCTTGTTTGTATAATTGACCGCCTGCGCCGGCCAGATGGCTATGCCCTTGTTGTTATAATAGAACGAACTCGCGTATATTTTCTTGAAAGCGCCCGCGCGTGCGGGAATGGTTCCCTCGATCATCTCCTTTAGGCCCGATGAGATGATGTAGTGCTCCACTATGACGCCTGACTCCTCTCCGTAAGTCCGGATGCGCTCAAACCACGTCTCGACGCCGGGAAATAGCTTGACCTTGCTGCCGTAATCGGCCAGGACCTCCTGCTTGAACAGCCTGATCCCCTCGGCGTACTCCTTCATCATGTACATGTACGCCAGGTTGGAATCCATCTCGTTGTCGAAGCTTAAGTCATTGGTCTCTGCCCAAAAGCTGTCCACGTTGTCACCATAGACGTCCTGAATGTACCCCTGCGCCTGCATGTCATTGGGTGACAGCGTCTTGTCGAAGTCATAGCAGATGGCCAGGACCGGTTTGTCTTCCCTGGTTTCCCTTACAAAAGTTCTCGTTCCGGCTGACATCTCATACCCCCGCGTAATCCTTGAACATCTCGCCTCTTTGTTCAAAATTCTTGAAATATCCGTATGACGCCGAAGCCGGGCTAAGAAGTATCGCCTTGCCCGGCGGCGTGATCTCGGCCGCATACCTGACCGCGGCCTCCAGCGTTTCCATATAATGAACGTTGTCCATGTCTCCCACGGCATCATATATCCGGCGTCCCGAATCATAGGAGCATACGTACTGGTATTCGGGATGTGCCAGCATGTAATCCGTAAGCTCCGTATAGTCTATGCCCCTGTCCATTCCTCCGAGCAGGATCGTATGCGCTTCCGGCACGGCTTCAAGGGCCCTTATCGCCGCATCAGGGATCGTTGAGATGGAATCATCATAATACCTGACGCCGTCCTTTTCGCCTATGAACTTGAGCCTGTGGGGCAATCCCTCAAAACCTGACAGCGAAGCTATCACCTCGTCCCTGTCATACCCCAGGATCTCAGTCGCTATGCGTATCACAAAGTTAGCATTACTAACGTTATGTTTGCCGAACACCTTCAGGCCGTACTCCCCTGACGTATCATAAGGCATGTGGATAACTTTTGCGCTGGTCTCAATGGGAGGCACCTGGTCGCCAACCACAAAATAATCCTCTTCATCCTGGAACCTGGTAATGTTCTGCTTGGCCCTGAAGTACTTTTCAAAGGTCCCGTAATAATCCAGATGTTCCTCATAAAGGTTCAGAAATACGGCAACATGCGGGGATACCTTGATCTTGGCCAGCTGATGGCATGACATCTCGAACACGACGGTCGTGTTGTCATCCACCTCGTCGAAATAGTTAAGGCAGGGCTCTCCGATGTTGCCCAAAAGGATGGTTTTACCGGGATTCACACGGGTTAAAACATGATTTAGCATAGCGGAAGTCGTGCTTTTGCCTTTGGTTCCGGTGATGCCTATGACCTTGTCCCTGTGCTCTTCCAGAAAGAGTTCCGTCTGTGACGTGTATTTGGGAGCATCGTCCTCCATGGGGATTCCGGGGCTCTTTACGATCAGGTCATACTTATCCTCATCGATCTCTTCCCGCTTGCCCTCAAAGACTTCAATCAGCGCAGGCTGACAGCATCTCTTGAGAAACAGCCTGGTGGACTGACCTTCCCTGCCATATCCCCATATCAGTATCTTCTTGCCGCTTAGTTTCTCTGCTACTCCCATTTAAATCCTGATTTCCATGGCGCACATGATCCGCGTCATATGTTATTTAATATCTTTTCAGACTTATCCACCGTATACAGCAGCTCATCCGGAACGTTATGCTCGCTGCCCGTCTCCTCCACGAGGTCATCCAGGTCATCCGCCAGATTGCTGACGCATTCCGCATACCGGTCCGTCAAAAGTGACCTGCCCGGGCGTCTTGGCTCACCCGAGGCATAGGTGCCTCCGCCGGCAACGAACCGTTTGATGGCAGCGCAGACCTCTCTCCTCGTGCCCACGCACTCAAAGGGCTTGTTCTCGTCTATCCCCATGAGTTCCCTGAAATCCTTGTCCAGGGAATCCTTGTCCAGCAGTTTCTCGCCGAATATCTCCCGCAGTTCGTCCTCGGTCAAAAAAGGACTTAATATCACGTAAACAAAAAGGCACTTAGGGCAATTGCAGCACCAGACGCCCTGCTTGCTGCCCGCATTGCAGCTCCTGAAAGCCTTATGATATCCACGAAACCTCGCAAAGAGTGCCGCGATCCGGATCTCCGCATACGGTCGGAGCAGGCTGAAGTAATGAATGTCCGAATCCGTAAGCTTGCTAATATAAGAAGTAAAGTCAGATTCAAACTCATAGCTTTTGGAATACTGATGATTTACGAAGGAGCCCGCGACTGTGGACTCATTGGCGCTGGACTCATTGGACAGGGCTATGTATTTAATGCCGTTTAAGTATGCGGTGATGACCGCCGAAAAGGCAACTACCGACGAAAACGGGATGTGTCCGTTTAAATACCCCTCGTTATTCATCTCGATGATGCCTTTGTCCAGAATTCTCCTCGCGGTTAAATCCTTATTTATGCGCGGACAGCACTCAACCACGTTCCTGATCGTATCGCTTTCGTTGATGCTGTATGAGCATACCTCACGGTCATCCAGCAGCTCCAGGGATACCACGGAATCCTTGCCTCCGCCTATCGGTACCATGATCCCCTCATACCCGCGTGCATCCTTCAGTGGATAACTATTTCTTTCGGACGTCCCTGCCTTGTCTCCGGCATAATCCGAACCGGGCGCGTGCACGCATTCAATGCGCAGCAGTTCCGCCTGAGAAACCTCTATGCCATTCCTGTACTGAAACTCCCCCAGGCCGTTATAAAAAAGCTTCTCCCACCAGCGGACCTGTTCGTCCGACAGGCTGCCGCAACCTACGATCACCCTCTCGGGACAGGCACATTTGTAATAACTGATGGCTTCGGTCATGCCGAGCGAAAACAGCAGTTCGTCAAGTACGTCCGTCATGCCCTGCCTCAGTGCCGGAAACGTCCACCTGGTACGAAACGTCCTAAGGCCGGGAATTGCATAATGATACGTCACTTCCAGGGAATCATCCGTGAATTCGGTCTCAAAGTCAGTGAATTCAAAGGTTTTATACTGTTTTCTAAGTTCGTCAAATGTATGCATTATTAAATCTTAATTTATTATTTTGCAATTCTTTGTGCAATAATGTCCCGCGATCCGGCTTACTTTACGTAGTAGTGTCTCGCGATCCATTTGGACAGTCCGTCCAGGCCGGGATAAACTATCCTCTCGCTGATGTTGATCTGGTCCAGCATGTCACGAACCCTCCAGCGCAGGTCAGCCCTGATCACGTATTTGATGGTCTTTTCCGTCTTTTCATCAAGGAATTTCTCGATGTCCGTCATCTCCATCGGAACCAGTGAAAAGAACGAGTACTGGTTGACGATCCTCTGATTGATTGAAGGTGGCTCTATGATGATCATCGACTGGTCTCCCATGTCCGAATCATACTCCGAGAGTGAATCCGCGGCTTCGAGCAGCATGTCCACCGAAAAGACGGTCGACTGCTTGCGGTTGACTATCTGCTGATATCTCTCAGGCAGCAGCACGTGCATTTCGCTCATGTCTATGCGCCATACCATGCAGTCGTGCTTTTCCATGTAAGCCAGATTGTCTTCGGCAGTGGCAAAGTGCAGCCCTATCAGAGCGGAGTGCGTCCAGTCCAGCAGTCTGGTCGGCAGGCCGTAATGCTGTCCGAGTATCATCTGCCTCCAGACGGATTCCGCTATGGTCGGATCTCCGATAACGGCATATTTGGCGAAATTCTCCAGTATGGCCGGTTCCAGCGTCTTCTGCAGATGTTTGCAACAGCGATGCAGGCTCGTTTCCATTTTAAAGGAGGAGTCGGGCATGCCCCTGTACAAATATGAACTCCTGTTGCGGTCCAGATCCGGGCGGTATTCCTGCTCGCCTATCATCTGCATCAGGTCATCGAGGTTTGATATAGTTATTTCTTTAATCATAATAAATAGTATATCACACTTTAAGAGTGTTATAATACTAACATGCGTATCAGAAATTCCATGAAAAACATGGTGGTCATCTATTCCTGCACCCTGCTCATCGCGATAATGAATTTCGTGGTGCGCAAGGTCTTTTTGGATACCCTGACCATCGATTATCTGGGATATGACGGGCTGTTCACTTCCATTTTCAGCTATCTGAACCTGAGCGAGATGGGCATCGCGTCCATCATCACCTATCACATGTATTCCGAGATCGCCACCAACAACGTCCTGCAGATACGCAAGCTCCTGAGCATTTACAAGATCGTGTACAGGGTCATAGGCGTCTTCGTCCTAGTGACGGGCATGATCGTAAGCCTGTTTTTGCCCATCATTTTGATCAGGCAGAAGCTAAACGACAGCTGGCAGTTCATATACGTCATCTATTTTCTGCAGCTTACGGCCACCCTTTGCACCTATTTCCTGGCCTACAGGCGCATTCTTTTTGTCACGCACCAGCGCATATACGTATGCACCATGGTGGACACCGCGATAAACATATTCAGCATCGCGGCCCGCATGTTCATACTGATCAGGCTGCGCAACTACATAGCCTACCTGATCGTGACCATCGTGGCCAACGTCGCGTCTAACCTGATCATCAGTGCCCTTTCTCGCAGGGAATATCCCGAGATCACCTCCATAAAGGTAACCCGCGAGGACGTACGCATCCTCAACCTGTGGGATGAGGCCAAAAACATGCTGGCAACCAAGATTGCGGCCACGATCTACGGAGCATCCGACGACATCATCATCACCTCCATGCTCGGCATCGGCACCAACGGCATAGTCAGCAACTACCGCATGGTCTCGTCCAAGCTCCAGGAATTCATCCTTTCGGCCTTTAACTCCATACAGGCCAGCATCGGCAACCTCGTTTATGATGAGGAAAGCGACCGCAGGATCCCGTTTTTCCACGTGCTGGATCTCGCAGGCTTCGGACTGGCCCTGGTTTCGGGCACCGGAGTGATCAGCGTGTGTCAGGAATTCGTGCTTACCGTCTGGCTCAAAAAAAGCGAGCTCGCGCTGCCCTATGCCTTCGTAATCCTGCTGGGGCTTAACCTTTTCATCGCCATCCAGAATAATCCGATGAATTATTTCCGCAATTCGCTGGGGCATTTCGAAACGGACCGCAACTACATGATCGCAGCCGCAGCGGTCAACGTCATCCTCTCGATAGCGCTGGGCCTAAAGCTCGGCGTCGTCGGCGTAATGATCGGAACCGTGGCCGGGCATCTGCTGATCTACATGGGACGTACCATAGTCGTTTACAGGTTCTTCATCCAAAAAAGCCCTGCCGGATATTATCTCCTGACCCTCGGACGCTTTGGGCTGCTGGCCCTGAGCGTGATCATCACCTGGTTCATCGGACAGGCGACCCGGCCGTTCATATCCGGTCACCTGCTGTTTTTCCTGGCAAAAGGAATGATCAGCGTCGTAACCTCGCTGATCATCTTCCTGCTGTCATCCATCCGTACCGATTCCTTCAGGCTCCTTATGGAATACGTCAAAAAGGCGGCCGGTTCCCTGCGTCGTCATTAAAATGACGATATCCTGCGCTTGTTTTCTTACGTCAGCGTGATCGCGATCAGCGTTGGCATGCCGAGAACGAGCGGGTATGCATATCGCAGGTCCGCACAGAGAGGGGTTGCTATCAGAACCGTGAGCACGAGAGTCAGTACGGGCACGTATACCACCAGCTTACCCCTGGCCTGATCCCGCTTATTGAGTATGATCGCGATGCCCAGTAACACCAGCTGCAGGCAGGCGCCGGGACTGTACAGGATGCCGTATACCGGCAGCATTCCGCCCAGCTTGTTCAGGATCTCGTTGATCTTAAACCTGATCTTGACGGGGATCGGCGACTGGGGTGCCAGCCCCATGTTATTGGGCAGTATGCCATAGTATTCAGTCTGCTCGGGGTACATGGTAGTGTAATACCCCCGCGTCTGATCCACGTATGCATCAAAATACGCATGCGGATTCTTAAATCCCAGGCGGATCCACAGCCCCAGGTATTCCAGCTTATGAGCCTCCAGGTACTCGCTGTCGCCGTATACGACCCACTGCATTGTCGGATCCGCGCCTCCCGGTTCATAATGCTGCACGAGATAGGAGCTTACGTTGATGCGCTCTATCATCTCCATGTCCCTCGGAGAAATGTCTCCATGATTATGCACCACCCTGGCAACCTGCTGCAGGGGTATGGGGATGTTGTGGGCAAAATCCACCTTTTCCACCCCAAACGCGGACTGTATGGGGCCATTAAAGGCAAAAGTCACCGCCAGCACCAGTGCACTGGCCAGTACGTTATAGCGGATCTGCGGCTTGATCTTACGCCTTACGTCAATGATGATCATGATCGCCATGGTCAAAATGAACGCATAGAGTCCGTTATGCCTGAGCAGGCACATGAACGTTCCCGATACGACGAACAACACTCCGTCACGCACGGACTGTTTCCTTAGATAGGTTGCCGACCTGTACGTGCGATAGACCGTCATGGTAAAAACCAGCACCATGGCGGCGAAGATCACGTCCTTCCATATGGTGATCGCATACGCCAGATTATAGGGATATCCAAGATATCCCAGGATCATCAGGGCCTGCCCCCTGCGCGAAAGGCCCAGCTCCGTCATGCATTCGATCACGTAGCCCATCGACAGGGACATTATGATCATCTGAGCGAAGACGTACGTTGCTATGCCCACATAGGAACTGCCGCTGATCGCACGTCCCATGTTGTAAAAAAGGCTGATGAGCAGGGTGTGCGCCCACGGATGATGATCTACGTACGGCGTAACTCCCGTAACCTGCTCAAGCTGATCAAAGGAATCCACGGTCATGGTTCCCGGAAAATTATTGATGAAAAGCGGCAAAAGACACGCGAAAATGATACCGCTAAAGATCAGCCACCTGTGTACGCCAAATCTTCTGATGCCATAACCTTCCTCATCAAGCAACGGGATCTCGAGTTCCGTCCTCTCAGGGCGGCTGCCGGTCCAGTCCAGTATTTTGGAAGCGGCAAAATAAAACAGCAGGAACACGCCCGCAAGCGACAACACGCCATAGCAAAACACGAAAAGCCGGCTGGACATGCCTCCGCCGAGCCTGTCAGCAGAATAAATCCAATACAGTGCAGTGAGGATCAGTGAAAGAATTAGCGGTATTTTCTTAAACTCCAGCCCATTCTTAATCGGTGAATTATTAATTTTAGATTTAATAAGCGAGTATATTAGAATAAAAAGAGCACCCAGGCAGATGTCGGAAGATTCGAATCTGCCCAGGTTAAACGCCGCAAAAACTATAAGATACGCAACGATCAGATCTAATGCCATCACTAACTCTCAAATATGGACGCAACTTCCTTGAGGCGTTCCCTGATCGGCAGGTGCTGAGGGCAAACCCTCTCACTCGCAAGTTTCATCTGTTGGTCCAGTACTTCAATTTGCGAGACTCATCTGTTAGTCTTGTACGCCTTTATGAATATGATCCCGGCGATCACGGCCACAAGGCTGACTGCGATCCAGAGCCATTGCTCGGCAGTCACTTCCTTGAGTGTCGAAGTCTGCGTATCCGCGTCCTCTACCTCACCGGGTTCGAATTCCTGTCCGCCCTGTCCGCCTTCAAATTGTCCCTTTCCACCGCCTCGCCGCATCATCGTCTCATCGTTTTCAGCTTCGGTGCCATCCGTCATTTCCGGCATTTCGGACATTTCAGGCATTTCTCCATTTTCTGAATCAAAGCCCTCAGGCAGCTCAGGTCTTTCGCCATCTTCCATCCCCTCGAAACTGAAGTCCTCAGGCAGCTCGGGCATTTCTCCATTTTCTGAACCAAAGCCCTCAGGCAGCTCGGGTCTCTCGCCATTTTCTGAATCAAAGCCCTCGGGCAGCTCGGGTCTTTCGCCATCCTGATTCATCATCTTGCCGCCGCGTCCGCCCATTCCATGACCTCCACGTCCGCCGAAGCCCTGTCCGTCCTGCATGGGCTGCCCCGTCTCTCCGGACTCTCCCGTCTCTTCGGATTGCCCATCTTCACCGGACTGTCCGAACTCTCCGGGCTTGCCATTCTGCATGCCATTCTGCATGCCGCCCTGCTTCATCATGCCGCCGAATCCGCTGCCGGTCGCATCTCCATAAGAACCGGACGTTTCTTCGAGCGTGATGTCCTCCGTCACGTCGCCAATGTGGAGCACGTAACTTTCTCCGACCTGCATCTCGGGGCAGCTTAGAGTCAGTGAAGTAAATGATGCAGTCAGTTCCGTATCCACCAGAACGTTTCCTTCGGAATCCTCCAGGATGACGCGAGTACCCGCCTCGGCCCCGTCCGTATACGTGTAGAAAATCGAGGGTTGGGAGGAAGTCGAATCAAAAGCCTCCGCCATGTCGTGACCGCCTGCTGCCACCAGCGTTCCTCCGCTTATCTCAGCGACCCCGTTATTCTCGCTTCCGTAATCTATCGCATTGTTGGTGCCGCCGCCCTTTAGGCTGATATATATGTTGCCGCCGGTTACGTACAGATCCTTGTTGCTATCCAGGCCATCGGCATCATTGCCGTTTTCATTGATGATGGTCACGTTGCCGCCGCTGATCAGTATGTAACATTCATCTTCTTCATCCGTCGAATCATCCGAATTCTGCGAAGCCTGGTTCTGGAAACCGCCACGGCCTCCCATTCCCATCATGGAATCCACGCCATTGGCGTTGAAACCGTCATCATCCGGATAAACCGTCACGTCACCTCCGGCAATTTCGATCGTGGAAGCCTCCATGCCCTCATAGCACTCATTTATCAGGACCGTGCCGCTCTCAACGTATATGTCCTCATCTGCATGGATTCCGTCATCACCGGCCGATATCGTCAGCGTCGCGTTTGCAAAGGAAAAGTCATTGTTGACGTGTATGCCGTCCTGCGGAACCGTAATGCTGATGACGCCGCCCGCGATGGTCAGGTCATCCTTGGCCTTGATCCCATGATAATATGAGCCGTTTATCGTAAGCGTGCCGCTGCCGTTGATCGTCAGATCGTCGTGAGCGTAGATCACTCCGTTGGTTCCGTCCTCCTCTGCTTCATCGGAAACGGACTCACCACCGGTAAATACGTTCACGCTGCCGTCTGCCAGCGTCAGGAACACCTTGTCGGCCTGATCGACGCGCAGGCAGGCATTGTCGGAACTCGCCACGTTCACGTTATCAAGCAGGATCCACACCTTGGACGAATCATAGGCATCCACGTCAATGAAGCCGTCATCCAGCGTGCCCGTTATCACGTAGCATCCGGCATTGGAAATGTACAGGCTGCCGTCATACGCATAGGCTCCGTTGCCCGAGATCGTGATCTCGCTGCCATCACAGGTTACGTACGTCGCGCCGTCCGTGTCCCAAGACCCGTTCAGGTCATTGCTCGTAAAATGCCCCGTTCCGGCATAGCTCTCCGCATCCTCGTCCACGATCTTTTCAACGCCGAGCTTGTCCGCATTGATGAAAAGAATCGTCAGCGCAAGGGCTAATATGGATATTATTATGCAAATTTTGTCGATGTTTTTATGAGAAGTCATATAAGCACCTCATGGATACGTTAACCCATAGACTCGCAACCGCTTCGCTTGTTGCTCGTTACGTGATGGGATCCTGACGGATCCACGGATTTACCTTCGGTAAGGCACTGTAAACAAATAACTTCCTAATCTGCTTGTCTGAATTTCCATGTGA
>CALGGH010000105.1 GCA_937916415.1 uncultured Lachnospiraceae bacterium
AAAAGAACCGTCCCCCTGATCACAAAGTTGATCAAAAGAACCGTCCCCCTGATCAATTACGTCATGCGAAGATGTCATTCATCCTGCGGATCTTATGCTTTTTGGAGGCGACGACGATGACGCGGTCACCCGGGCGTATCGCGGAATCGCCGGATGGTATTATCAGCTTGTCCTCGCGGATTATGCCGGCGATCAGTATGTCCTTTTTTAGCCGGAATCCCGCGTCGGCGAACCTGACGTTCATGCCGTCGAAACCCTCACGGGCAGTAAACTCCATCACCTCGGCCTTGCCGTCGGCGAGATAATAGAACCTCGTCACCTCATTCTCGGCGTCGCCCACCTCGTAATTGCGGATGAAGCGGATCATCTTGAAAACCGCCAGCTCCGTGATGGAAACGGTTATGTCCATGTTTACCTGGTGGAGCAGCCTGACGTGCAGGGGCTTGTCAACACGCGTGATGATCGACGGGATGTTTTTGGACCAGGCATACATGCTGATCACGAGGTTGGTCTCATCATGATCCGTAAGCGATATGACTGCGTCCGCGCGGTCCACGTGTTCCTCTTCAAGCACCTCCGTGACGTCCTCCTCCGCATATACGACGTTGACCGACGGAAAAAGGCTCATGAGCGTGCGGCATCTGTCCAGGCTGCTCTCCAGCACGGTTACGTCCTTTTTGTCCTCCTGCATGGCCCTGATCAGGTATTCAGCGGATATGCCGCCTCCGACGATCACTATTTTTTTGGACCGGACATGCCCGACGCCTAGCTTTTCCAATACGGCAGCCATGTCATCCTTATCTGCCATCACGCTTATTTCATCGCCCGCCTCCAGCCGAAACGGCCCGTCCGGCACGTGCAGCCTGCCATCCCTGAGCACAGTGCATATCAGCATTCCCGGGCCGTCATTCTGACGGACGGACATAAGCGTCTGCCCCGCCAGGGGTGAGTCGGGCAGCAGCGCGACGTCCAGCATCTGTACGGAATTGCCGAAATATCCCTCCAGCTTGACGAAGCCGGGAAGTCCGACGTTTCTGTATATTTCCTGCGCCATGTCAGCCTTTGGCCTGACGAGATAGTCGATGCCGTATTCCTTCATCAGGGAATCCGCTTCAGCCACGAGGTCGGGAAGCACCAGCCTGGCCGCACATCTCCTTACGCCCATCTTTTTGCCCTGCATGCAGCTGAGCAGGTTGATCTCATCCACGTTGGTCAGGGCCACCAGGGCGTCAGCCACGTCGGCTCCGGCCCTGTTTAACGTTTCCGCAGCAGCACCGCTGCCCACGATCCCGTTCACGCTGTATTTGTCGGTGATCTCATCGACCAGTTTCTTTTCCTTGTCTATGACTACCACGTCATATCCCGTGCCGGCAAGTTCCCTCACCAGGGCACACCCCGTCTGTCCAAGTCCTACTATAATTACCTTCATGCGTTCCGGTTTAGCCCCTCCTCTCCTTATCTGGCTTGCCGCATCCTTTCGGCCTTGTGGTCCTCGAGCATGAAATATGCTTTTTTAACGCTCAGGCCCTGCACGAGCACCGTAAAAAATATGGTTACGTAAGTGACGTTGATAAATATTGAATAAACCTCCGGCGGCAGATACTCGGCCGTGCCGAAGGCCAGTGCCATGGACAGGCCTCCCTTTAGGGCTGACCAGGTCATCAGCGTCACGAATTCTCCCAGGTTATAATTGCCGGGTATGTTTTTGCCCGTCAGGATCGTGCTGACCGCTACTCCGCATGCCCGGGAAAGTATCAGTATTATGACGGATGCCGGTATGACGATGAGGGCGAACCTGCTAATTTCTATATTAAATACCAGCAGACCTATCATCACGAAGAGCACGGCGTTCAATATGCTTTCGAGCATTTCCCAGAAATCTTCATAATAGTTATGCACGTCGATGATGCGTACCCGGCGCTCCATTCCCTGCATGAAATACGAAAAGAGCATTCCGCAGACGACCGAAGCTATGACGCCCGAGAATCCGAAATGCTCGCAGATGACGTATACCGCAGACACGTCAAGCAGCGAGATCAGTATGTATTTGACCGGATCGGCCGTCAGGTGCATGAGCTTAAACAGCAGGCAGGAAGCGACGACGGCCACCGCCACGGCCCCCACGATCTCCTTAAACATGAGCACGAAGAAATTGCCATCCCCGCTGTGCAGGATCACGGACCTGACGAAAATGAACAGCGTGACGCCGGTTCCGTCATTGAAAAGTGATTCATTCTCGATGACCGAGCAGACGTTTTTGGACAGGCCGATCTTGCTTAAGATGCCCGTGGCCGCTATCGGATCCGTCGGTGAAACGACGCAGCCCAGGAGCACGCAGGTCCATATGTCCATGGGAAGCCCAAAGAGCAGCACGATGAGATAAAACAGTCCGCCGTACAAAAACGAGGAGATCACGGTCGTAAGCAGCGCAAGCAGGCTGATCGGGCGTATGTTCTGCTTAAACTTGGCTCTGTTGACCTTGCCCGCTCCGGCAAAAAGCATGAAGCAGAGGGCTCCGTCCAGCAGATACTCCTCGAACCCGAACTCTCCGATCTTTTGCACGAATTCTTCCAGAAACCGTATGGAAAAAAGCTTGCTGACGATGAGCAGAACGAGACAGATGATCAGCGAAAAAAATATCGTCGCGATGTCGGCCTGCAGATGAAACAGCTTTTCGTTGATTATCCCCGTAAAAACTATGAATGCCAGTATTATGATCAGAAAGACTAAAATGCTCATGCCTCCATCATATCATAATATTAATGTTCGCATTCAAATATTCACGTCAAACTAAAGGAATTCTTGTTTTTTGTGATATATGATTGAAAAGTAGGAGATGGATTATGAAAAAAACAGGAGATGGATTCGGCCGCTTCCGGGTCAGTGGCAAGATGGCGACGTCGCACTGATCCGGCGACAGGCTCTCAATCCTCATCCTCAGGCATCTCATTATCTATCAGCATCTCAAAGGTGACTCCGTACTTTTTGGCTATGTCTTCGGCGTATGACAGACCTGCCGGCGACGCGACCGCGATCTTGAACGACCGGTCGCGGCCGTCCGTTTTGACTATCAGTGACCGGCATTTGCCGGGGGCCGGTGCGCCATCAGCGGGGGCCGGGATCGAAGCATTGATCTCATCGATGTCCCTCGCCAGCTTATGCATGTGAGTGTTGTATATCGTCCGCGATCCCTTTTTAAGAATGGCCCTCACGGCGTCCCTCGCTATGTAATACCCTTCTTCAAAGGACGTGGTTGAAAAGGTCTCGTTCAGCAACAGCAGGCTCTTGTCCGTAGCCTGAGCATATATCTGCTTAAACCTCTTGCACTCCTCGCCGAGACGGCCGAGGTCCATGGTCTTGTCCTCATCAGCCGGAAAATGAGTATAGATGCAGTCCACCGGATCATATTCAAACGCGTGCCCCGGTATGTATATGCCTCCCTGGGCAAGCACGTAGAGCTGGCCTATGGCCACGGTGATCGTGGTCTTGCCGCCACGATTTGCGCCGGTCAGGACGTAAGCCTGGTTCTCACGATTAAATATCAGGTCATTTGTTACGATCTTAGGCCCCTCTCCCAAGTGCGACTGGGCAAGATGGATGTTGTAAATGCCTACAGCATTCATGTACGCTTCGGACATGGGATCCGACTTCGCTGCGCTTCGCTCAGGATGACGGCCTGAGGATGCAAGATCCTCAGATAACATCATGCCATGCCTGTCATCCTGCGCGGGCTCGTGCCTTTCTCCGTCATCCTGCGCGGGCTCGTACCTTTCTCTGTCATCCTGCGTGGGCTCGTGCCTTTCTCCGTCATCCTGCGCGGGCTCGTGCCTTTCTCCGTCATCCTGCGCGTCAGCGAAGGATCCCACATCCTTCAGCAGGACGCGCGGACGACGGAAGACGTAGCCCTCCTCCTTCATTTTTTCCACGTATTCTGCCCAGCGTATGTAATACATGAATTCCGGGATCAGGTCCGTGATGTCGGTGATCGTCAGGTTCACGTATTTATGAAGCACGGACTTAAGCTTTTTGACGGTCAAAAAGAGCATGTGGTTCACGATCCTGCTCATGTACCTGGTTACGTCCACCGTGCTGTCAGCCTTTGGGATCGCCGCCATGGTCAGCATTCCGATGGGACCGGATGCCGCTATCATGAACCTGCCCATCTGAGCCGCAGATGCTGCGATGTCCGACGCCGTGGCGTCGAAAGGCTGATACCTGTAGTTTTCCTTCCACTCATTGCCATCCTGCACCCGGTCACGTCCCATGCTGATGGCATCGCTGAACGAACCTATAACGCCTGACTTGGTGAAGGCCTTGTTGTTTATCGAGATCACGCCAATGCTCTCCGCCTCAAACCTGTCATTCAGGTTAATGCCGAGCGTGATGCTCTTGAGGTCCGAGGTGGAACCCTTGACCTTGCTGATGTCATCCTTCAGCTCCGCAAAGGAATTGTCATTATATATCTTGTCAACGTGGTTCCTGAGGTTGTTAAGGCCATGGGATCTGACGTCGGTGCCCGAGAGGCACTCGTGTATCGCCTCCACGCAGATGATATAGTCGTTGATCTCCTCTAACCGGTGGATCAGCTCAAATGCGGAGGCAGATTCCTCGTAATCCTTTTTGAACGTGCCATAGCTGCGCAGAAATTCGATCTTCTCCAGGATCTTCACCATTTTTCCCCTCATGTCGGGAAAATGCAGTATGTCCTCAAACACCTCAGCCCTATACTCGGCGACCCTGGGATCGGCCGTCATGTGTGAGATCACGCGCAGTATGTAGGCCCGCTCCGCTTCCGCGGGCGAAAGCTTCGGCAATATGGCATCCATACCGAGGTTATGTATGGTTTCCTCGCTCAGGACCTTGTATGTAGGCGGATTTGCTTCAGACTGAAATGGAAAAATCAAGCTTAGTTTATCTTTTCCCATAAGAACACCTCACATTACGCATTAGTTGATCAAGGGGACGGTTCTTTTGATCAAATTTGATCAGGGGGACGGTTCTTTTGATCAAATGACACCCTGACTCCGTCCCCGAGGGTCATTTTTTGCAAAGCTTCACGATGCGGCTGGTTCCCAGCCTGCTGGCACCGAGTTCCATGAACCTCTCTGCATCCTCCAGGGTTGCTATGCCGCCTGCTGCCTTGATGCGCACGCCGGGGCCAACGTGCTTCGCCATCAGCTCGACGTCCTCAAAGGTCGCTCCTCCCGTGGAAAAGCCGGTGGACGTCTTGATGAACTCCGCCCCGGACTCGGTAACTATCCCGCAGGCCAGGATCTTTTCGGACTCAGTCAGGAGGCAGGCCTCTATGATCACCTTGAGGACATGTTCGCCACACGCCTCCTTGGCCTGTCTTATCTCATCCAGCACGTAATCTCCGTCTCCGCTCTTTAGCCTGCCTATGTTGATGACCATGTCAATCTCATCGGCTCCATTTTCGATGGCATCCTTGGTCTCAAAAACCTTCGTTGCCGTCGTCATGTTGCCGTTCGGAAAGCCTATTACCGTGCATATCCTCATCCTGCCGCCGGCGTATTCTGCCGCGGGCCGCACATAAGCCGGAGGGATGCACACCGATGCCGTGCCAAATTCGATGGCTTCATCGATCAGTTCCCGTATGTCCTCCCATCCAGCCTCCTGCCTGAGCAACGTATGATCACATGCCGCGAGAATCTTTTTAACGTCCATTTCGTCCTCCATAATAATTCTTTCAACATTGGTATGTATCTGGTTTGGCCTGATTTCACCGTTCGCCCGCTCCCAGGCCTCCCTGCTCATCACGAGTCCCTGGTCGGACGCCTGTCTGCTCCTTTTGACTATCGGCGCCAAATACAGGGAGTTTGATCCCGGCATCTTCCAGACTATCTCGTCCCCGACGTCGAGTTAAATCGTATCAAGCAGCCTGGACGTGGCCATCACGCCCGCATCCATGGTCAGGCTCACGTCGTGCGGTGCCTCGTAGGTCATGTCCCCGATTTGATATAGTTTTCCCATGTTTTCAAATCTGATCAAAAGAACCGTCCCCTTGATCCCCATGTTTTCAAATCTGATCAAAAGAACCGTCCCCTTGATCAAAGTTGATCAAAAGAACCGTCCCCTTGATCACCCGTGATCAATACTGCTAAAGGGCGATCCTCATCGAGATCGCCCCTTCCATCTGTTTATGTCAGAAATTCGGTTTTGCTCCGGCACAATCACATGTTTTCGTCAAACGGCTGCAGGTCCTCAACCTCCAGCGTGGATAGGATGTTTTTGTCGGAATCAACGTTTTCCAGGCCGACCACGCGCGTCGCGTGATTGGATATCGCGTGTTCCATGAAGTTGCGGACGTCGCGCGCATTGGCGAAATTGTCCGGCTTGTTGGCCACGCGCTCCTCGATCATCTGGCGTGCCTTCTTTTCGGCCTTTTTGGACAGCACGTACTCCTGCTTCTCGAGATTCTTGTGAAGTATGTCCATGAGTTCATCCGCAGTATAATCTTCAAAGAAAATGAAATTGGAGAATCTGGACTTGAGGCCCGGATTGGAATTGAGGAACTGCTCCATCAGGTCGGTATAACCGGCCACTATCACGATCAGCTCCTCGCGGTGATCCTCCATGGACTTGAGCAGCGTGTCCACGGCTTCCTGTCCGAAGTCGCCGTCTCCCTTGCCGACCGTCAGCGTATACGCCTCATCTATAAAGAGTATTCCCCCGAGCGCCTCGTCCACGACCTCCTGGACCCTCGTGGCCGTCTGTCCTATGAAACCCTTGACCAGGCCTCCCCTGTCGACCTCCACGAGCTGTCCCTTGGAAAGGACTCCGAGATACTTGTATATCTCCGCCAGCATCCTGGCCACCGTCGTCTTGCCGGTACCCGGATTTCCCGAAAAAACCATGTGCTTGGTCACGTCGGAAACCTTCAGGCCCTGCTGTTCGCGCATCTTCTGCACGCGCATCAGGTTGACCAGCGAATTGACCTGGTGCTTCACGCCGGTCAGGCCGGTCAGGCCGTTGAACTCCGACAGCAGCTCCTCCAGCCTGGCTGCCTTTTCCTCCTGGCTCTCGGCGGTCTCCTCTATGGCCGGCTCGATGGGACGATATATCTTGTTGTCACCCGCATACCAGATGCCATAGCTCTTGATGAAGTTCTCCATGCGGTAGACGTACTCGGTGAACCTCGCCACCTCCATCTCGTTGGCCTCCTCGGTATGCACCGCGAGTATCGTCTCGCCGAAAAGCTTGAAGGTATCATAGAATACCATGGCCTTCTGTCCGCGAAAGGGATCGGGACTGATCTTGTGCGCGGCATCAGCCAGTACGGGATACTTGAGCACGGAAGGGATCTTTTCACCGAACTTGCCGGCCTCGATCTCACGCTTGCGCATGGCCGTCAGTTCCTCGACGGAGCTGTCTATGCCCAGCGTGCTGCGGATCACGTCCAGTTCGCGCTCGTCCATGTTGCCGTCCGCGTCTGCCAGATATATGGCAAACTTGAGCAGTTCAAAATGAAGCATCTCCTTGAGCGTCATCTTTTCACGGGCTATGTTGCCCACGTTAGCCGCCTGCAGGAGTGCCGATATCTCGTCTGAAGTTCTGATGTACTCTTTTAAGTCTAACTGTTTCATGGCCCTGTAGTCTTATAATGAATCAACGAACGTCCTGATGCGGCCCATCGCTTTCTTCAGGTTATCGATCGAATACGCATAGGATATGCGGATGAAGCCCTCTCCGCTGTCTCCGAAGGCCGTGCCCGGAACCACCGCCAGCTTCTGCTCTATCAGGAGCCTCTCCGCGAATTCATCCGAGCTCATGCCGAACTTTTGGATCGAAGGAAACATGTAGAACGCTCCGAACGGCTCGAAGCAGTCCATTCCCACCTCCGCAAATTCATGCAGCAGGTATCTGCGCCGCTGATTGTATGCATCCCTCATTTCCGCCACGTCGTCATCGCCGTTCTTGAGTGCCTCCAGGGCGGCGTACTGGCTCGTGGTGGGCGCACACATGATCGCGAACTGATGTATCTTGGTCATCTGCGTGATGATCTCGGCAGGCCCGCATACGTAGCCCATTCGCCAGCCGGTCATCGCATATGCCTTGGAAAAGCCGTTGATCAGCAGAGTCCTTTCCTTCATGCCGGGGATCTGTGCTATGGAGACGTGGCTGCCCTTATAGGTCAGCTCGGCATATATCTCATCCGACATCACGTATATGTCATGCTTCTCTATGACCTTAGCTATGGCCTCCAGGTCACTCCTCTCCATGATCGCCCCGGTGGGATTGTTGGGGAAGGGCAGGATCAGCAGCTTGGTCCTGTCAGTGATAGCTTCCTCCAGTTCCTCCGCCGTAAGCCTGAATTCATTCTCGGCCTTGAGGTTGATGATCACGGGCCTGGCGCCTGCCAGTACCGCACACGGCTCATAAGACACGTAGCAGGGCTGGGGTATGATCACCTCATCGCCCGGATTGATCAGGGCGCGCAGGCCTATGTCTATGGCTTCCGAGCCGCCGACCGTGATCAGTATCTCGTGTGCGGGATCGTAAGTTAAGCCGAATTTCCTGCTCAGGTACCTGTCAATCTCCCGTCTGAGCTCCATCAGTCCGGAATTGGAGGTATAAAAGGTGCGTCCCTTTTCCAGGGAATATATGCCCTCGTCCCTGATGTGCCAGGGCGTGTCAAAATCAGGCTCGCCCACGCCCAGGGATATGACCTCGGGATCGTTCATCTCCGCCACTATGTCAAAGAACTTGCGGATGCCCGAAGGACGGATGTCAACTACCACGTTTGACAACAGATCTTTCAAAATGACACCTTCTCTCTGGCATCCTCAGCGGCCGTCTCCATGATGGTGCCATGTTCCTTGTATTTCTTGAGGATGAAATGAGTGGCCGTGGAAAGCACGGTTTCCATCGTAGCCAGCTTTTCGTATACGAATTGGGATATCTCGCGGATGGTCTTGCCCTCCAGCGTGACCAGCAGGTCGAAGCCGCCTGAGATCAGGTACACGCTCGTAACCTCCGGATAGGAATATATCCTCTCGGCTATGTTGTCAAATCCCTGTCCGCGCTGGGGCGTAACCCTTACCTCGATGAGAGCGCTTACCTTTTCGACCGAGGTCTTGTCCCAGTCGATGAGCGTGTGATAGCCGCAGATGATGCCTTCGTTCTCCATGTCGGCCATGGCCTTGATGACCTCGGCCTCGGTAGTTCCAAGGCGTATTGCCAGTTCGCCGGCATCGACGCGCGCGTCCTTTTCAATCGCCTTTAGGATGTCTTGTTTCAAATTCATTTCAATTCTCCCGTATCAGTTCATCCATGTCCGGTTTCGTTACGTACCGGGTTTCATCTTCCTTTAATATTACACGGTCACGCGAATGCGTCAAGCGTCCGATCACCGCCGAACGTACCTCCATGCGTCCCAGGGCTTCCGTCAGCCCGTCGGGCTGATCCGTGACCGCCAGAAATGACCCGCCGCCATCCAGCTTGTATGGATCCAGGTCCAGGTAATTGCACAGTTCTACAGTTTCCTGATGGATGGGAAAGTCCGCGAGCCGCACGGTGATGCCGGAGTTCATTTCCTCACACATGTACCACAGCGCGGCATAAACTCCTCCCTCCCCAATGGGAAAAAGATGCGATATCAGCGGTCTGACGGGCGGTGCCATGATTGCTTCCGCCGTTTGCGGGTTAAGCACGGGAACGTCCTGCATCCTGCATACGTAAGCGGCGCTGAACCGCTTTTTCAGGTCTCCCTCGCGTCCCTGCGACAGGAATGAAGTGCCGGATGCGCCGGCATGGCCGATCATCACGACGCTTTCCTGATCATCCAGCCGGTGAAAGTGCCCGCCGCTTTCGGCGTAGCCTACGTCGTCTGACGGGTCAGCCAGCCCGGTCTCAAGATAAATGACCGCCCGCTCCACGCCTTCAGATGAACTGATCCGTGGACGGGCCAGTACCGCGTCCCATTTGGCGCTGACTCTCACGTAAGCCTGCATCAGCGCACGCAGGTCGCTTTCCTCCCAGCCTATCGGCAGAACGGCACTCATGCAAAATACGATTTCATGCCGTCTTTCATCCGCCCTGTTCTGCAGGTCGGGCGATTCATCAGGATCCGGATCACCTGGCGCAGCATGAGCGTCATGACAAGCCGTCCCCCCAGGAGATGCGTTCATGACGGCGGCGCAGTGCTCACCCATGACCCGGCGAACGAGCACGCCCATCTCTGCCTCCCATAACGAGGCGTCATCGCCCAGGATCCACGATCCTGAACATAAAAAGGCACAAACTAAAGGGCAGTCTGCGCCTCTGTCTTTATCATGCTTATGAATGATCCGTTCTACGGACCTGGCATATATGCCTGCAGGAAGCTTGCCCTTTCTCATGAGTCCAGGCCGTCACTGAGCCACTTCCGCAGCCTCCACGGGCGCGGGTGCCGGCGCGGGCTGCTCTCCCTCAGCGGGAGCCGGCGGAGCCAGG
>CALGGH010000106.1 GCA_937916415.1 uncultured Lachnospiraceae bacterium
GCGCATCCTTGCGGAGCAGTTATCGTAAACGCATTTATTTAATGCGTTTACGATAGCAAACGGATAAATTACTGCACTTTGGGGAGAACAAAATGCCTATCAAAATACCAGAGGCCCTGCCGGCCACCGAGATACTGGAGAATGAAAACATATTCGTGATGACCGAGACGAGGGCCCTGCATCAGGACATCAGGCCGCTGAACATACTGATACTCAACCTGATGCCTACCAAGATCGTCACCGAGACGCAGCTGCTGCGCAAGCTGTCCAACACCCCGCTGCAGGTGAACGCGGAATTCCTGCAGACGGCCAGCTACGTGTCACAACACGTGGATCCCACGCATCTGGACAGCTTTTACCGAACCTTCGACGAGGTGCGCGACCACAAATACGACGGCATGATCATCACCGGCGCCCCTCTCGAAAACTTCAGGTTCGAGGACGTCGCGTACTGGGACGAGCTGTGCACGATCCTCGACTGGACCGAGAGCCACGTCCACTGCGTGTATTACCTGTGCTGGGGAGCTTATGCGGGACTTCATTATTTCTATGGCATAGACACCTTCCACCTGCCCAGGAAGCTCAGCGGCGTATATCCCCACCGGATGCTCAAGCGCACTTCTCCCCTTTTCAGGGGATTTGACGACATATTCTACGCTCCCCAGTCCAGGGGAATAGGCGTGAGCATTGATGACGTCGAACGGATACCCGAGCTCGAAATGATGGCCGTCTCTGACGTGGCGGGCTTCACGATAGCCAAGACTCTCGACTCGCGCAAGTTCTTCGTGACGTGTCATGCGGAATATGATTCCGACACACTCAGGCTCGAATACCTGCGTGACAGTGAAAAGGGCCTGAATCCGAGCGTCCCGGAAAACTATTTTCCGAACGACGACCCGAATCAGGCACCCATCGTAAACTGGCGTTCCACCGGCCAGCTGTTATATACCAATTGGCTCAACTACTACGTATATCAGAGCACTCCCTACAACCTGGACAGCATCGGCGAGCTCACCGAGGAACAGATCCAGGCCAGCATGGGGATGTACATCTGACACTCCCCTGGCGGGATCAGGAAAGATCGGCCACCACCGGTATCGTCCTCAGCTTGTGCAGGTTGACGTCGTGCAGGTGGTCTATTTTTTTTCTGACCGCTTCATCCTCGCAGACACCGGTACGTATATACCTGTCGAGCGCCGCATACGTGAAGCCCAGCTTGTCCTCGTCGCTTAGGCCGCTTAAGCCGTCGGAGGGCGTCTTGTGCACGAGTTCGGCGGGAAGCCCGAGCGCGTCTCCTATCTCCAGCACTTCCGTCACCGTGAGGTTGCTCACCACGGCGAAGTCTCCCGCGGCGTCTCCGTATTTGGTGGAATAACCCACGTAATCCTCTGAATAATTGCAGGTATTGGCCACCCTTCCGCCGTTTGGCAGGCACTGCGCCACCGCATACAGCGTGGCCATCCTGATGCGCGGAGGCATGTTGATGCCGGCATCACGCGACAGCTCCAGGTCCGTTCCTTCCGCCAGCCCTGCCTTCAGGCCGCTTACTGCCCCTCCGATGTTTACCACGTAGCTCCTGATGCCCAGGAATTCACACAGCCTGCGGGAATCCTCCAGGTCCGGCTGAACACCGTCCGGCATCATGACTCCCACGACCCTGTCCCTGCCCAGGGCCCTGACGAGCAGCGCGGCCACTATGGACGAATCCTTGCCGCCGGATATGCCCACGACGGCATCAGCCGCGGGTCCGTTTGCCGCGAACCAGTTTCTTATGCCTTCCGTGATCTTCTCTATCTTTTCCTCAGGCTTCATGACTCATCCTCCAGTCTATGCATCTTTGCAGGTATTCCACGTACTCGGGATTCTTGCACATTCCCTTGCCGTCCACGTCCGAAATCTTGGCCACGTCCTGTCCGTTGCAGGCCGTCGTCTTCATGACTATGTTGAGCGGTTCCACGCAGGTGTCGTTTGACAGGTACGTGCCTATGCCAAAAGCCACCCTGGCCCTGCCGCTGAAATGCCTGTATATCTTGTCCGCGCGCTCAAAATCCAGACTGTCCGAAAACAGCAGCTGCTTGGTTCTGGGATCTATGCCCAGGCTCTCATAGTGAGCGATCAGCTTTTCGCCCCACTCAAACGGGTCTCCCGAATCATGGCGCACTCCCGAGAACAGCGTCGCATACGTCAGCTGAAAATCCTTGAGGAAGCAGTCCGTGGTGATCGCGTCAGTCAGCGCCGTACCGTTTAAGATGCCGTATTCCTTGACCCATGCATCCAGGGCGTACCAATTGCCGTACGCGGGATTGTGCTTGTGATTGCCCTGTCCCACGCACATGATCCATTCATGCGCCATGGTTCCGACCGGCATCACGCCGTATTTCCTGGCCAGGTAGACGTTGGACGTGCCGACGAACCTGGAAGAAGCATGCATCGTGTCGTTCAGGTGCGAGAACTTCTCGACCACCAGCTCCTGAGCCTCGGCGGAAAGCCTGCGGCGCAGGCCGAACTCCGAGAATATCCCCGCATACCACTCTCCCGAGCGGATTCTGGCATACTTGGCGTCAAGCCTCTCCCTGAAGCTCTCCATCAGCTTGTCATAATCATGCTGCATCCTAAAGTACGTCTCGTTGACTATGGCCAGCGTGGGTATCTCATACATCGAGGTGTTGAGCCAGGTGCCCTTTGTCTCTATGGTCAGGCCGCATTCGTCATCGGTGCCGATCTCAAAATCCTCATACCTGGGCTTCCAGATCCTGAGGAAATCAACGTACGAGCCCTTGAGCCATTTGATGGCATCCAGGTATTCCAGTTCCTCCTCTGTAAACCTGAGCGTGCAGAAAGCCTTGACCTGCTCCCTGATCTCATCCACCATTTCCTCCGTAAAATGCACGTTCTCATTCCTGCACCTGAAAGTCCAGGTGGTCTTGTATCCCGGGAACTGGTGGTAGATGGCCTGTCCCATCGAAAACTTGTACAGGTCGGTTTCCAGCAGCGAATTGATGATCTGCGGCAGTCTCATGTCATATCCTCCCCTCAAATCCTTTGTCAAACGGCTTGATCACGCATCCGGCATATTTAGCCGGGGCATTTCTTATCTTCGTCGCGCTCACGTCACGCACCTTCTCGCATTTGCGCACCTTCTGTCCGGCCCCGGTGAGCAGCTGCTCATAGTCTGCCTCCGAGGTGTACCAGATCAGCTCGTCGCCATAATAATCAACCATCCCTTCCTCGCTCAGGTGAACCCTCATCCTGGCAGCCCAGAACTCCCATACCTGCTCATCCGTCCAGTCCTTCTTGACTTCCACGGCGGTATCCTCAAGCTTCATCACCCGCACGTCCATATTCTTCAGGGCTTCCACGGCATATTCATGCCTCTTGTCCAGCGGAAAATCCGGATATCCGCGGTCCCCATCATGACCGCAGCAGACGGCCACCACCTTGTCACATTCAGCCAGGGCCGTGCGGATCACGTCCATGTGTCCCTCATGCATCGGGGCAAAGGTGCCAAATACAAGTCCTGCCTTCATTAACGGATGTCCTCCCTGATCCTGCCAAAATTGATAAATGAGAAAATGAGAAAAATGAGAAAAACTCATTTCCGTGCCAATACTACTGTTGCAAAAAAAAATGAATTGATATATAATACATATTTGTCGGGTCAAAGAACTGACGTACAGACGCCGAGATAGCGCAGTTGGTAGCGCAACTGATTCGTAATCAGTAGGTCGAGGGTTCGAGTCCCTTTCTCGGCTGAAAACCGGAGATCCTTTTTACAGGGTCTCCGGTTTTTTACGTGTCAAGGATCACGATCAGTCTTCCCTGCCGGATCCGCTTTATTTTTGCGCTTCATGCTTTCCTCGGTCACCTTCAGGCGGTGTGCCGCCAGCTCTGCGCGTTCTGCCGCTTCGTTGGCCCTCTCCATGGCCATCTCGGCTTTCTTCAGTTCCTCGTCGGCCTTTTCATATGCCTTCTCGGCCTTGATGCGGGCTTCCTCGGCCAGCCTGGTTGCCTCCTCGGCCCTGGCCCTCTCTTCATCCGCCTTCTTGCGTGCGTCCTTCGCCTTTTGAGCTTCCTTTTCAGCTTCCCTGGCGGCTTCGTCAGCCTTCTTTTTGGCTTCCTTCTGGAGGCCGAGCATGTACTCGCGGTCGTTTTCGTCAAAAGGCTCGTACGTAAATATGGACAGGCTGAGCGCGGGCATGGTCACCGGCACGTGATAAGGGCGGCCGTCCACGTCATCATCGATGGTGTATATGTATGGCTCCTTGACCTTGGAGCTGCCTCCGTACGTGGTCGCGTCCGTATTGAATGAACGCGTGTACCTGCCCGGGAGCGGCACGCCGACCTTGATCTCCTGTTCTATTCCCGAGAAATTGGCAACGACCACGAGGATGTCTCCCTCGCGTCTGCCCTTCCTCAGGAATGAAAGCGTGCACCTCTCCTGATCCATGCAGTTGATCCACTCGAAGCCTTCCTCCACGTCATCGAGCTCATACATCGCGGGATGCTTCACGTAAAAGGCGTTTAACGCCTTGACGAGCTTCCACGTCTGCTTCTTTTCGTCGCCCTTCAGGACGTCCGCTCCCAGGAGCTTGGCTCCCGGATGAGTCATCATGAAGGCGATCGAAAGGCCGAGGTCGTTGATGCCGGGCACGTTCATCGGCAGGATGAACCTGTCGGAATAGAAATATACCATGCTGAGCGTCAGGTCATTGTGACTGCCTCCCCTGAAAAGGGGATCCTTGGCAACGTACCTGGCGAAATCATCCCTCCAGCCTATGTTCCACTTATAGGTAAAGCCGAGGCCTCCGTCGCTCACGGGCGCAGTGACCCTGGGATATCCGGAGCTGTCCTCGGCTATCATGATGACGCCGGGATAATTCCTGGAAACCACGTTGTTGAGATTCCTGATGAATTCCAGTGCCTCGAGGTTGTCATGTCCGCCGTACATGTTGGGGATCCAGTCCCCGCGGCTGCGGCCATAATCCAGGCAGATGATCGATGCCAGCGAGTCTATGCGCAGGCCGTCCACGTGGAATTCCTTGAGCCAGTATAGCGCATTGGACTTGAGAAAGCTGATGACCTCTCCACGTCCGTAGTTAAACAGCAGCGTCCCCCACTGCGGATGGATGCCCTGCCTAGGATCCTCGTGCTCGTAGCATCCCGTTCCGTCCGTTTTCTGCAGCGCGAAGCTCGCGTTAGACGGATGGGCCAGCGTCCAGTCCATGATGACCCTGATCCCGTTTTTGTGGAATACGTCGATCATGCCCGCGAAATCCGCCGGCGTGCCATATCTGTAGGTGGGCGCATAATACGATATGGTCTCGTATCCGTGGCTTTCTTCCTTGTCATATTCGGCCACGGGCTTGAGCTCCACGTGGGTATGTCCCATGCCCTTGACGCGTTCGGATATCAGTTCAGCCAGCTCGGCGTAAGTACCTGCCCCGCCGTCCTCGGCCCAGGATGCCAGGTCGCACTCATAGATGCTGACCGGCGTGCCCTCGCAGGACATTTCGGCCGCCCTGTCCTTCATGTACATCGCATCGGTCCATTTAAACGACAGTTCAGACACGACCGACTTATAACAGCCGTCTTCGACGATGACGCTGGGTGAATAAGGATCTATCACGGTCTTGGACAGGCCGCCCTTCATGTTGATCTCATAGTCGTACTTGTCTCCCAGTCCGACTCCGGGAATGAAAAGCGAGAACAGTCCCGTGTCCTCAATCCGGTCCATCTGGTGAACCCTGCCATCCCATGAGTTAAAGTCTCCGAGCACGCTCACGCGCCTCGCGTTGGGAGCCCAGATGACGAACGTCGTGCCCTCCGTTTTGTCCACGGTTCCCACGTGGGAACCCATGTATTCATAAGCGTTTTCCGCCTTGCCTGAGCTTAAGTCCCTGCAGGCCTTGGCCGGAAGCTTGTGGTCGTACCTGTAAGCGTCACGGATCTTGGCCACGCTGCCGTCAGGATACTCGGCCAGGTACACGTAATCCGCTGCCGCCTTGCCCGGAACGAGCGCCGCAAAAAAACCCGCCTCGTCAACCATCTCCATCTTGATGGCCTTGTCTGATTCCGGTATGTTTAAACGCACTTCGCTGGCATCGGGAATAAAAGTCTGATATAGCGTGGAATTGCCCGCGGTCCTGGTACCCAAAACCCCGGAAGGCCTGTCAGACTCCGCATACACCACGGCCTCGATGGCCGGCCAGTTCATGAGTTTGTACATTTTGTTGTTCATGCGTATCTCCTTTTGCTTCGGTCATGGGATTCTTCGCTGTGCCAAAATTTCGTGGTCTGTTGCATGTCAAGAGTCGTCCGGATCATTGATCCAGCACGTGTATGAACAGCCCGCTTAACAGCTTGGGTTCAAACCACGTGGACTTGGGCGGCATGAGCAGCCCCGCGTCCGCCACGTCAAAAAGCTCACGTATGTCCGTCGGAAACATCGCGAATGCGCAAGCGCAATCCAGGCTGCATCTGCGTTCCAGCTCCTCCAGCCCGCGTATTCCTCCTACGAAATCTATCCTCTTGTCGGTCTTTGGATCCTCGATGCCCAGAATCGGTCCGAGCACGTGATCCTGAAGTATCGCCACGTCCAGGTCCCTTACCGGATCTCCGGTGAGCCACGCGGGATCATATTCCAGCCTGTACCACCTGCCTCCCAGGAGCAGTCCGCACTGACCCTTGTGATCAGGATGAACCATGCCCTCGGATGATGACACCTCATACGTTTCTCTCAGTTTATCCAGGAACTCATCTTCGAACAATCCATTTAAGTCCTTGATAACGCGGTTGTAATCCATGATCATGAGTTCATTGTCCGGGAAAAGCACGGAAAGGAAATGCTCCGCTTCCGAATCCTCGGGGACCGTGGGATCACTCCTCCTGTTTAGTGCCACCCTCACCGCCGACGCGCACCTGTGATGTCCGTCAGCAATGTATATCGAATCCATGCGCCCAAAGGCTTCGCTCACCGCCTTTACGTCGTCATCATCATTCATTATCCAGACGCGCTGCCTGGCATCCGCCTTCTCGAAGTCATATAAGGAAGGCGTCTCCTTGATGCGCGAGATGATCCCCTCGATCATCTCATTACGCCTGTATGCCAAAAATATCGGGCCGGTCTGCGCATTGCATACGTCGACGTGCCTTATGCGGTCAGCCTCCTTGTCCGCACGGGTATTCTCGTGTTTCTTGATGATGCCGTCCACGTAGTCCTGCACGGAGCTGGTGGCCACAATCCCGGTCTGAACCTTCCCGCGGAAGGTCTGCTCATATACGTAATATGACGCCACGGCATCCTGAACGAACTCTCCAGCCTCAATCTGGGCCTTAAGCATGTCGCGGGCACATTCATATACCTCCTGCGCATACATGTCGTGATCCGGCTCAAACTGAGTCTCCGGCCTGTCGATGCGCAAAAAAGAATGCTCATCGCCGCGGGTGAGCTCGTATGCTTCCTGCCTGCTGTATACGTCGTAAGGCAGGGACGCTATGTCCGTAACGTATTTGGCTGCGGGCCGAAATGCCCTAAAAGGTCTGACGTCAGCCATGATTCCTCTCCTTTACAAAGATATAAAAATTTTAACACAAATCAACGTACATTCACAATAAAATGAAACAAAATATGGTACAATTGGGCATGGAAATGCATCCATGCATTTCCAAACATGCCTGGTCTCATCCATGAGACCGGGGCGTAGAACTATAAAATAATACAGAGGTAAGAAAATGACTGAAAAGAATGCAAAAATACTACAGAGGATCAACAAATATGCAGAGGAACACCTGGCGGACATCGATCCGCAGAAAACTCCGGTCAGCTTCCAGCTGGAAACCCTAAAGCCCATCATGCAGGAGATCGCCGATGAAGAAAAGATGTCCCTCGAGGACATGTTCATCCTCTACATGGACCTGGCCAGCGAAGCGGGCGTCATCGCCGAAAAGAAGCTGCAGGATGATCTGGGCGAAAAACCCCAGACCTTTGCTGACATCGCCAACTTCGTCAATTAAAGTAATGGAGTAATTTTTTATAGGCATCAACAATGTCTCCCTCACCTACTGCCGCCACCCGTTTCATGGCATAAATAAAATAACAGGCATTAATAATGTCTCCCGCACGAGGACTGACGGGCCGCAGAAGGGAGACATTTATTAAAGCCTGTTTATTTGTTTTTATTCTATTCTATCTTCTTTTATTTTACTTTACGAACCCTGAACACTCCGTCTATGGCGCCTATCTTGTCGATGATGTCACCCGAAACTGGATCAGACACGTCGATCAGCGTATATGCCACGTCACCCTTGGACTTGTTGGTCATGTCCTGAATGTTCACCTTGGATGAACCGAACACGCTGGTGAACTGGCCGATCATGTTGGAAATGTTCTTGTGCAGTACCGCGATTCGTCCGGCATTCTCGCACGCTCCCATGTCACATCCGGGGAAATTAACGCTGTTGGTGATGTTGCCGTTCTCGAGATAGTCCTTCATCTGCCTGACGGCCATGGCGGCACAGTTATCCTCTGCCTCCTCGGTGGAAGCTCCCAGGTGAGGAAGTACGATGCATCCGGGCTTGCCTGCAGTGGTAGGATTGGCAAAGTCTGACACGTACCTGCAGGCAAGCCCGGATGCATCGTACTTCC
>CALGGH010000107.1 GCA_937916415.1 uncultured Lachnospiraceae bacterium
CCGAATATCTCACGTGATCATAGTCAAACATGACCATCGCATTCCTCCAGGCATGGATCATGTCGTTAGCCGCCTGCTCGTCGGTTCCGAGCACTATGGCCGCCCTCGTGTCTGAATCCACGTACCTGACTTCATATACCTCCGCGCCCTCCGGCACGTCTTCGGTCATGCACTGCCATATCCCTATCTTGTAGTAGGCAGGTCCCATGATCCGGTTCAAAAAAGTCCTGTTTTCCTCATCATCCATGTCGACCCAGATCTGCCTCATTGTGGGTGCCGAACCCTTTAGCCGGTAATAAACCTGCAGCGGCAGCGGTGACTTCATGTCATGATAGTCCGTCTCCAGACCCTTGTGCGCAAGGCGGAGCACGGCATCCACGTCCGTGAGGATCATCTCATTTTTGGCATATTCCGGAGCATCCACGTATCTAAGTATGCGTCCGTTATCATCAAATTCTATGTTAAAGTAATAATAATAGCTGTTAAGCGGATTGAAGACAGCAAATGATTCCAGTTCATCGCCCTCCGGCACGTACCCGTCAAACCTGGCCTCCCACAGCCTGAATGCACCAAATACCCCGAATATCGCCACCAGGGCAAACACGTAGCTTCCAATTGCCCTAAATGCCTTTGACGCGGACTGCTCAAAGACGAATTCTATCACGAACGAAACGACGTATGCCGTCAGGATCATGCTGATCACCTGCATGAGATCAGGCATCAGGTAAAAACTCTCACGAGTGGCCTCTCCCATCAGGAGTGCCACGGGCACGACTATCATCAGCTTGATCAGCATGTGGGATGAATAAAAGGCAATGAGCTTTTCCGAACTCTCGGCAGGACGGCCGACATAGGTGCGCCTGGCCATCACGAAGGTTATCAGGCACCATATGAGCAGCAGTGCGCCGCTCTTGCAAAAGGCAATGAATGACAGATAGAGGTTTGATCCCCTGTCAGTGATCAGGACTATGTTATGAAAATACAGGTCCACTATCGATATGTCAGCGTGCTTGCCCGAAAAGAACTGCGAATAGGCGTCAAAATGCAGCGAAGTGAGATACACCCTTTGCCACAGATCTACGTAAGTGATGAGAACGGCGGCGACCAGTATGCCCATCAGCGAATGGCCCGTTATCGAAAAGGCAAATATCGTGAAATGATATATGCACAGAAAATACAGTACGGTGATGACCAGTCCCATCAGCAGCTTGAGGGGATAATAATCTCCGCCGGTCCTGCCATTTGGGACTGCGCATGCCAGACCGCAGGCCTGCGCAAACATAAGTGCCACGCCAAAGATCAGCAGGCCTCCGAGATAAATGTGCGAGAACCTTCTTTTGACCGTGATCGGGAGGCTGTGATACATGTTGACCTTGCGGGCATCATGCAGATAACCGAAGCCCTGTGCCGCGATCATCATGGACAGTAATCCCGTAACCGCTCCGGTCACGACTCCGACAGGCGCATGATCAGTTCCGGCGGTTTCGAAGGTTCCCCTGCTCACCAAAAAAGGATATGCGACGTAGGCCCCGAGCGTAAGCAGGACGCACACGGGCCAAAGCCATTTTCTTCTTTTGAGGTTGGATCGTAGAGAAGTTAAAAAACTGCACATATACGTACGCATCCATTCCCGGCAGGGTGGCACTCGGAAAGCACTGAATTGATCAGCTCCTTAACGTTTCCCCGAAATCTGCTCCCAAAAGTGACGCTTCGCTCTCCTGGCAGGCGCATATCACGGCACAGCCGGCACGGTCCCGCGAAAAACGCATCATGTCCGCCATGACAGCCGATTCGTCACGGCTGATCCCGGCAAACGGGTCATCTATCAGCAGATAGGAGACCCTGAGGCACGCTCCAATCGCCAGGGAAGTCTTTTTGCGCTCCAGAAGGAGCTTTCCCTTTCTGACGTCGTCAGCCAGTTCAAACTCAGTCCGGACTTCGTCAAAAAGCGCATCATCAAACCTTCCGTACGTATCCGCATAAAATGACCTGAGCCCGGAGAGTCGTCCCGGCTCATACAGATAGGGATCGTCTGAAACAAAAAACATTCTTTGCTTGATCAGCGGATTGTCAAAAACCGGCCTGTCATCCACGACGACGATGCCCTCGTCCGGACGCAGCACGCCGGCCATGATGCGCATCAGCGTGGTCTTGCCGGATCCCCTCTCACCCATAATGGATGTCATCCTGCCTTCCGCGATCGTCATGTTCACCCTGTCCAGCACGGGAACGTCATTTATCTGTTTGGATACGTTGTGAATCAGTATCATTGTCAAAATAAGTCAAAGGGACCCCGCACGTTGCCATCGGAATCCCTTTAATTTAGCATTTCTCAAGTCCCATCAGGGATGGGCCAAATCAATTACTGTATGAGCAGGGACTTGCCCGTCATCTCCGAAGGCTGCTCTTCTCCCATCAGTTCGATAATGGTCGGAACTATGTCAGCCAGGACTCCGCCTTCCCTGAGCTTGTACTTAGGGTCTGCGTTAACGAGTATGAAGGGAACCGGATTGGTCGTGTGAGCCGTATGGGGCGCTCCCGTCTCATAGTCTACCAGCTGCTCGGCATTGCCGTGATCAGCGCAGATGAACATCACGCCGTTCACTTCCCTGAGGGCTTCGTATGCCTTGCCGACGCACTCATCCACGACCTCAATTGCCTTGATCGCGGCCTCTTCAACTCCGGTATGGCCGACCATGTCGGGATTGGCGAAATTGATGATTATCACGTCATATTTGCCGGACTTGATGGACTCCACCAGCCTGTCACATACCTCATAGGCGCTCATCTGAGGCTTAAGGTCATAGGTAGCCACGTCCTTGGGCGAATTGACCAGTATCCTGTCCTCTCCCTCATTGGGCTCCTCAACTCCGCCGTTAAAGAAGAACGTCACGTGAGCGTACTTTTCGGTCTCAGCGATCCTTGCCTGCTTCATGCCGTGAGCGGAGATCCATTCGCCAAACGTGTTATTCACAGATATCTTCTTGAAGGCTACAAGCTTGTTGGGTATCGTGGGATCGTAGTCCGAGAAGCATACGTAGGTTACCTTCAGCCTGTCACCCCTGTCAAACTTGTCAAACTCATCATCACAGAAACAATGAGTGATCTCCCTGGCCCTGTCGGGTCGGAAGTTAAAGAACACGATCGAATCGCCGTCTCCTATGGTCGCAACGGGCTTGCCATCCTTCATGACCACGGTGGGCTTAACGAATTCATCCGTCTCATCCCTGTCGTAGGAAGCCTGTATGCCCGCAGTCGCACTCTCGGCTTCAATTCCATCGCCGTAAACCAGGGCCCTGTATGCCTTTTCCACGCGGTCATAATTGTTATCCCTGTCCATGGCGTAATACCTGCCATGCACGGTGGCAACCTCGCCCACGCCTATTTTCTTCATCTCGGCCTCGAGGTCCTCAACGTAACCCTTGCCCGATGCCGGAGGCGTATCCCTTCCGTCCAGGAAGCAGTGTACGTAAACCTTCTTAAGTCCGTTTCTCCTGGCCAGCTCAAGCAGTCCGTAGAGATGCGTGTTGTGTGAATGTACTCCGCCGTCAGATACGAGTCCGTACATGTGCAGCGCAGAATCATTCTTTTTGCAGTTGTTGACGGCTTCCAGCAGTTCGGCATTCTCGAAGAACGTGCCGTCCTGGATCTCCTTGGTGATGCGTGTCAGTTCCTGATAGACGATCCTGCCTGCACCCATGTTGAGGTGTCCTACCTCGGAATTGCCCATCTGTCCGTCAGGCAGTCCAACCGACATGCCGCTGGCATATCCCTTTACAAATGGATACACGCTCATCAGCTTGTCCATGACCGGGGTCCTGGCTTCGGCTATGGCATTGTGTTCCTTAACGTCACTGAGTCCGTATCCGTCCAAAATCATCAATACTGCGGGTCTCTTGTTCATGTCTTCTCTCCTGTAAAAATATGCGTCATGCGCCGGCACGTCCGTACCGGTGCGTAGTTAACCTTATCTAATGTACCACAAAGCCTCGAAGTTATCAATCAATTCACTTCCCTAAAACTCCATGTCATCCAGGAATCCGGCGCCCCCTCCTGCGCCGACGTATCTGATGAGATACGCCTTCATGCCGGGATGCGAATCCCCCAGGTCGTTTAGGTATGCGTCTATGTTGTCCTGACCAACGCAGCCCAGGTCACACAGCAGCCTGTAGTATTCCTCATCATCGCCATGCTCGTCGCGCACGACGAGCCAGGTTTCCGGCGTGTCGGTGCCAGCCCTGTGCTCGATCAGGTAATCGGAAATGGTCCTTCTTACGGAATCGTCCAGCAGATGGTCATGCATCAGCCTGATCATGCATATCCGGATCTTGCGCTTTCTCCTAAAGGAAGCATAGCTTTCCAGATTGCCGTCCTTACCCTCATAATCTTCCTCACCGCAGGCGATCAGCGCGGAAAATCCCTCTTCATCAGGCTCGCCGAGCACGGACATCATCCGCATGTCCCAGTTCCTGTACCATTCGTCGGTTCCGGCTTCCCTGAGATTAAACAGAAACCTGTCTTCCATCAGCCTGATCACGGCAGCCAGGAGATACGATACGGAAACATCACCTCCCGTCACGATCACCTGTTCCAGGCTTTCACAGTCCTTGAAGGCACCGTTGCCGAGCACGACCTGTCGGTTCAGCTTCACGGATTCCAGGTTACGGCATCCCGCCAATCCCCAGTCTCCTATCTCCCTCACGGAATCCGGCAGCGTCAGATGATGCAGGTATTTGTCAGAAAGAAAGGCCTTTCTGCCAACGGCGGTGACCGCGAAGGATTCCCCTTCGCGTTCAATGACGTCAGGAATCTCCAATTCGGGATCCCTTCCCCGCACGTGTGTCAGCGTGGCCTCTTTTTCATTTAAAACAAAGCCCGTCGTTCCGAGTCTTGTGTCAATCTCAACATAAGGCATCTTTGTTTCAGTCTTTCTTGTCGGTGCGCAGTATCACGACGCCATATTTGTCCAGGCAGATCTCATCTCCCCGGCGAAACTCATCATCGGTCAGGACGTCTACGCCATCATCCGGGGCGGAAATCCTCTTCACTTCCTCGGAATGATTGAGGTAGAAATAAAACCTGTGCTCCTCATTCTCCCTGACCGTCGCCTCGACGTATTTTACGTCGGAATAGTCCTGCCCGTACGCGTCGGGAACCGGTCCCGCCTCCGCGAAGTCAATGCCCTTCATGCCAAGTCCCTTAAGCATGAAATCCATGTAAAACTCCACGCTCGAACTGGTACCTACGTAATATGCCCTGCCGTTGCCGTAATCATTGCAGGTGATGACGGGCGATCCGGCGTAGAAGTCCTCTTCAAACCCCGAAAGCGTCCTCGCTCCCTCCGCATGAATGACGTCACAGACGATCCTGGCGGGGTACTCCTTGTCAAACAGCCTGAAATGGTTTTCCTTATCCTGGGGAAGGGCATCGATCTCCTCAACCCAGATTCCCAGCAGTTTCTTTAGTTCGCCGGGATAACCGCCGATCGTCACGCGGTCATTTTCATTGACGTAACCGCTGAAGGCAGTGGTCACGAACCGGCCCCCGTCACTGACGTAACGCTCAAGCTTATCCGCAATCCCGGGCTTGACCATGTACAGGAAAGGAGCAAACACGGTTTCATAACCGGAAAGATCACTGTCACAGGATATTATGTCAACCGATATGTGAAGCCTGTGCATCGCCTCATAATACTTTTTGACCTCATCGGCATATTTGAGATACGCGCTGGGGCCTGCCGAATACTCCACTGCCCACCAGTTGTCCCAGTCAAAGATTATCGCGCATTTGGCCGGAGTCCTGGTTCCCATTATCTGGTCGCCGAGTCCTGCGAGCTCCTGCCCGAGAGCCTGAACCTCGCGATATACCCTGGTCTCGCCATGACCTACGTGATCGATGACGGCACCATGGTATTTTTCGCAGGCGCCGACGCTCCTCTTCATCTGAAAGAACATCACGCTGTCAGCGCCATGGGCAACCGCCTGATAGCTGAGAAGCCTCATCACGCCGGGTCTCTTGACGGAGCAGTTGACGAACCAGTTGGACACGCTGGGGGTCTGCTCCATCAGCCACCAGGACCGGCCTCCCTTGAGACCCCTGATCAGATCCAGCGTGAAGCCAACGCTGGACTCGGACTCACCGTCCCAGGGATAGTTGTCGTGAGCCGCTATGTCCAGGTATGGAGCCCATTTCTGATAATTCACTTCCTTATAGGCACCCATGAGATTGGTCGTGATGACAGCATCCGGTATCACGCTCTTGATCGCGTCATATTCATCACGATAATTCTGTAGCAGCGAATCGGACTGGAACCTCGCGTAATCCAGCGATATGCCCTGGAAGCAGGTGTGCGCGTTCCAGTAATCGCCGAACTCTTCGCTGAGCATGTTGGGCGCCACCACGTCGTCCCAGTCATAAAAGGTATGTCCCCAAAAGTTTGCATTCCATTCATGATTGAGCGCTTCAATGGTTCCGTACTTATCCTTCAGCCATGCCCTGAACGCCTTTTCACAGTTCTCACAATAGCATCTTCCGCTATATTCATTGGACACGTGCCAGGCCACTATGTTGGGCTGTGACGCATATCTCTCCGCGAGCTTGCGCGCCATCATGGGCGAGTACTTGCGCATGGTCGGACTGTTGGGACACGCATTCTCCCTGCCGCCAAAGGTGTGACGCATTCCGTTCCATTCAACCCTGCGTATGTCCGGATGCTTGCGCGACATCCAGGCAGGTACGGCCGCGGTTGCCGTGGCCATGCATATGTTCATGCCCGCTTCGGTGACCGTCCTTACGATCTCATCGAGAGTGCCGAAGTCATATACGTCATCATCCTTTTGGATCAGGGCCCAGCTGAACACGTTGATGGTGACTATGTCCACGCCGGCCTCCTTAAGCAGGCGCATGTCCTCCGGCCACGTGGACGGATCCCACTGCTCAGGATTGTAATCACCGCCAAAAGGCATCTTGCTTAATTTCAGTTTCATCATAGGTTCAGTTCCTCCACTTTATTCAAGAGATTCCCCGCGGGATCATTAATCATGAGCTTCGAACTCAATTCCGCATACCCTGCGTTGCCAAAGGAAGTGAGAAATGCTGCAGAATCCTTGTCTACGGTCAGTTCCGTCAGAAGCAGGATCAGTTCCTTGCCCTCGCCGAAGGCTTCGATGCTGAAATCAAATACGTGGTCCATCATGGATGAAGTCATGGCGGCGGAAGACCTAAGCTTATCCTTCAATTCATTAAAGCGGGCTTCCACGGGTGCAAAAGCCTGGTCAGGCGCAGTCTCGCCGACCGGGATCACGTCCATTAGGCTCCTCAGAAATGCCAGCAGCGACTTGTCGATCCTCTTGTCCCTGTCCGAATATGCGCCGGACTCACGGCTGCGCCTGATCTTGTCCTCACGGACGGCAAGCAGACGTCCCACCGTTTCATATACGGGCTTCCCGCTTGTCTTGACGGGTTTGAGAATGCTAAAGGACTGCCTCAGGATCTCTGATTCCTCCATGACGTCCTTTATGCGTCCGAGCAGCCTGTCCGCAAAGATGCCCACCAATGAAAGCCTTTCATCAAAGCCGGCCTTTTTAGCCTTTTCAACGGCCTGCTCCGATGCATTGCCGGCCAGGATGTCGTCCATGGCATAATCAGACACGTAACGCCGGTACAGGTCATAATACGCCCCGAACTCACGCACTATCCTGTCATGTCTCAGGTACTGTCCTATCAGGCCCTCATCAACCGTCAGGCCCTCTTCCTCATACAGGCCGATGACCTGCGACAGGTCCTCCCAGCCGCGGGCAGTCACGTAGCTGCGTCCGCGCACGGTGGTCTCCACCTGATAGAAGTCATCCTTGTTGATCTCCAGGTAATTGGTCACGGCCGCATGCAGCCTTCTGTCAGAAGCATATTCCTTCCATACGGAATAATCTGCCTCAACCTCCATGTACTTCATTCGGTCAAGGGTCACCACGTCAAACTCACGAACGGACTTGTTGTACTCAGGTGGATTTCCGGCCGTAACGATGACCCACCCCTCAGGCACGGCGAACCGGCCGAAGGTCTTAAACTGAAGGAACTGAAGCATAGCGGGCGCCAGCGTCTCGGATACGCAGTTGATCTCATCCAGGAACAGTATGCCCTCCCGTATGCCGCTTGCCTCCATGCGGTCATGGATGGATGAAATGATCTCACTCATCGTATACTCCGTGACGTCGACCTGCTTGCCGTCATACTCCTTATGGACTATGAACGGCAATCCCAGCGCAGACTGTCTCGTGTGATGCGTCATGGAATAATTGACCAGCGCAATTCCAAGCTCTGATGCGATCTGCTCCATTATGGCCGTCTTGCCGACGCCGGGAGCTCCTGACAGAAAAACGGGACGCTGCCTGACTATGGGAATGCGGTAATCACCATACCGGTCCTTCTTGAGATAAAGCCTGACTATGTGTTCAATATATTGTTTAGCTTGTTTAATGTTCATGAGATATATTGTACCACGGATGGGACAGGCCGTGTACAGAAATACACGGATGTATTTCTACGGCCAATTGTACCACGGATGGGACAGGCCATGTACTGAAAAAAGGGGGGCGCATACGCGACGCCCCCATCTTTGTTAATGTTTTGGTTTGAATCAACTGTCAGATAGTTTTACTTCCAAGCGTTGTACTGATTCTGGAACTCAGCAAGTACGTCCTGATATCCAGCCTCGTCAAGAGCTGCCTGGTAAGCTGCAATCTGAGACTCAACGTCTGCAGCTGCAACGCCACCGTTCTCAAGAATGAATCCGTACTCATCGAATACGTTCATGCAGGCGGTGTACTGTGCCTCAACAGGTGAAGCATCGAAACGGAAACCAGCTGCTACGGAAGTGTTAGCTCCGCCGTTGAAATCCTTGTACAGATCAGCCTTGTTAGCGGGCTCATTGTCAAGAGGAGTAACGATCGTTGCGGAAGCTGACTCCCACATGGAGTGGTTGTATTTCTCAGAAGTCTGAGTAACCTGGCCGTTTGCATCATAGGTGAAGTCCTCACCCTCGATACCGAAAGTGTACAGATCAGCAAGCTTGCTGTCGGTGTAAAGGAGACCCATGAAGTCGATGCATGCCTGAGCCTGCTCAGGAGTAGAAGTAGCGGTCACGCAGTAGCAAGAACCAAGTGCAGAAGTGCTGTGTGCCCATCTGTCAGTCGCAGGCTGCATGGTAACGTCCTGGCCATAACGAGCATCTGCCTCGTCGTTAACCGGGATGTCAGTCCACCATGAAACAGCCCAATCCTGAGTTTGAGTACTGGTATCAGTTGTAGTCTTGGTCACGTCATCCTCAGAGATGTAACCTTTCTCTGCCCACTCAGCCATCAGAGTACAAAACTCTTTGTACTGAGGAGTAAGAACGGTATCAACTACCTCGTTGGTAGCACGATCAACTGCCACAAAGTTCGAAGAAGCGTTAGCAGTGAAGAAATCGAAGTCATCGATGTACCAACGATAGAACATAGCGGTCTTCTGGGTAAGGAAGGGATACTTAAGGCCTGCATCTGCTGCATCAGCAAGCATGGGCTCAAGATCCTTGAGTTCCTTAACGGAAGTGACGTCCCATCCGTACTCGTCGATCAGATCCTGACGGAACATGAAGTCATAACCTTCAACATTGTCCTTATATACAGGAATGAAGTAGTTCTTGCCGTTGTACTTGGTAGCTTCCCACTGTCCCTCATCCATGGATGCATAAAGGTCAGTTCCGGGAAGAAGATCGGTCAGATCATATACTGCGTTAGCAGGTACAAGATCGTTGGTGCCGATGGTGCCTTCCCATGAAGCGGTCCAAAGAAGGTTGATCTCGTTAGAAGCAAGTGCAAGGTTAGCCTTGTCGGTGTACTCACCGGAACCGATATCGGTCAGCTTGATCTGAACGTTGATCTTATCCTTGATGTAATCGTTGATGGCGTCCTGAACCTTGGTTACCTGTGTCTCATCAGGGCTTGCAAGGTTGAAAGTACATCTGTAAACGCTGATCTCGGTTGCGTCGCCTGATGCTGCATCAGCTACTGCATCAGCTACGGTCTCTGCTGCGTCCGTTGCCGCATCTGCTACAGTCTCAACTGCATCAGTTGCTGCATCTGCAACGGTCTCTGCTGCATCGCTTGCGGTATCTGCTACCTGCTCTGCGGTATCAGAAGCGCCGCAGCCAGCCAGCAGACCCATCGTCATAGCTGCCGTAAGAGCACAAGCTACAACTTTCGTGGTCTTTCTTTTCATAAAACTTTACCTCCCGTACTTTTGTCTTCCGCGTCTAGTTTTATCTTTATGCGGAATTACAACAGTTACTTTATTTCAAGGTCCAAAGGACCGAGAAAACAACGCTAAGAGTGCGCCATGCGCATCAACCCTTTACGGAACCCACCGTAAGACCCTTCACAAAGTACTTTTGGAAGAAAGGATATGCTATGATGATGGGTCCAACGACTACGAGCACGGTTGACATTGTAGCCGAATACTGGGGAACCGATCCGCCAAGCGCCGCCAAAACCTGAGCAGGAAGGCTCTTGTTGTTAAGAAGCATTTCTATGGACTTCTGGATGTTGATCAGCAGCAGCTGCAGAGGCTTCTTTTTGGCGGAATCGATGTACAAAAGTGCGTTCTGCCAGTCATTCCAGTATGCCGTGGCCATCATGAATCCTACGGCTGCCAGTGAAGGCTTGAGCAGGGGAAGCGTGATCTGGAAGAAGGTCCTGTACTCTCCGGCTCCGTCTATTTTGGCCGCCTCCATGAGCTCATTGGGAATGCTGTTGACTATGTACGTCCTCAAAATGATAACGTTCATGGTCGTCACGCACAACGGCAAAATCAACAAAAGAAGTGAATCCTTAAGGTGATAATTCTGTGTGAAAATAATATATCCTGACAGCTGTCCGCCGTTGAACAGCATGGGAATGATCAGGAACACGCTCAAAAACTTCGACAGATAAAACTCGCGGCGGCTGATGGCGTACGCATACATGCTCATGATGAAAAGTCCAAGGAACGTGCCGACAACCGTAACGAATATCGTGATGCCGTACGACGTCGCAAGCTGCTTGCCGTAACGGAGCACGGAGTTCATTCCGACCATGGAGAACTTGCCGGGCCAGAACGAAAATCCGTTTGAAGTAAGCCACTTTTCATCCGCAAACGCTGACACGATGGTAACCCAGATGGGGGCCGCACAGAAAAGCGTATACAGTATGAGCAGCAAAAGCAGTATGACCTGTCCGATTCCTGCCTTATCCTTCTTCGAAGGAGCGAGATCCAGATTATTTCCTTTTTTAGCCATTTCTCTATCCTCCTTCTCGATCAGAACAACGAATTCTCAGGTGCGATCTTGCGCACGAGGCCATTGGACAATAACATTAGCAGCAATCCGACTACGGACTGGAAGAACGAGGTGGCAGCCGTGAATCCGAAGTTGGAATTCTTAAAGATCGCATTCAGCACGTAGGAATCGATAACCTGTGTTGTTGAATACAATGCTCCGGAGTTACGCGTTACCTGATAGAAAAGGCCCGTGTCAGATCTCATGATGTTACCAACGGAAAGAAGCAGCATGACCGTAACCATGGGGATCAACGAAGGCAGCGTGATGTGCCATATCTGTCTCCATTTGTTGGCACCGTCGATCTGTGCGGCTTCATAAAGTTCGGTATCGATGCCGGCAAGCACTGACATGTACAGAACCGATCCGTAACCAACGCTGTTCCACATCTTGACAATCGTCAGGATCGCGGGCCAAGTGCCGGCCGTCGAGTAAAACCTGGTCTTAATGCCAAGAGCACTCACCAGAATTCCTGTCGAGCTGTTCAGGAATGCGTATACGATGAATTGAACTGCTGCAAAAGAGATAAATACCGGAACGATCATGACCGTTTGCATAACCTTGCTGCATTTCTTGAACACGCACTGGTCAATCGCTATGGCAAGCACGACGTTGAGGAAAGTTCCAAGTGCGGTAAATATTATATAGTACATGATCGTGTTCTTGGTCATGGAAACAAACGAAGCCTTGGATGCGATCAGGACCTTGAAATTCTCAAGTCCGTTCCAGGGGCTTCTCCATATGCCAAGAGTATAGTCAAATTTCTTGAATGCCATGACAAGACCGGCCATGGGTACGTAGAAGATGAAGAACATGACAAGGAATACGGGAAGGGCCATGATCACATGTGCCCTATGCTTCCACGTGTTCTCCAAAAAAGCTTTTACCTTCATAAGTCACCTCTCCCTCAATAGTTTTTGCTATGGGCAAGCAAGCCCTAACAAGGAATATTATACAATAAACACAAAAAAATACAACAACTTTTTGATTTGATTTGTTCAAATTGGATATTCTTAATCGTTTTCGGTCATATATCCAGATGCGGGCCTATGGTGCCGCCTCCAAAAATCCTGCCGGGGATCAGTATTTTTTTTCTCTCTGCCTTCCCTTTCTTCTTGATCAGTTCTATAAGGGTCGCCGCCGCTTCCCGGCCCAATCTGTCTCTGTCCTGACTGAGCGTGGTGAGCGGAGGATCGTAATAATGGGCATATTCCACTCCGTCATATCCAGCGGCCGAGACGTCCTCCGGGATCTTAAAGCCGGCCCTTCTGATCGCATTGATCCCGCCGATGGCTGCCATGTCATCAGGGTAAAGTATGCACGTGGGAGGAAAGTCCAGGGCGAGCAGCTTTTCCGTGGCAGAATAAGACGCATAGGAATCACGGTAGGCGCCCTCGATCAGGAACCCCCTGTGTATTCCTATCTTCAGTGCATTGCAGGTTTCAATGAAGCTGTTGATCCTGGTTCTGGTAACGTAAGAATCGGAGCCGTGCACGTAGGCTATCCTGCGATGTCCGAACGAACACGCATATTCCACGAGATCACGCATTCCGCCATAATTGTCAGACATGACGCAGCTGCGTTCGGGATATTCATAGTCTATCGTGACGGCAGCTATGTCAGAATCAAGGACCTCCATTATCTGGGGATTGTTGTAATCACTGCACGCCAGTATGACCCCGTCAAAGTTGCGGTACCTGCATCTCTCGAGGTAAGTAATGTTGCTGTCGCCAAAAGACTGATTGTTCACAAAGGTAATGTCATACCCCTGCCGTTCGGAATAATTTTTGAACGCCTCAAGGACATGGGCAAAATAATCATGCTTGAGACCACTGCCCGTGTCCTCGTCGTATAGAATGCCGAGATTATACGTCGACTTAAGCTTAAGGGACCTGCTGGCCGAATTGGGCACGTAGCCCATCTGACGAGCCATCTCCCTGATGCGGGCCTTCGTGGCCTCGCTCACGTCACTTTGATTGTTAAGCGCCTTGCTGACCGTAGCCACGCTGACGTTGCATGCTGCAGAAATGTCCTTAATCGAAACCACGATACCACCAATCCGTGTTCATCAGTCAGGAGTTACTTCACGTACTCAGACTTAACGTATGCAACCTGTCCCTTATATTTTATCTTGGACCATCCATTGTCCATCTTCTCGATCAGTTCCAGTTTTTCACCGCCATATACCGTGGCGATCTTATCTCCGTCCGTGCTTGGCGTGGACCTGATGCGCACGCTGTCCTGAACGATGACGGTACCCGAAGTCTTCTCAGGATCGGCGGAAGCGGTCTTAGTCTTGGAATCGTCGGTCTTGGCCGTGGCATCCTTGGTTTTGGAATCGGAATCAGCAGCGGCAGCATCCGTCTTGGTTTCATCCTTTTTATCAGCGTCATCAGCCTTGGCCGTCGCAGCATCATCAGAGGACATCTGTGAATCACCGTCATTCACGGTGATCACGGTCTCCGTCTTGCCGTCCTCCAGGAACTCCGTCTTGATGAACGCGCTCTTGCCGTTATAATCTATCTCGCTCCAGCCGTTGCCCTTCTTTTCTATGAGCTTGAATTCCTGACCCTCCGAAGCCTTGCCCAGCTTGTCGGCCGTCTCGGAATCCGAGCTGCGTATGTTGACGGTCGTGGTGGCCTTGACGGTGGTCACGACCTCCTTAGTGATCTCTCCTCCCGTGGATGTTTCAGTGGGCTCATCCGCGCCGGCTTCCGTAGTTTCCGCTGGAGCCGTTTCATCACCCTCTGCCTGCGCAAGCACCTCTCCTACGGCAGTGTCCACGCTGTCTGTAAGGTCCATCAGAAATACAGGCAGGTTCTCGTCCTCAGCCAGCATGCCGTTGTACTTGACCGTCACCTCATTGCTCAGGTCCACGACGTCATCCTGCAGGGACGCCTCCGTGATGTAATTGGCCACGGAATCACTCTCATCGCCATAATTGATATAGAGATTCCCGCTTTCGTCGGTACATATGAAGTATGCCTGCAGTCCGGGAAGTGCCTTGTCGTAATCACTGAACTTCACCTCCGAATAGACGTACGCCAGGTAAGAGCCCTCCAGGGGACCGGGTTTGGTGTATACCTTGATGGAATTATACTTGTCTATGTATTTGGCCGTTTCTTCGATGCGGATGGCCTCCGTATCATCTATGTTGTTATTGATGGAACGCACGGTGTCCACGTCGCCGTCCGCAATGGCCTGATAATACTTTTCCACGAGCTCATTTACCTCGGGATACGCATTCTCCTCCAGCGCGACCTCAGGAACGGTGATCACGGCATCGCCGCCGATCTGGGAGAGCTTCTCCACCTCAGGAGCGTTCACTTCTTCCGCCTGTTCCTCGGCAGGACGTGACCCGCGAACTGCCAGTGCGATGATCAACACCAGCACGGCCAATACGCCCACGGCGATGGGCAAAACTATCCTCAGATTCCTGCTCACGTACTTTTTGACTCCGTGAATAAGTTCCCGCAAGAACTCCACGAGATTGTTATTGGAAGTATTCATTATTATCCTCTACAAAAGCATTGATCCCGTTTCAATGGGCATGGAAATACGTCCATGTATTTCCGTGCACGGCCTTGTCCCATCCGTGGTACTTGGCCGTAGAAATACGTCCATGTATTTCTGTACACAGCCTTGTCCCATCCGTGGTACAAAAAAATGCGCCCGGCAGGAATCGAACCTGCATTAAAGGCGTCGGAGGCCTTCGTTCTATCCATTAGACTACGAGCGCATATGTTACGAAAATGTTACATAACTTGTATATCATAGCACAGAAGATAGATTATGTCTACCACTAACTGAGGATCATGGGGACGGTTCTTTTGGTCAAATGCGATCATGGGGATCATGGGGACGGTTCTTTTGATCAACTTCTTTGACAGCCAGCATTCACAAGTTGATCAAAAGAACCGTCCCCATGATCGCATTTGACCAAAAGAACCGTCCCCATGATCCATTTAAGCATGCCGGCACGCAGTCATGCGTCATACGTCATGCGTTCAAACGGCTATCCTGATTTCCCTCCTGTCGCGGTCATAATAGTACAGGTTGTCGGAAAGCCTCTCTTCCAGGCTTACCTGGGTTTCATTCACCTCGCTGATCATGTCGCGAATGTATTCCACGTCACATGTGTCGCTTTCAGGCAGTATGATTACCTCATGGATGCTGCTGGGCAGGATGTAGAGGCCGGTGCCGAACCTGTCCGACAATTCTTCTAGCCGGCGTGAATAAAGCATGCTCGTGGCTCCAAATATCCTCTTGGCGTTGGTCAGCACGTACATGTTTCCAACGGCCGCGTCCACGCCCTGTTCCGGCAGCGGCATAAAGCACTGATTCCGTTCCATGATGTCCTTAAGGACCTCATCCATCGACGTCATCTCGTCCTGCATCAGCCTGGGGGTATTGATCCGCGCGTACTCGAACAGCTGCTCATTGTCAATCCCCCACATGTCCAGATGACAGTTGCGTATCAGGATCGTCGCATATCCGAGCATGCATTCGTCACATACGTGGCAGAACACTATGGCCAGGTCATTCCACTTTACGTAGGGCACGGATTCAAGCAGTTCCACGTTCATCTCATAATTGACTATCTTGTACACTATGCGGTCCTTCACCTTTTCAAAATCCCTGAAGTAATCCATGTTGACGTCATCCCTCTCATGCTCCCGCATGGTCTCTTCAATGTTACGCACTATCTCACCAAAGGGCGTTCCGTCCTCATATTGTTCATAAAACTGCTCAAGATAGATCGTGGGTGAAACCTTGGACTCCTTGCGGTTTATGACCAGGCCATGAAGCAAGAGTCCGTTGTTCTTCATTACCTCAGTTACCGAAACGTTTGCCTCAGGCATGAACTCTGCCACGGCTTTCTCGATCTTTGTAAAAAAATCATTTCTTTCCATTTTTCCTCCTGTTTCTCCGGACACAGCAACAATAATACGTGATAAAAATGTCTAAAAATACGCA
>CALGGH010000108.1 GCA_937916415.1 uncultured Lachnospiraceae bacterium
GTAGCCATTGCGTAGGTGACCTCGACGCCTTCGCTGTTCACGTAACGCGTGTCATTCCCCACCTTCACGGTCTGTGTGGTGATCAGATATCCGTCCTTGTCAACATGATATGCAGAATTCTCGAATTCCTTACGGCCTTCGGTCTTAAACCATGCCGAGTTAATTACAAGAATCTTCTTCGTCACGCCATCTACGGTGACATCAGTCACGCCCTTGGTTACAAGTCTGGAATCTTTGTAATAGTGAACCTTGCCGTTCACGGTTTGTGTTCCGGATTCAAATACCTTTCCTCTCTCCATGTAGCGGATGACGTCTGCTCCGGTCGAGTCTGTACCATCCTTAAATTCACCATCTAGGTAAACAGGTATTTCCTTAACAGCTTCGTCATTTGCAACGATGGTGAGAGTGCTCGTTCCGACATAATCTTCACTGTGGTCAGTACTGTCATATATTTTGGCGATAGTAAATACATCCGTACGGCTTCCGCCAGTCGTTGATCCTTTAGCCAATGTTGAATCACTTCCCGCATACTTATTGGTATGTGTCGTGGCGTATCCTGTTGTACCTGTATCAGGGAGTGTATCCGAATTTGCAGCATACACGAATTTGTTAGCATCGCTAAACTTGATGGTAATTTGTTCATTGGATGTATACGGCATCACGCCAATTTCAACATACTTGCGGTCAGATCCCTTTACCGCAGTTCCGGTTGTTGGATTCGTGGAAAGGGTAGCTTCATCAAGCACGATTTCATCAGGAAGGTTGGAAAGCTTGATGCTTTCTGCTCCAAATACTGCATACAAATCGTAAATACCATCTGAAGCTGCCTTGGTGCTTATCCAATTAGTAAGGGTATCCTCAATGTCAGCATCCGCCTTCACTGCGGTGACACCGGTTTCAATAATGGATGATCCTGTATCAGTCCATCCCTTAAACTCAAGGGCAGCTGAAGGAGTGTAGGCACTTGTCAGTTTTGCGGAGAATCCTTTTGTGGATGCCGTATACTTAAGGGTTCCGGTAGTTGCATCCGTTACCTCGGCAGCCGTTTTGCTTACATAAGGAACGCGGACAAAAGCAGCCTTTGTTGACTCAATCTTTGTGGACCCATCGTAAACCTCATAATTGGTAGTCTCAGTACCTGTTGCAGGTCCATGGAAGGCAACTGCCACATAGGTGCTTACGGGGATTGTCCTGGTATAAGAAACTTCCTTGTTTGTTGTGGTATCAGCCTTGTAAGTTACGATAATGTCTTTGATTCCGAGTCCGGTAGGAGTAATTGAGGCTTTTCCGCCCGAATAAGTTATCGCGCCATTGGAAACACCGTTATCAACATCCTTGCCTTCGGTCGTCACGACGGTTTCAGATGCGCTTGCGACAACTCCCCAATCATTGTCTACCGTATTCTTGATCATCCCATTTTCACTAACCGATAGCACAAGATCATTCCTGCCTACTGCAAGAAGTTGTGCATTTGCACCAGCCGCAACTACCTCTCCCTCTGTTCCGGTCACAGCATTAAATATTTTTGCCCCAATTACGGTCGTGCTTGCCTTAACCGTAATGTTAACGGTCTTGGTCAGCTCGGCAACATTACCCTGCGAATCAGTGGCTTTAAATACAAGAGTTACAGGGCTATTGCTTGGAGCCACGCCGGTGACTTCAAAATAAACCAATGAATTGTTAGTCTTCGAATGTTTCTCTCCGGTATTCACGTCTGAATCTGTCGGATCAATGTGCCACTTAACCGTAGCAACCTCATCATTAGATGTCTTAAACTCGATGTCAGTAAATTCATTTCTTTTATTTACATCAGAATTTTTGGTTCCATCGGCATTTAGGAGATCAACGTCAAGTTCAACGGTCTTCGTCATGCCAACTTCGAGATTCGTAATATCTTTAGCATCCACCGCAAAGGTCTTGGCTGCAGCGGTAGTAACGTCAAGGGTAGCCACCTTAATGCCATCGGTCTTTGCAGTCCGAGTCCCGAAAGTAGTGAACTTAGCCGTCGCGTTAGCAGGATCCGTCCACTCAACGGTGAGGGCCACGGTTCCGATTCCCTTACCCGTAATCTTACTGTTTGCAATTGGAGTTCCATCCGTCCCAACTATTACGTTATTGTACTCAGCAGCTCTTATGACCAGACCATTGGAGGTATATTCCATCTCGCCATACTGTGCCCCACCGGCTGCATCGGGTCCCTTCTCGAGATCCAATGGCATGTATCCGACAACGAGCTGTATTTCCCTGCCTGCGCCAACAGTCAGCGCACCTTTACCGTTCAGCTTATTATTATTAACTGAATGAAGGGGCGTATGAGTATCTCCAAGTTCACTATAAAGGTTAATAAATCCTGCCTTGATGTTATTGTCATCCGTATCACTTGAACCAAGCGACGCCTCTTTGTATCTGTATGCCCAAAGAGCAGTAATCACGGCATCGCCCGTAATGGCGACCTTCTCGGTTCCATCGGCCTTGTAATACTTTGTGTTGCTTCCCTGAGCTACGGACCAACCATACAGGGCTTTTTTCGGGTTGATCGTGGCAGCCGTGAAATCATCCTGTGCGGGAAGCGTGATGACGGTGTTCTCCGTCACGTTGGTGAGGGTGAATTCCTCATACACTTCATTTGCCGTACCAGCGCTAGCCACGGTAGCCTTCTTGGTCACGGGAGTCATCTTACTGAGTGCTCCGGTTGCAAGCTGAGGATACTTGTAATCCGTGATGGCTTCGCCTGAATCGTCATTAATGACTACCTGCGCGGTATACTGCGTAAGCTCATTATACACATTGATTGTCACGGGCGCCGCTGAAACCGGCATGCCGTCTACCGTTATTACGGGAGTTACTGTAATTCCGGTGGAAGTTTTCTTCTTGGCAGTTACGGAAACGGAGTTCGTTCCTGTAATCGTTGCATATGCGCTATCCGTATTGTTTGCGATTGCAGGATCTGCGTATATGGCATCTGATGTGGCAACAGGGGTAATTTGCTCTGCTTCAAGCGCAGCCTTCACATAGTCAGCGGTGCTGAGCGTCACGTTCGCCTGTTTTTTCTCATATACATTCCACTTGATGGTTGCGTTTCTAATTCCGTTAGCCTTAGTTTCAAGACTGAATGAAGACATATTAGGCGTGTCCACTCCATTTATCGTGACAACGGGAATAGCAACATATCCAAATGTCTGGTCAAGCACTTTTAACGTATCGGTGACAACCGTCGTGGAGTTATCCTGGAAGGTCACGGTAGCCGTCACTGTCAGATTTTCTGCTACCTTGAAATCATCCAGCTTATATCCGTTACTCGATCCGCCCCCTACATTTGCATTTGCTCCTACATAAGGCTTAGGAAGTTTGGTTCCGGCCTTAGGAGTGATGGCATAAGTAATTTCCTTAATGAATCCAGCCGTTCCCACTTTGCTTCCTGAAGATGCTCCGGCAACATTTGCGGCATCCGACCCGCCAACAATGACGTCCTCACCCTCGGCATTCTTTGTATAGGTCTGAACAGCGTAGGTCATCGAATCACTAATTACAGGGGTTGTGGCATCAAGACGCACTGTTTTTTGTGCATTTGTCAACGTAAGGCCAGATGCATCAGATCCATCTCCAGTCCACTCGTTGAACAATGTCATTTTACTATAAACAGT
>CALGGH010000109.1 GCA_937916415.1 uncultured Lachnospiraceae bacterium
ATCTATCTTCCTAGCTGGTAAGCTTGGACAGACTCAGATTATGGGACCTATCGCTGTTGCAGCATATTCATACATGTCGCTGGTTCCAATCATCCAGCCACCTATCATGAAGGCGCTCACAACAGAGAAGGAGAGAAAGATCAAGATGGAGCAGCTTCGTCCTGTAAGTAAGCTCGAGAAGATCTTATTCCCTATCATCGTTACTATCGTAGTATCACTTATCCTTCCAACAACAGCACCGCTCATCGGTATGCTGATGCTTGGTAATCTCTTCAGAGAGTCTGGCGTTGTTCGTCAGCTTCAGGAGACAGCTTCAAATGCACTTATGTACATCGTAGTTATCCTTCTTGGTACATCAGTTGGTGCTACAACATCTGCTGAGGCATTCCTTAACTGGGATACGATCAAAATCGTCATACTCGGACTCGTGGCATTCGCCTTCGGTACGGCGGCCGGAGTTCTTTTTGGCAAGCTCATGTGCATTGCCACCAAGGGCAAGGTTAATCCGCTCATCGGATCCGCCGGGGTTTCCGCGGTGCCCATGGCAGCCAGGGTTTCGCAGAAGGTCGGTGCGGAAGCTGATCCCACCAATTTCCTGCTCATGCATGCAATGGGTCCCAACGTGGCCGGAGTTATCGGTACGGCAGTTGCGGCAGGTACTTTCATGGCGGTGTTTGGAGTCTTCTGAGTCTTATAAATAATTGTAGGAGGAATGATAAATGTCAGAAATACAAAAGAAACCGGTTGGCATCATGGAAACGGTGCTCCGTGACGCTCATCAGTCCCTGATAGCCACGAGAATGCCCACCGAAGTGATGCTTCCGATCGTAGATAAGATGGACAAGGTCGGATATGCGGCAGTTGAGTGCTGGGGCGGAGCCACCTTCGACGCTTCCCTTCGTTTCCTCAAGGAAGATCCCTGGGAGAGGCTGAGAAAGCTTAGGGACGGCTTCAAGAACACCAAGCTGCAGATGCTCTTCCGCGGACAGAACATCCTTGGATACCGTCCTTATGCGGATGACGTCGTTTACGCTTTCGTTGAAAGGTCCATTGCAAACGGCATTGACGTCATCAGGATATTCGACTGTCTTAATGACCTGCGTAACCTGCAGGCGGCAGTAGATGCCACCAACAAGATTAAGAAGCAGGAGGGCAGGGGTTCATCCCAGATAGCCCTGTCATATACGCTGGGTGATGCCTATACGCTTGAATATTGGGCCAAGACGGCCAAGCAGATCGAGGAGATGGGAGCAGATTCCATCTGCATCAAGGACATGGCCGGACTGCTCGTTCCTTACAAGGCAGCTGAGCTGGTTAAGACCCTCAAGGAGAACACCAGGCTGCCCATCCAGCTGCACACGCACTATACTTCGGGCGTGGCTTCGATGACTTACCTCAAGGCAGTTGAGGCAGGCGTTGACGTGATCGACTGCGCAATCTCTCCTTTTGCGCTTGGTACTTCACAGCCCGCTACCGAGGTCATGGTTGAGACCTTCAGGGGTACGGAGTATGATACCGGATATGATCAGTCGATCCTTGCCGAGATTGCCGATTACTTCACCCCTTACAGGGAGGAGTGCTTAAAGAGCGGACTCATGAGCACCAAGGTGCTCGGAGTCAACATCAAGACCCTGCTTTATCAGGTTCCCGGCGGAATGCTTTCCAACATGGTGAGCCAGCTGAAGGAGCAGAATGCAGAGGACAAGTACAGGGAAGTGCTCGAGGAGATCCCGAGAGTCCGCAAGGACTGCGGCGAGCCTCCGCTCGTTACTCCTTCATCACAGATCGTCGGCACCCAGGCAATCTTTAACGTGCTGATGGGTGAGAGGTACAAGATGGCTACCGGAGAGTTCAAGGACCTGCTCAGGGGTAATTATGGACAGACCATCAAGCCCATGAACCAGGAAGTTATCGACAAGGTAATTCCCGGAGAGCCCAGGTCTACCGCCCGCAGCGCTGAGGCCACCGGACGCACGGAGCCCGAGCTTGCTTCGATCGAGGCCGAGATGAAGCAGTACAAGCAGCAGGAAGAGGACGTGCTCAGCTACGCCCTGTTCCCTCAGGTTGCAAAGGATTTCTTTGAGTACCGCGAGGCACAGCAGACCGGAGTTGACGCTTCCGTTGCCGACAAGGAGAATGGCAGCTATCCCGTCTGATGCGTGGAACGTCCCTCCGGATGCGATGAGGGATCATAATTCATGATTTTCAAAAACCCTGTCAATTACGTGTTGACAGGGTTTTTTATTTGAATTATAATAACATCTGTTATAAGTTAACATAAGTATTTCTTATGTATTCGGGAGGTATTATGCCAAGAACTATTTCCATCACCAAACAGAATATAGTCGATGCTTCAATCTCGCTTCTCCGCAGGGAGGGGGCGGAGGCCCTGACCGCCAGGAAGCTTGCCAGGGAAGCCGGATGTTCGACTCAGCCCATATTCAGGGCATATCAGAACATGGACGAGCTCTATGAAGACGTGTTTAACGTGTCGGCCGACATATTCAGCGACTATTGCGAAAACTATCCCGCGGAGAGCACGATCCCGTTCGTCAACCTGGGGCTTGCCTACATAAGCTTCGCACAGAATGAGAAGCAGATATTCAGGCTTCTTTTCCTGTCGGCCAACAGGTATGGCAAGAGCCTCGTCGAGCTTCTGAATGGCAAGACGGGATTTCTTTTGAATCAGATCACCGCTGCCAAGGAAGAGGGATGCACTGATCCCCAGAGCCTGTTCATGAAGATGTGGATGCTGATACATGGCAGCGCCTGCATGTGCCTGACCGATGATTATGACTTGAACGCGGAGGCCACGCGTAAGCTCCTTGAGGATGCTGAAAAGGTATTCGCCTGATGGAATTCAAAAAAGACTTCATTACGAGGATAAATGAAAATTACGCCCGCATGAGCAAGGGCCAGAAGGCAATAGCCAGCTACGTCTATGACAATTTTGAGCAGGCGGCCTTCATGACCGCCGCCAAGATCGGCAAGGAAGTGGGCGTGTCCGAGTCAACCGTCGTCAGGTTTGCCTCGTTCATAGGATATGAGGGGTATCCTGAGTTTCAGCGTGACCTGGAGGCATTCATTCAGGACAAGCTGTCGGCGGTGTCGAGGATGGACGTGAGGTACGGCAAGAGCTCGCAGTCCGACATCCTGAATTCGGTGCTGGGTTCTGACATAGAGAAGATCCAGCATACCATAGAGAACCTGGATCCCGTGGCGTTTGAGACCGCGGTCGACTTTATGCTGGGAGCCAGGCACGTCTACGTCATGGGACTCAGGTCATGCGAGCCTCTGGCCAGGTTTTTGCATTTCTACCTCAACATGGTGCGTCAGGACGTGATACTCGTGGACACGACCTCCGTCACGGAGACGTTTGAACAGATGATCAGGATATCCGAAGAGGACTGCATGGTCGGGATATCCTTTCCCAGATATTCGATGCGTACGCTCAAGGCCCTGGAATTTGCCAAGGACAGGAACGCCAACGTCGTGACCATCACGGATTCCGTGTACAGTCCGATGAACCTGTACAGCTCGTGCAACCTGCTGGCCAGGAGCGACATGGTCTCGATCGTGGATTCGCTGGTTGCGCCATTGAGCGTCATCAACGCCCTGGTGGTTGCCCTGGTCCTCAAGTCGCCCAATTCCACGCGCGAGAATCTCAAACAGCTTGAATTTGCCTGGAACAACTATCAGGTTTACCTCAACGACGAGATCAACTTCATAGGAGATGAACCGATGCTGAACGTGCCCCTGTGGCGCCAGGAAGACTGATGAAGGTCCTGGTGGTGGGCGGCGGTGCCGCCGGCATGATGGCCGCATATGGAGCCGCGTCATGCGGACATGAGGTCGTTCTCCTGGAGCGCAATGAGAAGCTGGGCAAAAAGGTGTACATCACCGGCAAGGGCAGGTGCAACCTGACCAATGCCGGTTCGATCGGCGAGTTCTACGCCCAGATCGTTCACAATCCGAAATTCATGTATAGTGCGTTTAACGCGTGGGACAATGCGGACATGATACGCCTGGTCGAGTCATCGGGGTGTCCCGTCAAGATTGAAAGGGGCAACCGCGCGTTTCCGGTTTCCGACCATGCGTCCGACGTCATCCGCGCGATCAGCGGGCAGCTAAAAAGCCTTGGGGTCAAAGTGCTCCTCGGCACGTTCGTTACCGGCCTGGAGAAGTCGGATGGACGGGTCACCGGAGTCATCACGAATGACGGCCGCAGGCTGTTCGCTGACTGGGTGATACTGGCCTGCGGAGGAGCATCATATCCATCGACGGGTTCTGACGGCAACGGATATGAACTGGCCGTCCGGGCCGGACACGAGGTGATAAGCCCCAGGCCCTCGCTCGTGCCGCTCATCAGTCCGGAAGCGTGGGTTCATGAACTGGCGGGACTGTCCCTTAAAAACGTGACCGCGTCACTGTACAGGAACGGCAGGCAGGCAGTTTCGGAGTTCGGCGAGATGCTTTTTACTCACGAGGGCCTGAGCGGCCCGATAATCTTAAGCCTGAGCAGCAGGTATGAAAAAGGCGACGAGGTGCGCATAGACCTAAAGCCCGCGCTGGACGTAAGGACTCTGGACGAAAGGCTGCAGCGGGACTTTAGGGACAATTCAAACAAGGATTTTGACAATTCACTGGACAGGCTGCTGCCAAAGAGCCTGATCCCCGTGATAGTTGACCGTTCGGGCATCGATCCGCACAAAAAGGTTCATCAGGTCACGTCTGAGGAGAGGATGGCCATAGTCAGCGTGCTTAAGTCCCTTGCGGTCGAGGTGACGGACGTCGCGGGCTTTGGCGAGGCGATAATCACGGGCGGAGGAGTGAACGTAAAGGAAGTCGATCCCTCGACGATGTCCTCCAGGATCGTGGAGGGATTAAAATTTGCCGGCGAAATGCTGGACGTGGACGCGCTTACGGGCGGGTATAACCTGCAGATCGCATGGTCTACGGGGTATCTGGCCGGCGCGGGAATAGGATGGTGACATGAACGTAGCAATTGACGGACCCGCAGGAGCGGGCAAGAGTACCATTGCCAGGCAGGTTTCTGACGAGCTTGGCTACATTTACGTGGACACGGGAGCCCTGTACAGGGGAGTCGCGCATCACATGCTGAGCCTCGGATACGGAGACGGCGACGAGGAAGCGATCGCGGAGAAAGCAGGAAGGGTGAAGGCCGACGTCAGGTACGTCGGCAGCGCACAGCACGTCTTCATCAACGACGAGGACGTAACCGCGTTCCTTCGTACCGAGGAGACCGGCAACATGGCATCGATAGTCGCGAGGATCCCCAGGGTCAGGGAAACGCTTCTCGACACGCAGCGCAGGCTGGCCGCCGAGAACGACGTGGTCATGGACGGCAGGGACATAGGCACCTGCGTCCTGCCGTATGCAGAGGCCAAGATCTATCTGACCGCGTCCGCTGACGTCAGGGCCAAAAGACGCTATGACGAGCTGACGGCAAAGGGCGAGGCTCCCGATTATGAGATGATCAGGCAGACAATAATCGACCGTGACGAGCGTGACATGAACCGTGAGATCGCGCCGCTGCGGCAGGCAGAAGACGCCGTCCTCGTGGATTCGTCCGACATGACCATTGACGAGGTGAAGGACAGGATCATAGAGATCGTCAGGGCCGCACTGTGAATCAGGAACGGGAGAAGAACATGGTAGTGGAAACGGCTGCTTCCGCCGGTTTTTGCTTCGGCGTGAAAAGGGCGGTGGACAAGGTCTACGAACTGGCCGAGACCGGGAGAAAAATATATACCTACGGACCCATCATCCACAATCAGATGGTGGTGAACGACCTGCATGACAAGGGCGTGGACGTCATTGATTCCGCTGAGGAGC
>CALGGH010000110.1 GCA_937916415.1 uncultured Lachnospiraceae bacterium
TACATCCATGTATTTCCGGACATGGCCAGCCCCGTCCGTGGTGCCTGGGGCCATGGAAATACATCCATGTATTTCCGGACATGGCCAGCCCCGTCCGTGGTGCCTGGGGCCATGGAAATACATCCATGTATTTCCGGACATGGCCAGCCCCGTCCGTGGTGCCTGGGGCCATGTACAATTTTTAATACTTCTTTGCTTTTATGTGCAGTGGTACAGTTTTTTCGTACGGAGGAAGCAGCATGAAAAGAATAATGACGATTGTGACATCTGTTCTGGCAGCGGGGATCATTTTGACCGGCTGCGGTTCATCGGGAGACGGCGGCAGTGATTCACTGGTTCTGAAGGCCGGCTTCTCAACCGCGGCGTCGGATCCGAGGGTTATTGCAACGGAGCTCTTTAAGGAAGAAGTTGAAAAAGGCACGGATGGAAGAATAACGATTGAAATCCATTCTGACGGTGAGCTCGGTTCGGATGCGGACCTGATCAGCGGAGTCGTAAACGGTGAAGTAGATATTACCGCGTCCAGTGCCGGCAATTTTGCCACCTATTCCACCAATGCCGGGATCTCGGCGTTCCCTTTTCTTTTTGACAATTTTGATCAGGCCTGGGAATTTGTTGACGGGGATATCGAGGTACAGGCCGAAAAGAATCTTAAGGATTATAACATCAATGTTCTGGGCCACTATGACAACGGCTTCAGGTGTGTTACCACTTCCGAAAAGGTGGGCCCCGTAAACTCCGTAAGCGACATGGAAGGTCTGGTCATACGTACTCCCGAGAATCAGGTTGTCATGCAGACGATGCTGATGCTGGGAGCCGAGCCCAGGATACTGGAGTTTACCAAGCTGTATGATGCGCTCAAAAACGGCGATTTCGACGCTCAGGAGAATCCGATCCCGGTCATATACAACAATAATCTGTATGAGGTACAGTCAAACCTGGCAATTACGAACCACAGCTACGACGTTATGCTTTTTGTCATAAGGGATGATGTCTGGAACTCTCTTTCGGATGAGGACAGGCAGATATTGAAGGATGCAGCTGCCAAAGCCCAGGCAAAGGACAGAGAACTGATCAGAACCCAGACCGAGGATTACATCCAGAAGCTTCAGGAGGCAGGCATGAACGTTACCTACCCGGATCTGGAGGAGTTTAAGACCGCCACCTCTTCTGCAACGGAGATATTTGCGGATACTTATGACACAAATCTCCTGAGTCAGCTTAAGTAAGTGGTAAGATTGAAATGTTAGGTTTCAGGATCATGTTTCTGATACTTGCCGCGGCGGTGCTTTCGTTTCTGGTGGCGGGGATCAGAGTTAATAGAAGAAATACCGGTTTTATCATCACTTCAGCAATCACTGTCTGTTGTGACGTTATCTGTTTTTTTCTCCTTGGAGCTGCAGGCATAGCATCGGCCAGGAATGCACTCGTGACATTCTATATCTTTCATGCATGGATCGGTCTTGGACTGATCTGGATGACATCTTCGCTTGACAGACATAAGAGCTTTTATCTGTATATTGTGCCGGGAGCGCTGCTGAGTTTTTTGCAGACCGTATTGATGGTAATGCAGGTGTTCGGAGCCAGGGTTATGTTCTTTCAGAAGCACATACTGCTCGGGCGTAACTGGTGGATCGCATATGACATCACGGATTCGGCATCGCTGATCGGTTTCAGAACTTACAGGATACTTACATATATCGGGTTCCTGATCATTCTCATCAAAATTGTTACCGGGGTATTCAGATCACGGAGTATATTCAGGGGGAGATATCTGCTGTGGCTGTCTCTGATGCTTGTCTTCTTCGTTCTGGAGATATTATCCGCATTATGCCAGCTTCCTGTATGGGTGGTGTGCCTGTTCATGGATCTGGTGGTTTTTGTCGGGTATTATATGGTTCATCTGTATCCTCACAACAAACTTAAAGACTGGTCCATGAATCTCTTTGCCAACGATATGAGTGACGGGATGATCCTGTACGATGAGTACAAGGATCTCGTGCATATGAATGACATCATCAGGGATACCCTTCCGACCGAATTGCTTGAAAGCTTCAGCAGAATCGACAGGATCGACGAATGGATGTCCGATACCACCGAAATAGAAAGTATAGAGGTGGTAAGACAGGTAAATGATGATAAAGAATTCTTCTTTAAGGTAAAAAGAACGGAACTGACGGAGAACGGATCAAGCCTGGGCGTAATGTATATCCTTCACGATACCACCGCCTCGATCAGACAGATCCGGATCATGGAGGAGGCCAACAAGGAACTCGAGCTTGCATCCAAAATGAAGTCCGATTTCCTGGCGAATATGTCGCATGAGATCCGTACTCCCATGAATGCTGTCATAGGCATGGCCGAGATAGCGCTCAGGGAGGATCTTCCGGACAATGTCACCGAATACCTGACGCAGATACAGAGCTCCGGACGAAATCTGCTGAACATCATCAATGATATTCTGGATTTTTCCAAGATAGAAGCCGGCAAAATGGAGATCTTTGCCGAGAGATACGAGCCTTTTTCGGAGCTTAACGATATTGCCAACGTGCTGGCTACCAGGATCGGTGATGAAGATCTGGAGCTTTTTGTGATAACCGGGACAAACATACCGCATGCGCTTAACGGCGATGCGATGCGTATTCGCCAGATACTTATCAATCTGGCTAACAATGCCATCAAGTTTACCCGTCAGGGTTTCGTGATGATCGAAGTAACCTGCGAGGATATCGATGAAGATCATACGATGCTGACCTATCATGTCAGAGATACGGGATCGGGTATCAGGGCAGAGGATCTGAACAAGCTTTTTGTCAGCTTTCAGCAGGTTGATTCCCGCAGAAACAGATCGGTTGAGGGAACAGGACTTGGACTTGCGATCTCGCAGAAGCTGGTGGAGGCAATGGGCGGCCGTATCGGGGTTGAGAGCGAATACGGCAAGGGGTCGGACTTCTGGTTTTCCATTCCGCAGGAGATACTGGATCACAGCTTCGATATAGTGGTCGAAAACGCCGGGAACAAAAAGGCTACGATCATTAACAAGGATCCCGGGATGGTGGCCATGTTCGTTGAGGAAACGAAAAGGCTCGGCCTGGAAGTTGAGGTTATCACCTCGCCTGACGAATATGTCACTTCCGTAAAACGGGACTATGTTTTCTTTGAAGAAAACATGTATAACGATAAAGTAAAGAAGCTTCTGGATGATCATCCCGAGTGTACGGGAGTGATACTGGTATCGTTTGGTTCCGGTTTTGTTCCCGAACAGCATAATCTGCGTGTGATGAGACGGCCGGAAACGACCCTCGGTATGGTGGGAATACTCAATGATGCCGATATGGATCACCTGATAGACAGGACTGATGATGTCTTCAGAATGGATTTCACTGCTCCCGATGCCAGAATACTGGTGGTGGATGACAATCTCATCAATCTGACGATAGCGGAAGGTCTGTTAAAGCCTCTGAAATGCCGGATCGATTCGGCCGGGGGCGGTCAGGCCGCCATTGATATGGTGACCACGACAGATTATGATATAGTTCTGATGGATCATATGATGCCCGAGATCGACGGGATCGACGCTACGCGCATCATACGCGAAATGCTCGGCAATACGGATCTTGTCATTATCGCTCTTTCGGCCAATGCGATGGAGGGCTCGAAGGATATGTTCCTGAAGGCAGGGATGAATGATTTTGTGGCAAAGCCGATCGAGGTCAGAGAACTGGTATCCTGTATACGCAAGTGGCTGGATCCGTCTAAGATAATAGAGGGGACTGACGATGAGGCTAACGGATCCGTGGAGGAAACTCCTGCTTCCGTTGAATATGAAGGTCTTGATTGCGAACGGGCCATCTCCTCGCTGGGGTCTGCGGAGCTGTATTCCAGGATAGTGGGAGAATACTACAGATCCGGACATGAAAAATATGACGGTATCAAACTTGCATTTGCAAATGAGGACTGGAACGATTATACCATCAGAGTTCATGCATTGAAGAGCAGTTCAAGACAGATCGGTGCGGAAGAGCTCGGCAGCGCCGCGGAAAACCTTGAAAAGGCCGGCAAGGCCGGAGATATCGAATATATACGCGCCAACAACGATGCTGCGCTGGAAGCCTTCAGGACTCTTCTCGACGGACTTGAAAAGTATTTTCCGACTGAGGAAAGGGATGAGTCGCAGCTTGAGCCGATCGATGCGGATGCTCTCATGAGCCTGATAGATCAGCTTGATGAAAGATGTGAAGAGCTGGACATGGACGGAATGGAAGAGGTCATGGACCGTATGAACGGGTATGCCTATCCGGAAGAGGTACGGGAATTCATCAAACCGTTGTTTGATGCAATTGCAAACATAGATACGGACGCCTGCGGTGAGATCACTGCACAGATCCGGGAAAGAATGGGACTTGAAAATGCATAAATTTGAAGACCGGGAAGAAAAGCAGCTTACGCCAGCCGTTCCTTCAGCAGGGTGTTCCTCTTCGTGACCGTGACGTTCTTCACCGCATAGGCAAGCGCCTTCTTCGTGCCGACGATCACGAGCACCTTCTTTGCCCTCGTTATGCCCGTATAGATCAGGTTCCGCTGCAGCATCACGAAATGGTTCATGAGGATCGGGATTACGACGATCGGGTATTCCGACCCCTGTGATTTGTGGATGGTGGTAGCATAAGCCAGCTTCAGCTCATCCAGTTCGGACACATCGTACTCGACCGATTTACTGTCAAAATCCACTACCAGCGACCTGTCTTCCATATCCACGGATTCTATTACACCGATATCACCGTTGAACACATCCTTGTCGTAATTGTTCCGTATCTGCATGACCTTGTCGTGTGCCCGGAACAGGAACCCGCCGCGCTTCAGTCCGTGCTCTCCGGGATTGATGGCCTGCTGTAAAGCCTGGTTAAGATTTGTAGCCCCGACCACCCCGCGCTGCATCGGGGTCAGTACCTGTATCTCCCTGGGCGGTGTCCGGTAGTACCGTGGCAGCTTCGTTCCCACTAAAGCCACGATCTCCTTTGCCGCCTCTTCTGCCAGCAACGCGGTATCATCCGCTGCAATACCTCTCTTTTGTGCCTCTTTATCCATATCGATGAAGAAGAAGTCACTCTGCCGCCCGTTGGATATGTCCGGCATCTTACCATGGTTGATACGGTGGGCATTCATGATGATGCGGCTCGTCTGCGCCTGCCTGAATATCCTCGTTAGCCTCACTACCGGAAAGACCCCGGAATCAATTACGTCCCTCAGCACGTTTCCCGCGCCCACGCTTGGCAGCTGGTCTATGTCTCCCACCATGATGAGGCGCATTGTCGGCGGTATCGCCTTCAGCAGCGAATTCATCAGCACGACGTCTATCATGGAGCACTCGTCCACGATCAGCACGTCACCTTCCAGCGGATTCTCCTCATTCTTCTGATACCCTTCCGGAGGCTTGCATTCAAGCAGCCTGTGTATGGTCTTCGCCTCCAGTCCCGTGGCCTCGGTCATGCGCTTGGCCGCACGCCCCGTGGGAGCTGCCAGCAGAATCCTCAGGCCATACGCCCCATATGCGGCTATGATCCCATGAGTCGTGGTCGTCTTGCCAGTTCCGGGACCGCCCGTCAGAACCATTACCTTGGCGGTAGCCGCAGTCCTGATGGCCTCTGCCTGGACGTCGTCATATTCCATGCCCGTCCTGGCCCGGATCGCGTCCACATCCACGGAAAGGGCGTCATTGCCGGTGCTCCTCCTCGCCTCCATGAGACTCACGTACAGCCTGTCCCCGGCAGGCGATGAGGCCAGTTTCCTCAGCTTGCCTGCCACGCCGACCTCAGCATAATAGAAAGGCGGCAGATAGACCGGATCGATCCTGTTGCCGTCATCATCCGTGCGGACTATGGCCTTTTCAATGATCAGTTCCTCCCTCCGAAGCATGTCATCCATGGTCATGATGACCGTCTCCGGCGACACCTCCAGAAGCTCTGACGCCTTATCCACGAGCTGCTGCCTTTCGGCATACACGTGTCCCTCGTTTGACAGCTCCGAAAGCGCATACATGAGTCCGCTTCGCAGGCGCACGTAGGATTCCTTGCCAAAGCCCAGCTTCATGGCAATCCGGTCGGCCGTCCTGAATCCGATGCCCCATATGTCATCCGCCAGCCTGTAGGGATTCTCCTTCATCAAGGATATGCTGTCATTGCCATATTGCTTATAAATCCTGGCCGCATAAGAGGCGGACACCTGGTGATCCTGCAGAAAGAGCATGACGTTCTTAACCTCCTTCTGCCTCTCCCATGACTCAGCGATCATCCGGACGCGCTTGCTGCCTATGCCCTCAATCTCTTTCAGGGCTTCAACGTTGTCCTCAATGACCGTAAAGGTGTCCGTGCCGAATCTCTGGACGATCTTCCTGGCAAACTTGGGACCTACGCCCTTGATCAGGCCGGAGCCGAGGTACTTCTCCATGCCGTAAACCGTCGCGGGAAGCGTCTCCTCCCAGTTCTCTGCCACGAACTGCCTGCCGTACTTCGCGTCAACCTTCCATGTGCCCTCGCATACAAGCACGGAACCCACGCTTACATCTATCATGTTGCCGATGACCGGCACCAATTCGGCCATGTCCTTAACCCGGCATTTGAGCACGGAATATCCGTTTTCCGGATTCTGATATGTAATTCTCTCGACCACGCAGCGGATCTTTTGCACGATTTACCTCATTGATTCTTCATCCTGACACTTTCCTCAAATACCTCGCCGGCACGGCCTTGGTGAGCCATGCTCCGTTTAGGAACTGTAGCAGAAGGCAAAGCCGTCACCATGCATGTCTCCGCTCATCACCTCGTATATCACCGGTCTGCCATGTCTCTGACCAGCCTTATGGGCACTCTCCGTGTCCCCGGACAGATGCACATACAAGCCCGGACTTAGGGATAAGCCCCTGTTCATCTATCGAAGCAGTATGCCTGTTTTCGGTCTCTCCATCAAAAATCCATGTGATTTTGCCTCTTAGCACAATTTCTTAGTTGTAACCGAGGTTTCAACCCTGCTTGTTGCAAACAGTTCTACA
>CALGGH010000111.1 GCA_937916415.1 uncultured Lachnospiraceae bacterium
CAAAAGTTTTTGAAAACTTTTTCATGTTACAAAATTCTCCTTTTCCTAAAATTTTGTTTGGTTTTCCTGAATCAGTGCGGTTTTCGGGCTTTTGGCTCATGATCAGAGCTGCGAATCGGGAACTTTGTCCTTCGGAAAGTTCTCCTTTTCTTAATGCTCCGGCGGGCATTTGATGGTGCTCGCCTGATCCGGGCCGGTCCGTTTCCCGTTCCGTTCAGGGGTTTACATCTATGTTAAACGGATTTTTAGCTAATTTAAGCCGTTACCGAAAGGCTCACCTATTGCCTTTCCCGCCAAAGGTAAATTTCGCAAGCCCTTTGGTTACGGCTCAGTAAAAACCCGCGCGATTTTCCAGATCAGAAAATCCAGGTGATTTCATTTCTCCCTTACGTAAGGCATTTCTTTCCTTATATATAAGGAAGACAACTGTCAGTTGTTTGTTTGGCTTTTCTTTATTCACTTGTCAATGTTCGCCATGCCCTTTCCGGCAGGGGGTACGCGTTTCTTTCTCCCGGCTTGGCCTCGCGCGTATCACTTTCGCGTGCTAAAGGGCGGTTCTTCATAAGTAAATCTACGAATCAGGGATGAAAACGTGCCGCTAACGTCGACAGCTTCCCAATAAACCGGCTCTTTAGTTGTGTTTGCCGTTTCCGGCCTGTAGTAGGGCGTTTTGCAGTAGGGAAAATAAACAAATGCACAGAAAGTGCTACGGTTTTTAAATATTTACCCTACTAATGTTGTATGATACCGCTTTACTCCTGTCTTGTAAAGTGGTTTTTTGGATTCGTTTCTCGCTTCGAATCATCTACGAATCCCTTTGCTATCAATATTCGTGGGGTTTTTGGGGAAAAATGGGGTGAGTTAGAAATTTTTTCACGAAACGTTCATAATTTGTGCATTTCTCACAAAATCACGTATGGGATGGCCGCAATATTGCCGGCATTCTCATTCTTCATCACTTTGCCACGGCAGTACGTACTCCCTAAACCCGGGAAGCTTGAGTTTCAACAGGATCGCTCCGCTTAAAAAAGGTAAGATTAGGCTCATCCGCGAAATCCTCCATGTTTTTGGCGAGTCCGGTACAGACAATGTATATCCTCTTTTTGTCATCCAAAAGCATCGACCCCCAGATTGAGAGGAACTTGACCATGTCCGGCGTTTTCGCGATATCATCGATTCCAACCAGTACTTTATACCCATTGTCGTTAGCCTCAATTTCATCCGAGTGATTTCGGCATTTTCATCCGGGTAATTGTACTTGTCGGCAATTTCATGTCGCATCCGGTCACGGGTTTCGTGATTATGCACAATAGTTCGCAATCCCGATAATTACAGTGTTTTCGGCCAAAATACAGCCTGTCAGGCTCCTTGCGCCCTGATATTTTCTATGTTTACGTCATTGCAATGCCGGAATTATGATGTTAGGTTTTCTTTATGGATTCATCATGACCCAGGCATCATTGCTCCATTTGCTAAACGATAATTTTGGTTTTTGAGAGGCCACAAATATCCGCTTGTGGCCATCATAAGTGTTTTTTCCACCACTAACCATTGGACTTGTGTGGCGTACCGCTTTTTGTGATACGCGCCATGCGGGAGCACCACGGTCGTTTATCAGAAGGGAGCATAACCATGTACGAAACAATTAAACCCATTCCATTTTCAGAGGCTACCGGAGCAGTCGCCTGCAACATGACCAACGACGCACTGTTCCATATAGTGCTTCAGGAGAACAATGAAGCCCTTACCGGACTAATCGCCTCACTGCTGCATATTGATCCGGAATCAATAGGCGACGCGGAGGTTCAGAATCCCATTAAATTCGGGCACTTGCTGTTGGACAAGGCCTTCGTGCTGGACATCCTCGTGTCATTCCGCGACGGATCATCGATGAACCTGGAGATGCAGGTAAAAGACCTGAAAAACTGGATTCCCAGGTCGCTTTCCTACCTGTGCAGGGAATTTAACCAGCTTAAGCACGGCGACGATTATGATCAGATCAAGGCCGTTTATCACGTGGGATTCCTGGACTACACGCTTTTCCCTGATCAGCCGGAATTCTACGCCACTTATCGCATGCGCAACATAAAAACCGGCCACGAATATAGCGACAAGTTCACGTTGTCGGTTGTACAATTGAACCACATAAACATGGCAACAGAAGAAGACAAGGCATACGACATCGACAAATGGGCGGCGCTTTTCAAGGCCACCACGTGGGAGGAGGTCAGAATGTTGGCAGAAACCAATCCATACATCGCATCGGCAGCGGAATCCATATACAGCAGCGTTACCGATCCCGACATACTTGAGCTGTGCAAGAAGCGCCAGGAAGAAATCGACGGAGACATTCACCGCCGCGAGCGTCTCGCAGAGCAGGAGAGGCTGTTGGCCGAGCAGGAGGAAAAGCTTGCGGAGAAGGAGAAAAAGCTTACGGAGCAGGAGGAAAAGCTTACGGAGCAGGAGGAAAAGCTTGCCCAACAGGACAAGAAGATTACCGAGCAGGATATGAAGATTACCGAGCAGGACAAAAAGATTGAAGAACAAGACCAGCAGATTGCCGACCTCACTGCAAGGCTTGAAGACATCCGCAGGCGACTATCCGAAAAATAAACCAAAAACAAAGTGCCCCACAAGGGGCACTTTTCTCGTAAATGCGCTATTTTACCGTTTTCATCCGAGTAATTTCGGCATTTTCATCCGGGTGATTTCGGCCCAAATCCAGCCTGTCAGGCTCCTTAATCACGCCAACCGGTGTCTGGATCCCATTTATCTCTATATTGACTTTTAGTTCGCGCATGCCATCAGCCCCTTTCATTCAGTTCAACGTCAAGGCCAAGTATATTTGCAACATTTAAAGCCTTATCAAGTTCTATCGTTTTCTTTCCGTTTTCAAGATCAGAAAGGAAACTTATGCTTAAACCCGTAAATTCGGATACGTATTTCTGGGTATAGCCCAGCTGCCTTCTTTTGTTTTTTACGGTTTCGCCAAAATTTTTTGAATTTGTAATCTTCATAAACGCCTCTACGCCGTACGGCTTAACCTTTGTTGCGTAGAAAAAAAAATTAGCCGTACGACTCATTTCGTATGTTTTAATTATAAAATGAGCCGTACGGCGAAGTCAACGTTATTATGGGTATATTAATGCCTGAAGAGCTTCGTCAGCTTTTTTGTGGCATCATATTTTGCCGGAGGGAGTCTGTTAGAACGGGGCATCGTGAAGTCCAAAGGGTTATTTCCTGATGTCTTGAAAAAGGTGATGTCCTTGAACCGTAATGCACATCCTCCCGTGACGGAGAGTGCAAAGTTCGGGTTTTATAGTAAACGACAAAACAAATTTCGTTTTGCTCGTTTACTGCGCCGGATTTTGGCTGCTTTAGCAGCATGATTCCGTACATAATCCGTGCGCATCCTCGCGGAGCGGTTACGGTAAGCGAAATTATATATTTCGCTTATTATAATTTATTGACAGTTCCTTTGCGATTCCAAAACAATCGCAACGTCATCATCATCATCATAACATAATTCCCAACTTTTTGGCCGATTTTATAAGGATTTTATATAATGCGACTATTGTGTTTCCGGCGATGCTGACCGAAAATATAGCTGTCACATAGTAGCCGAAAGTGTCGGCATGTGAAATGTGAAAGTGAGGGAGAGATTATGAAAAAAAGAGCTTTGTCCGTAATGCTGGCTTCCGTCATGGCTCTGAGCCTTGCTGCCTGCGGCTCAGGTTCCGCTAAGGACGTGAATGCCAAGTCCGAAGGCGTGATGACCTACGCAGAGTACGTGGCAGCACCCGTTGATTCGGAAGTCACCGTTGAAACATACGTACAGGCAGCACAGGGATGGTGGCAGGATGCCGGCACGTTCTATACCCAGGACGGAGAGGGCGGATATTTCCTGTACGGCATGCCCGTATCCGAGGCAGAATACAACAAGCTGACCCCCGGCACCAAGATCAAGGTAAAGGGATATAAGACAGAGTGGTCCGGTGAGGTTGAGATCACCGATGCCACCTATGAGATCGAGGAAGGCAGCTACGTGGCCCCCGCAGAGGACGTGACTTCCAAGCTGGGCACCGATGACCTGATCAACTACATGAACAGGTTCGTGTCATTCAAGGGCATGACCGTCGAGGCGGCCAATGACGCGGGTGATGCCTGCATGTACAACTGGGACGGATCCGGCACGCAGGGCGACGACCTGTACTTCAACGTATCCGTGAACGGCAATACGTATTCGTTTACCGTTGAGTCCTACCTGTGCGGTCCTGACACCGACGTGTACAAGGCTGTTGAGAACCTGCAGGTCGGCGACGTCGTAGACATGGAGGGATTCCTGTACTGGTATGAGGGACCGAATCCTCACGTCACCTCCGTTAAGGTAAAGTAAGGAACTGTCAATAATTAATCTGATCATCTTGCCTGTCTGCTTTCCCGATATCTGCATCAGAAAGCCTCGCCGTAGTTATAGTAAGCGAAATATATAATTTCGCTTACTATAACCGCTCCGCGAGGATGCGCACGGATTTTGTACGGAATTATGCTGCTAAAGCAGCCAAAATCCGGCGCAGTAAACGAGCAAAACGAAATTCGTTTTGTCGTTTACTATACAGTTCGAAGTGGTCGGGAGAAAGGGAAACAAGGCATCCGATCGGGATTCCGGATATCGCTTATGAATATTTCGAGCCGGAGGACCATGAGGAATATGATCTTATGGTGCCGTTTACCAGGGAATCGTGGCACGGACGAATGAGAGCCTGCAGGGGCGTTGGAGCGTCACTTTCAGAGGAAGAGCTGGACAAGTGGGACAGGGAACACAGGGAGCTTCTTGAAAGTATCGCACCGGCCCGGCTTGAGGTTCTGCACTATGCGGCCCTGGCGGTACTCCGAAGGCGATAAAGCATGCCATGAGGGAATGAACATGAATGAGCTGTTTAAGAAGGATTATGACAGATGAAACGGTGAGCCTGTTGCGCTGATTGGCAGGAACCATATTCCCATGCTGCTTATCCAGAGCAGGTATGACGGCCTGATCGATTATGCCGCCGCCGAGGATTTTGCCCGCAGGGCCGTGGAACTGGGCAACGAATGCGAACTGTACAGCGTGACGGATAAGAAGGATACGCATTCATGGTACACGGCCGGAATGTTTTTGGAGACCAGAGCCGAGGACAAAGGCCTTGATAAATTCTTTTCGTGGATAGAGGCATTATAGGGGATGCGTTTCCTGAATCAATATACTTGATAAAGGCTCGGTAAAATAGTATCATCATTTGGTTATGATTAAAAACAAAATCAGGGATGATGCGATTAGGAGGAGTTTATTATGAAAAGACCAACCATAAGCAAGGCCGCATCGGTAATGACGGCCATAGCGATGTCAGGCATGCTTATGGCCGGATGCGGAAGCGAAGGAGCTGATTCACAGGAGCCTGTCACGGAAGCGCAGACTGAGGAGGCTCCTGCCGCGGAAGCAGATGCCGCTGTCACGACTAAGAGCGATGCCCCGGAGGCAGACGCGCCGGACGATGTGCCGGGAGCACCGTATTTTAAGGCAGGCGTATATGCCAATTATTCCGAAGAACTGACGAATCCGGAGAAGACCTACTTTTACGTGTTTACGGGTGACGATTCCGGCATGACCGAGGATGGAGCCAACAATGGCATCGGGCTACCCTTCAGCGTCGTTCAGACCGACGGAAGCGTGGAGTTCAACTTTGGCGGAGCGGATGAGGAAAGCAAGGAGAAGCTGATCGTCACGGCAATGGATGAGAACGGTACGGTTCACGGGTACTTTGAGGGCGTTGAGGACAGGCCTTTGGTATTTGAACTGCTTGCGGATGAGGATGCCGCGACCTTCAGTGCCGAGAACTACGTGAACGGACCGGAGAACAGCGTATATCATGACGCAAACGGATGGAGCATCAAATATGACGCTAACCTGTTTGAGATCACGCCCGGCGGCCCCGAAACCTTCATAGTATATCAGGGCGAGGCGGCCGGAACCAGCATGATCACCGTGACGTACGTGGTGGAGAGCGGGGCAGAGGAAGCCATAAAGAAACTGGGAGAGAGCTGGGGTGATGCGACTACGTATAATCAGGGACCTTTCCCGGGTGCCGAGTACGCTACGGGCTACTGGGCCATGCTGCCGCCCGCGGAGGACGGATCCGGCATGTATGAGACGGCCATAGCCAGGGATTACATGGACGGTGCCCTGATCTTTGACATGCTGGGACACAATGGCGAAGATGAAGACATGAACATGGAAGTATCCGACCGGATGGCCGGCATAATCGATTCCATTACCTGGGACGTGTATGACTTCGATACCATCCTTAAGTACATGTCGGAGGATTGCTGTTATGCATATGCTGACATGGATGAATTCAAGGACGCCATGCTGATCACGTCATCGGAGAACGTATATGACAATGGTGACGGCACGATGGCGGCATCCGAGGCGACCGTATATGGCTATGACAAATACGGAAACATCATACGGTACGGTTATCTGCCGGGAGGCGGCACGGCCACTCCGCTGGCGTGCCTGGATCACGTGCTTTTCTACGGCGGACGTGACTACATGAATAAGGTTCACGTCGATGAGGGCACGTCTGAGATGATCATTGACGAGGGGGCATATTTCGATGAATACGAAGATGCCGTCGTTGTAGAATTTAAGAAGCCGGAAAAATAGTTCGAAGATGGCGGAAGAGGTGATGGAAGAGAAGGAAACAAAGGTCATAACGCATAAATTGACGGATAAGCACCTCGCATTGTCATCGACGTATATGGGATCGGAAGCTGACAACCCATGACGATTGAAGCTTACACTAATCCGGATTTCGGATGGAAGGAAAAACTGATATTTTTTCTCCTGGCATTTGCGGGAGTTACGGCGTGTGCGGCCCTGATCATGATATTCACGAGGCTTTCGCTCTCAGGCATGCCTAAGGATGAGCGCGACAGACTGACGTTCAGGCGGTCACGGGACCGCGTCCAGCGGCTGTATGAGATGATCATGGCAGGAACCTCCGTCATGTCGTTCTCGTGTGCATACGTGATCATCAATCACGTGTACGGACTGCTGCAGAGCGGAGCGGGCACTCCCGGACCGCTGTTAAAGGTCCTCATGGATGCGTGGTCCAACGGCAGGGATTTCGTATTGCTGCTGCTCATCTGCCTGTCCTGCGTGCTCAACTCCATCCTGGATAAGGTGTTCATACGGATCAAGGCGGTACCGAAATCCGAAAAGGCGACCATCAGGATGCTGGGCATGTTTTACGTGATCATCATACTGGTGATCCTGAACCACGTGGGGGACGAGAGCGAATACAATCCGGTCATGATGTATTACCTCGGACTCATGGTTGGACGTTTCGTGTATTTTGACGCATCCTTCGGTGACTTCGTGGATGCGGTGAAGGCGATGCTTAAGGACTTTTACCTGCTGCTGATGGGACTTCTGCTGACCGGACTGCTGTGCTGGTTTGGGTTTAATGCCGGATACCTGCTTGAAAGAAACTATTACATAGTAGGAGTGTTCTATACCCATCTTTTCATGCTGGCAGCCGCATTTGTCCTGCATCACAGCCACTTGCTCCATCTGTTCGTGCACAGGCCCCGGGGGGATGAAGGCCCTGATGATGCGGACGAGGATAATGGAGATGACGCCGAGGGGTATGAGGACAGATACTCTGACGAAACCGATTATTACGAAGATGATGAAGACGAGTATGATGAAGACGAGTATGATGAAGACGAGTATGATGAAGACGAGTATGATGAATACGGATATGACGAGGATGATCATGACGCCGATTCCGAGCTTTCATCGGATTATGAAGATTGAACTTACATGAAAAAAGGAAAATATTGGACCCTTAGATATACCCTGATCAACGTGACTTAGGAACTGTAGCAGAATTACTTAGTCATTTCACGCTGGATGCTTTTTCGATATCA
>CALGGH010000112.1 GCA_937916415.1 uncultured Lachnospiraceae bacterium
TATTTATACTTTGGTCGTTTACTGCGCCGGATTTGCGATGCGAAGCATCATTTTTCCGCTGCAAATCCGTGCGCATCCGCCGGAGGCATTATAGTGAACGACAAAATATTTTTGTCGTTCACTATAAATTGGATCCCTTGCAATGCCGGGGATTCCGTTCTGTATCACAGGATGCGATTATCCATCCTGTCAGATAATCTCTTTTATGATGCTTCGGTGCCGGTTTCGGCTGCCGGGGCTTTTTCTTTGTCCAGGGCCTTGACGGCGGTGGACAGCATCAGCTTGATGCGGTTTAACTGATTGACCTCGCTGGCTCCGGGATCGTAGTCGATGGCCACGATGTTGGACCCGGGGTAGGCGTGCCGTATGGCCTTGATCACGCCCTTGCCGACCACGTGGTTGGGCAGGCATGCGAAGGGCTGCGTGCAGACGATGTTGTTGACTCCGTGACGTATGAGCTCGATCATCTCACCCGTGAGGAACCATCCCTCACCGGTCTGGTTTCCGAGATCGACGATCGTTTTGGCATATTCGGTGGTGGTATAGATGCTGATCGGAGCATCGAAGTGAGTGCTCTTTTTGAGTTCATCCACCGCAGCGCCCCTCAGGGCCTCCATGGCGGCTATGCCCAGCTTGCTGACGTACTTGGTCCTGACTGAGGTGCCCAGGTGGTCAGCCTTGTATATCTGGTTATAGAAGCAGTAGAGCATGAAGTCCATGAGGTCCGGAACGACTGCTTCGGCGCCCTCTGACTCCAATAGGTCCACGAGATAGTTGTTGGCAAATGGAGCGAACTTGACCAGTATCTCGCCCACGATGCCGACACGTGGCTTGCGCTCGTCGCTTATGGGTATGCTGTCGAAGTCACGGACCATTTCACGGCAGAGCCTGTTAAATCGGGCCAGCGAATGATGCTTGCCGTTGATGTATTCTATGCTCCTGCTTATCCATTTCTGATGGACATCCTCGACCGATCCGGGCGTCAGCTCATATGGTCGCATCCTGTATATGCATCTCATCATGACGTCGCCGAATATGCAGGCGTATGCGGCCTTGATGATCATCGACACGTTGACGTGGAAGCCCGGATTGGATTCTATGGAGCTTAGGTTCAGGGATACGACGGGAACCTGGCTCATGCCGGCCTTTTCGAGGGCACGCCTGATGAAGCCGACATAATTGGTGGCCCTGCATCCGCCGCCGGTCTGCGTCATGAGGAGCGCGACGTGATCGAGGTCGTATTTGCCGGACTCTAATGCGTTCATGAACTGCCCGACCACGCACAGCGAAGGATAGCAGGCATCATTGTTCACGTACTTGAGCCCCGCGTCTATGGCGGCGCGGTTGTCATTGTCCATGACCTCTATGTTGTACCCGCATGCCGCGAAGGCAGGTCCCAGCAGGTCCATGTGGATCGGAGAGAGCTGCGGCACGAGGATGGTATAGTTCTTCCTCATTTCCTCGGTAAAGAGCACGCGGTTGTGAGCCGCATTTCCTGCGTGACTCAGCTTGCCGTTACGCTTTCTTTCGGCTATGGCGCTTATCAGTGACCTGATGCGTATCCTGGCAGCGCCCAGGTTGTTGATCTCATCGATCTTGAGGCACGTATATATCTTGCCGCGGGAGGAGAGTATGTCGTTTACCTGATCGGTGGTGACGGCATCCAGTCCGCATCCGAATGAATTAAGCTGCACGAGATCGAGGTCATCCCTCGTGCCGACGAAGCTGGCCGCGGCATACAGCCTGGAGTGATACATCCACTGGTCGGACACTATGAGGGGACGGTCCGGCGTGCCCAGGTGCGATACCGAATCCTCAGTGAGCACGGCGAAACCGCATGAAGTGATCAGCTCCGGGATGCCGTGGTTGATCTCAGGATCCAGGTGATAGGGACGTCCTGCCAGCACGATGCCGTGAATGCCGTGTTCCTTCACGTATTTCAGAGCTTCCTCACCGGCTTTTTTCATGTCGGCTCGTGCCCTGGCCTGTTCATCCCATGCGGCCTTGGCAGCCCTGCCCACCTCCTCGGGAGTCAGTTCGGTAAACTCATCCACGAGGGCCTGGGTGACGGTCTGCAGGCTCTTGTATGACATGAAGGGATTGCGGAGCTTCATCTGACCGTTCGTGATCTCTTCGACGTTGTTCTTGATGTTCTCGGAATATGAGGTGACGATGGGGCAGTTGTAATGGTTGTTCGAGTCAGGGAATTCGTCCCTTTCATAGGGGATGCACGGATAAAAGATCATATCCGCCTTGTTATTTATCAGCCACTGCACATGCCCATGGGCGAGCTTGGCCGGATAGCACTCTGATTCGGACGGGATGGATTCCATACCGAGCTCATAGACCGCGTGCGAAGCCCAGGGCGAAAGGACCGTGCGAAAGCCGAGCGCCCTGAAGAAGGTCGCCCAGTAGGGATAATTTTCATACATGTTAAGGACGCGCGGCAGGCCGATCACCCCCCGCACGGCCTCCTCTTCCGAAAGCGGCTCATAGCCGAAGATCCTCTCCCTCTTGTATTCCACAAGGTTCGCACCCTTCGGAAGACCTGTCGCAGAGCCTATCTTTTTCTCGCAGCGGTTGCCGCTGATGAGCTTTTCGCCGTCTTCAAAGGTGTTGACGGTGAGCATACAGTTGTTTTCACAGCCGCC
>CALGGH010000113.1 GCA_937916415.1 uncultured Lachnospiraceae bacterium
GGGATGATCGGCAGGGTAAAGAGCCGGGAAACCAGGATGGCAGGCGAGATTGGAGCCTTGAACCAAGGCCGGGCGGACGCTTTATCAGGCACTTCATCGGGCGTTTCATCGGGCACGTCGTTGGGCATGTCATCGGGCATGTCAGCAGAAGATGAAACGGAAAACGTCATCCCCGACTGGATTAAGGACATGGATGAGCTGGACGTGTCAGCCGGGATCATGAACTGCGGTTCGGCGGAGGGCTTCATGTCGGTGCTGGCCACCTTTGCCTCCACGATCAGTAATAAGGCCGACGAGATACAGGGATATTATGATGCCGAAGACTGGAAAAACTATACGGTCAAGGTCCACGCCCTCAAGTCATCGGCGCGCATCATGGGAGCCGGTAAGCTGTCCGGGATGGCGGCGGCACTGGAGGCAGCAGGCGATGCCGGTGAAGTGAACGTGATAAGGCGTGACACCGGGGAGCTGCTTGAACTTTTCCGCTCATACGGATCCTTGCTGGCGAGGCTCAGCGAACCGGAGGAGGATCTGCCCGCAGCCTCGCGTGCCCGGATCGACGACGCGTATGCGGCCATGGGAGAGTTCGCGGGAGACATGGATTACGACCTCATGCTGATGGTGCTTGATTCGATGAAGGAATATTCCCTGCCGGATGAGGATCGTGAGAGGTTTGCACGGATACGCACGGCACTGTCAAAGCTTGACTGGGATGCGATAAAACAGGAACTGACATAGAAACAGCTTATGTAAAGAAGAGGAGGAACGTTATGGACAAGACCATACTCCTGATCAGCGCCGAAGAGACCTTTTCGGTGAGGGGGCTTGAGATGAAGCTGAAGGGCCTGGGCGTGGAAACCGTCTTTGCACAGCCCAAGCTCAAGACCATGGATGGCAAATGTGACGGCACTACGCTGATCATTCTCTATACGGATGAATCCGTCGGCGATTCCGCGGACGTGCTGGTGTACCTCAAGGACCACTGCATAGCCCATGAGGAAAAGATCATAGTCATCGGAGCCAGGGATGAATACGAGGTCATCAGCCAGTATATTCCGGACAGGTGCGTGCTGCAGTTCTATGAAAGGCCGCTGGACATGGCCAGGCTCCTGAATGACGTCGAGGAATACCTGACGGAAGAGTCTGAGTATGAGCGCAAGAAGAGCATCCTGATCGTGGATGATGACGTATCGTACATGAGCATGATACATGACTGGCTCAGTGACAGGTACCGCGTGTCCATGTGCGCTTCGGGCATGCAGGCCATCACCTGGCTGGCCAGGAATCACGCTGACCTGATCCTGCTCGACTATGAGATGCCGGTGACCAGCGGCGCACAGGTGCTCGAGATGATCCGTTCGGAGGCAGAGACCTCGATGATACCGGTCATGTTCCTCACGGGCAAGAGCGACCGGGCCAGCATCATGAAGGTGCTGGACCTGAAGCCCGCCGACTACCTGCTCAAGACCATTGACAAAAAGGGACTGCACGACAAGGTGGACAACTTCTTTCTGACCAGGGACGCACAGTGAGGCACCAACGGACGGGCTGAGTCAAAATGACCCACTGACTCCGTCCCCGGGTGTCATTTTGGGAAAACATGCATGATTATGAACTGATCCGCTCACGGCGGAGAACCATAGCAATAGAAATAGACAGGGAGGGGCGCATCAAGGTTCGCGCCCCTTATAACGTGGGCAGCCTGGAGATCAGGCGCTTCGTTGAGGAAAAGTCGGGCTGGATAGACAAGAACCTGCAGCGCATGAGGGAGCGCAGGGATGCATTTCCGGATCAGGATGCCGCGGATGGGGCCGAGATCACCTCACCGGAACTCGTGGGCATCCTTACCGAGGAGGCCAGGATGATCATACCGCCGAGGGTTGAGCATTTCGCGCCGATCGTGGGCGTTGATTATGGCGACATCAGGATACGTCATCAGCGTACCAGGTGGGGCAGCTGCTCGGCCAAGGGCAACCTCAATTTTAACTGCCTGCTGGTGCGGGCACCGGAGGAAGTGCTGGATTACGTCGTGGTTCACGAGCTTAGCCACCGCATTCACATGGATCATTCCAGGGCATTCTGGGCGGAGGTTGCCAGGGTCTGTCCGGAATACCGCGCCCGGCGCAGGTGGCTGCGCGAACACGGAGACGAGCTGATGCGCCTGATATATGGGACGGGCACGGACCGGTCAGGCATGGATTAGCCGTTTTGCACGTGCTTAACATTTCATATACATTTCATTATTTATTTGTAGTTTTTTCCGCAGTTTTAATGTAAGATTTTATGGTGTGGTTTTTGATGGAAAGCGAGGGATAGATGAGGATCGGATTTGACAATGACAAGTATTTGCTTACTCAGTCGGAACACATCAGGGAGAGGATAGCCAAGTTTGACAACAAGCTCTATCTTGAATTCGGCGGCAAGCTCTTTGACGATTATCACGCTGCCAGGGTGCTGCCGGGATTTCATCCGGATTCCAAGCTTCAGATGCTCATGCAGCTTAAGGATCAGGCCGAGATAGTGATCGCGATCAATGCGGAGGACATCGAGGCCGGCAAGATGCGCAGTGATTACGGCATCACCTACGACATGGACGTGCTCCGCCTGATAGATGCCTTTCAGAGCAAGGACCTGTACGTGGGCAGCGTGGTGCTGACGATGTACAATTCACAGCCCGAGGCGGTCATTTTTGAAAAAAGGCTGGCAGAAATGGGCATCAGGACCTACAGGCATTACAAGATTCCCGGTTATCCCTACGATACCGCCACGATAGTCAGCGACGAGGGATATGGACGAAATGATTACATAGAGGCTTCGAGGCCCCTGGTCGTGGTGACCGCTCCCGGCCCCGGATCAGGCAAGATGGCCACGTGCCTGTCACAGCTGTATCATGAATACAGGCATGGCATCAAGGCAGGATATGCCAAGTTCGAGACTTTTCCGATCTGGAACCTGCCGCTCAAGCATCCCGTGAACCTGGCGTATGAGGCCGCGACCGCTGACCTGAACGACGTCAACATGATCGACCCCTTCCATCTGGAGGCGTACGGGGAGACCACGGTTAACTATAACCGTGACATCGAGATATTCCCGGTGGTCAAGTCGATGCTTGAGATGATAATGGGCACGAGCCCTTACAAGTCGCCGACCGACATGGGAGTCAACATGGTCGGCAACTGCATAGTGGACGACGAGGCATGCCGTGAGGCATCGCTGCAGGAGATCATCCGCAGGTATTACAAGGCCCAGGCCGAAAAGAGGATCATGGGTACGACCAAGGACGACATCCGCAAGCTGGAGCTGCTGATGAATCAGGCCGAGGTCACCATGGAGGACCGCAAGGTCGTGGGCGCCGCCCTGGCTAAGGAAAAGCTGACCGGACATCCCGCCGCAGCCCTGGAACTGCCGGACGGAACGATCGTGACGGGCAAGACCGGAGACCTGCTGGGTCCCAGCGCCGCCGTGGTGCTTAACGCCATCAAGACGCTGGCAGGCATAGATGACGAGGTTAAGCTGATCGCACCTGAGTACGTCACTCCGATACAGACTCTCAAGACAGATTACCTGGGATCCAGGAATCCCAACCTCCACATGGATGAGATACTGATAGCCCTGTCGTCATCTGCGGGCTCCAACGAGCTGGCCGCGCAGGCCATCAGGCAGTTGCCAAACCTCAGGGGATGTGACGCGCATTCCACGGTCATCCTGTCTGAGGCGGATTCAAGGATGTTCCGCAAGCTGGGCATACAGCTCACCTGCGAACCTAAATATGAAGAAGAGGACAGGCTTTATCATAAGCAATAATTCAAAAAAGGACAATACGATGGATAACAATCAAAACCCCGGAAGAGGATCCGGCGGAAACAGAAATAACGCAGGCGGCGAAAACAACGGGCCGCGCAGACAGAGCGTCTTCATGATCATCCTGGCGGCACTCGTCACTCTGCTCATGGTGTCGTATTTCATGCACGTGTTCAACGGCAGCGCCTCTCAGGAGATCAGCTACAACGAGTTCATAAGCATGCTGGAGGCCGGAGAGATCGAGAGCGTATCCATAGGCTCCGACAGGATCGAGATCACGCCCAAGGCAAAAGATCAGGATCTGCAGCAGCCGGTGGGACTGTTCTTTTATGCCCCTTCGGGTGTTACAGGAACCTATTACACGGGCCGGATCGAGGAAGACGACACTCTGACCGCGAGACTGCTCGAGCATGGTGTTGAGGTCAGCGGAGAGGTTTCGGACGGCTACAGCATACTGCTGTCGATACTGCTCAACATTCTGCCCTTCGTGATCATGTGGGCGTTGCTCAGCCTTCTTTTCCGCAAGATGACCAAGTCCGGCGGCGGATTCATGGGCATGGGCGTGGGCAAGTCCAACGCCAAGCTCTACATGGAGAAGGAAACCGGAGTCACCTTCGCGGACGTGGCCGGCGAGGACGAGGCGAAGGAATCTCTCGTCGAAGTCGTGGATTTCCTGCACAATCCTGACAAATATTCCAAGATAGGCGCGAGACTGCCCAAGGGAGCCCTGCTCGTGGGTCCTCCGGGAACGGGTAAGACGCTGCTGGCCAAGGCAGTGGCGGGCGAGGCTCACGTGCCGTTCTTTTCACTGGCAGGCTCGGATTTCATCGAGCTGTACGTCGGCGTCGGCGCATCCCGCGTCAGGGACCTTTTTCATGATGCCGAGAAGAACGCCCCCTGCATAATCTTCATCGACGAGATTGATGCCATAGGCCGCAGCCGTGACTCCAAGTACGGCGGTGGCAATGAGGAACGTGAACAGACCCTGAACCAGCTGCTGTCCGAGATGGATGGTTTCGACGGCAAAAAGGGCATCATCATACTGGCGGCCACCAACAGGCCGGAGATACTGGACAAGGCGCTGCTCCGTCCCGGCCGTTTCGACAGGCGCATCATCGTGGACAAGCCTGATCTCAAGGGCAGGGTGGAGATACTCAAGGTGCACAGCAAGGACGTGCTGATGGATGACAGCGTGGACTTAAGTGAGATCGCGCTTGCGACCAGCGGTGCCGTGGGTTCTGACCTGGCCAACATGATCAACGAGGCAGCCATCAACGCCGTCAAGGAAGGACGCAAGCTTGTCAGCCAGAAGGATCTTTTTAACGCCGTGGAGCAGGTGCTCGTCGGCAAGGAAAAAAAGGATCGCATAATGAGCGCGGAGGAGCGCAGGATCGTATCGTATCACGAGGTGGGACATGCGCTGATAGCCGCCCTGCAAAAGAACTCCGAACCAGTGCAGAAGATCACGATCGTGCCCCGCACGATGGGCGCACTCGGCTACGTGATGCAGGTTCCCGAGGAAGAAAAATACCTAAACACCCAGGCAGAGCTGCATGACATGATAGTCGGTCTGCTGGGCGGGCGCGCGGCTGAGGAGATAATGTTTAACACGGTAACCACCGGTGCCTCCAACGACATAGAGAGGGCGACCGCCATAGCCAGGTCGATGGTGACTCAGTACGGCATGAGCAAACGCTTCGGACTGATGGGCCTGGAGACCGTGGAGAGCAGGTATCTGGACGGACGCCTGGCGCTCAACTGCTCCGACGTGACCGCGGCCGACATAGATGAAGAGGTCATGAAGATCCTGAAGGAGTGCTACAAGGAAGCCAAGAAGCTCCTCAAGGATAACCGCGATCTCATGGACAAGATCGCCGGATACCTGATCAAAAAGGAAACCATCACCGGCAAGGAATTCATGAAGATATACCGCAAGGAAAAGGGACTGCCCGAGCCTGAAGAGGGAGATGAGGGTTCAGGAAGCACCGGAAGTCTCAGGATCACGGATAAGGATCCCGGCAGGGACACCTCCGACATAGATGCATACCTCGAGGAGTTGGACAAGGAACTGGCTGCCGACAGGGAGAAGGAGGAAAAGGAGAAGGCCCGTAAGGATATGGAACTCGAGAAGCAAAGGCTCACGGCACCTAAACCTCAGCCGGCACCCCAGCCCCAGCCCCAGCCTCAGGGTCAGGCCATGCCTCAGGGACAGGTCGTGCCTCATGGCCGGGCTGCGTCTGCGTATCCTTCGGAAAATGAGCCCCTGACAGGACGGTTTAACCAGTCTGACAAGTCCGTCACGCGTCAGGACGTACAGTCGCAGATCAAAAAGAGTTTCCAGGCGGTCGTGGATGACAAGATATCCGTGACCAAGACCGAAACCATCGAATACGAAGCCAGGGAAGGCACCGAGACCGGCGCTTATTCCGCGCCTGAGGACGCTGACGACCGGGATAATGGAGACGACGGCTCGGGATCAGCCGGATCAAATGGAGGCGGAGGCATTCCCACCGGCGGAGTCTTTTCCGGAGGGAAATAAGTCCGGCTGCAGGCGACGCCTGCGTGGTCAGCGGCTGCGCGATCAACGATTGCACGTAAAGTCTGGTACGATCCGGCATAAAGGTCATCACATGGCATTTGACGTACAGGAAGAACTCAAAAAACTGCCTCATAACCCCGGCGTATACATCATGCATGACGCCGGGGATGCCATACTCTACGTGGGCAAGGCCGTGGACCTGCATAACCGCGTACGGTCGTATTTTCGCAAGATCGTGGGGCGTGGTCCGCAGATCGACAGAATGGTCGGGCAGATCGCTTATTTCGAGTACATAGTGACGGATTCCGAGCTCGAGGCCCTCGTGCTCGAGAACAATCTCATCAAGGAAAATTCCCCCAAATACAATACTCTCTTAAAGGATGACAAGACCTATCCCTACATCAAGGTGACCGTGGGAGAGGACTATCCCCGCATACTTTTTTCCAGGGAAATGAAAAAGGACAAGTCGAGATATTTCGGTCCCTTTACCTCATCCGCGTCGGTGCGGGACACCATAGACCTGCTGAACAGGCTATACAGGCTCAGGAGCTGCAATAGAAATCTGCCCAGGGACATAGGGCTGGAGAGGCCGTGCCTGAATTATCACATTTCACAGTGTGACGCGCCCTGCCAGGGATCCATATCGCAGGAGGAATACCGCCGCCGCATCGACGGTGCGCTGGATTTCCTTGGGGGCAACTACAAGCCGATCATCAGGGACCTCGAAGAGCGCATGCAAAAGGCATCCGATGAAATGAACTACGAGGAAGCCGCTTCGCTCAGGGACCTGCTGGAGAGCGTAAAAAGCGTCACGCAGAAACAGAAGATCACGGATTCCGACGGTGAGGACAGGGACGTGGTGGCGATGGCCCGGGAGGAGACGGATGCCGTGATCCAGGTGTTCTTCGTCCGCGGAGGCAGGCTGATCGGGCGGGAGCATTATTACATGGAAAACATTGGGGATTCCGATGATGCCTCGATCATGCATGACTTCGTGCAGCAGTTCTATGCGGGCACGCCTTACGTCCCCAGGGAGCTGATGCTGCAGCATGAGATAGAGGATAAGGAACTCATAGAGAACTGGCTCAGCGAGATCCGGGGCAGCCGGGCTTACGTGCTGAATCCCAAGAGGGGAAGCCGTGAAAAATTCGTGGAGCTCGCGTCTCAGAATGCCAGGCTCGTCCTGGAGCGTGACAGGGAACGCATCCGCAGGGAAAAGGAACGCACGACCGGAGCGGTGGCTGAGATCGGTAACTGGATTGGCCTCGAGGGACTAAGGAGGATGGAGGCATATGACATCTCCAACATCAGCGGCTTCGCCAACGTGGGCAGCATGGTGGTGTATGAGGATGGCCGGCCTAAGCGGAGCGATTACAGGAAGTTCCGCATCAAGACCGTGGCCGGACCTGATGACTACGCTTGCATGAGGGAGGTCTTGAGCCGGCGGTTCAGTCATGAAGGTGAAGACAGTTCTTTTCACAAGTTCCCTGACGTCATATTGATGGACGGCGGCAGGGGGCAGGTCAACATAGCCCTCAGCGTGCTGGAGGAGCTGGGGATCGACATACCGGTGGCCGGCATGGTCAAGGACGACAACCACCGCACGAGGGGACTGTATTACAACAATATTGAGATACCGATGGACACGCGGTCCGAGGGCTTCAAGCTGCTGACCAGGATACAGGACGAGGCTCACAGGTTCGCGATTGAGTACCACAGGTCGCTCAGGTCCAAGTCGCAGGTGCATTCCGTGCTGGATGAGATACCCGGCGTCGGCCCCAAGAGGCGCCGCAGCCTGATGAAGGCATTTGAATCGATAGAGGAGGTGCGCGACGCCACGCCCGGGGAGATCAGCGATAAAGCAGGCCTGCCCCTGAACGTGGCGCAGGAGATACACGCCTACCTGAACAAATGACACTCGGGGACGGAGTCAGGGTGTCATCCTAAGTTGATCAAAAGAACCGTCCCCTTGATCAAAAGAACCGTCCCCTTGATCGCAATTTGATTGACAGATCCTAAGTTGATCAAAAGAACCGTCCCCTTGATCAAAATTTGAATAAATAAAGGCTAAATGATATATTAGATAAATGGAGGTATGGCAAAATGGCATCATTAAGTTTAAAAACCATTGTCGAGAAGATGGAACTCACGTCGCTGACGCCCGAAGTGGAGATCGACGACATCAAGGTTCATCAGCCCGACGTCAACAGGATCGCGCTTCAGATGGCCGGGTATTTCGAGCATTTCGAGGCTACCAGGCTGCAGATCATAGGATACGTGGAATACACCTACATGGAGTCGCTGGACAAAAAGACGCAGAAGGAGATATTTGAGAAGCTCCTCAGCTATCCGATCCCCTGCATCGTATTTTGCCGTGATCTCAAGCCCAACGCGCTTTTTACGGAGACTGCGATCAAAAACAACGTGCCACTTTTCGTCACGCCCAAGGCAACGTCCGCTTTTACGGCTGAGATAATCCGATGGATGAACGTCAAGCTGGCCCCCTGCATCTCGGTGCACGGAGTGCTCGTCGACGTATATGGCGAGGGCGTGCTGATCACTGGCGAGAGCGGCATAGGCAAATCCGAGGCGGCACTCGAACTGATCAAGAGAGGCCACCGTCTGGTGACCGACGACGTGGTGGAGATCCGCAAGGTATCGGATGCGTCGCTCGTGGGCACGGCACCTGACATAACCAAGCATTTCATCGAGCTCCGCGGCATAGGCATCATCGACGTCAAGGCACTCTTCGGCGCCAGCTGCGTGCGCGAGACTCAGAACATAGACCTGGTCATCCGACTGGAGGACTGGGACAAGGACAAGGAATACGACAGGCTCGGACTGGACGAGGAGTACACGGAATTCCTGGGGATCCAGGTGGTATGCCACAACATTCCCATCAGGCCCGGCCGCAACCTGGCGATCATATGTGAGTCGGCCGCAGTCAACCACCGTCAGAAAAAGATGGGGTACAATGCGGCACAGGAGCTGTACAAGAGGGTACAGGAGAACCTGGCCAAAAAGAGAGACGACGAAGAGGAGGACTAAAACCTATGGGTAAATATGCATTTGGCGTCGACGTGGGCGGAACCACCGTCAAGCTGGGGTTTTTTGATGCTGACGGCAACGTCATCAATAAATGGGAGATTCCCACGCGCACCAGCGAAAACGGATCCAACATACTGCCTGACATAGCCGATGCGATCAAAAAGGAGATCGTAGCCCGCAACATGAATGCGGAAGAAGTGGTAGGCGTCGGTATAGGAGTGCCCGGTCCCGTGGATGACAATGGCATAGTGCACAAGGCCGTCAACTTAGGCTGGGGCAAGTTTAACCTCGTGGAAGCCATGACTCCGATGCTGCGCGGATTCAAGATCAAGGGAGGCAATGATGCCAACGTGGCGGCTCTCGGCGAGATGTGGAAGGGCGCGGGCCAGGGCAAGAGAAACCTGGTGGCAGTCACGCTGGGCACCGGCATAGGCGGCGGCATCATCATAGACGGCAAGCTCCTGAACGGAGCGTCCGGAGCCGGCGGAGAGATAGGTCACATACACGTTCAGGACGGTGAGCCTGAAGTCTGCGGCTGCGGCAATCACGGCTGCCTGGAGCAGTATGCTTCCGCTACCGGCGTGGTACGGCTTGCACGCAGGGAGCTTGAGAGAAGCACTGATGCATCGGCTCTCAGGGATGCCGAGCTTTCCGCCAAGGCAGTATTTGACGCCGTAAAGGCCGGTGACGCCCTGGCGATCAGGGTTGCAAGGACCTTTGGTGAATACCTGGGCAAGGGCCTGGCCGTGATCGCGGACGTGGTCAATCCCGAAGCCTTCGTCATAGGAGGCGGAGTGAGCAAGGCCGGAGAGATGCTGTTTGATTACGTTAAGCCCGCGTATGCGGAAAACGTGTTCCATGCATCCAGGGACGCTGAATTCGTTCTGGCCACGCTGGGCAACGACGCCGGCATATACGGCAGCGCAAAACTGATACTTGACTGACAACAACCGGAGGAACAGTGAGACTTAGCGAAGATTTTTTGCAAAACATTGCCAGGATAATACCGCAGGAAAGGATGGTCCGCGATGAGGACATGGACGTGCACACCTCATTCAGGGTGGGCGGTCCCGCCAGCCTTTTTCTGACGGTTGAAAATAAGGAAGAGCTTCAGCGGCTGACGGTCTACCTAAGGCGGACCGGTCATGATTTTTTTGTGCTGGGCAACGGCAGCAACCTGCTGGTGAGCGACAAGGGATATGACGGCATAGTCGTCAGGCTCTCCGGTCAGTTTGCCGAGATAGAGACGGATGGCGAGACCATCACGTGCGGTGCGGGAGCGCTGCTGACGCAGGTTTCCCACGTAGCGGCGGACAAGTCCCTGACAGGCCTTGAGTTTGCATCGGGCATACCGGGCAGCATCGGCGGTGCGATAGTGATGAACGCCGGCGCATATGAAGGTGAGATGAGCCAGGTGGTCGAGACCGTGGAGGTGCTGGATGCTGAAGGAGAATTCCTGACGCTCGAGAACCAGAGCATGGATTTCGGATATCGCACGAGCGTCATCAAAAACTCCAAGTACGTGATCACCGAGGTCAGGCTTCGGCTTACTGCCGGCAACGAAGAGGACATAAGGGTCAGGATGCGTGACCTGGCCGAGCAGCGCAGGGCCAGGCAGCCCCTCGACCTGCCAAGCGCCGGCTCGACCTTCAAGAGGCCGGAGGGACATTACGCGGGCAAGCTCATCATGGATGCGGGCATGCGCGGTTTCCAGATAGGCGGAGCCCGGGTTTCCGACAAGCACTGTGGTTTCGTGGTCAACTTAGGGCATGCGTCGGCCGCTGACGTGTATGACGTGATCCGTGAAGTTCAGGAACGCGTCAAGGACAGGTTCAACGTGAAGCTGGAGACCGAAGTCATATTATTGGGAGATTTCTGACATGCGGTTCGTGATCGTGACGGGAATGAGCGGGGGCGGCAGGGCTACCGCACTCAAAATGCTGGAGGATGCGGGATACTATTGCGTCGACAATATGCCCGTACCGCTGATCACCGGCCTCATGGAGCTGATGGACCAGCAGGGCGGCGAGTATTCCAAGGTTGCCCTGGGGCTGGACGTCCGTGCGGGACTGAGCTTCGCGGATACGGAGAGCCTGCTCGATGACCTGAAGAAATCAGGATATTCGGTAGAGATACTGTTCATGAATGCCTCGGACGAGGTGCTGATCAAGAGATACAAGGAATCAAGGCGCAACCATCCGATGGCGAGCATCGATGACCGCATAGAGGATGGCATAGGCAAGGAAAGAAAGCTGCTTGCCGGCATCTTAAGCAGGGCTGATTACGTGATCGACACGTCCAATCTGCTGACCAGGGATCTGAAGGTGGAGCTTGAGAGGATCTTCGTGGCAAACGAGGATTATAACAGCCTGATGATCTCAATCCTGTCATTTGGCTTCAAAAACGGCATTCCCCAGGACGCCGATCTGGTATTTGACGTCCGTTTTCTGCCGAATCCATTCTATATTGACGAATTGAAACATAAGACCGGGCTCGATCAGGAGGTCAGGGACTACGTCCTCAGCTTCCCTGAGGCGGGCGGCTTTTTGGACAGGTGTACCGACCTGCTGGACTTTCTCATACCTCATTACGTTAGCGAGGGCAAGTACAAGCTGGTGGTTGCGATAGGCTGCACCGGCGGCAAGCACAGGTCGGTAACGCTGGCGCGAAGCCTGTATGAGCGTCTGGGCGGCCGCGGAGACTATGGCCTTGGCCTGTCGCACCGCGACGTGGGGCGTGCGGGAAAGTAGATTCAGATGTCTTTTTCATCAGACGTAAAGGAAGAACTAAAAGGAGTAATGGGTAAGTCCCGGCACTGTCAGCTGGCGGAGCTGGGAGCCATTGTGCATTTTGCAAAAGATTCCCGCAATTCATTGGAACAATTTGACGTAACCGTAGAAAATGAGCACGCTTCCCAAAAGTACTTTACTTTGCTAAAAAAAACATTTAACATAGGTTCTGTTGACTTGTCGGTCTGTGAGGCGCTTAAGCTTGGGACGGACGAGTACGGACGGCATCCGGTCGGCACGATGACAGATGCCAGACTGCTTATCAAGGACTGCTGCAGAAGGGCCTGGCTTAGAGGCGCTTTTTTATGCTGTGGGACCATAAGTGATCCCAACAAGGGGTATCACCTCGAGTTCGCCTGCAGGGACGAAGCGCAGGCGGGACAGTTAAAAGAGGTGCTTGCCGGATTTAAGATAGATGCTCATGGCCTGACCAGAAAGGGCATGCCGGGACTGTACGTCAAGGAAGGCGAGGCCATCGTCGGACTGTTAGGCATCATGGGTGCGGGAGTCTCTCTGATGAACCTGGAGAATGCCAGGATACTCAGGGAGATCAGCAACAAGGTCAACCGCAAGGTCAACTGTGAGGCGGCCAACATCGCCAAGACGGTCAATGCCGCCGGCAGACAGGTTGAGGACATTGAGTACCTAAAGAATAATTACGGACTGGACAAGCTGCCTGACAAGCTGCGTCAAATGGCTGAAGTCAGGCTGGCAAATCCCGAAGCCACGCTCGCGGAGTTGGGGGAACTCCTGGAGCCGTCGGTAGGAAAGTCCGGAGTCAATCATAGATTACGTTCTTTGTGTGAGATGGCAGATGCTCTTAGGGGTTAGCATTTAGAGGAGTAGTGAGATGACCAAGAGAGACATTGAAATCAAATTGAGCAGCGGACTTGAAGCCACGCCCATAGCCTTGCTTGTGCAGAAGGCAAGCCAGTTTGATTCTAAGATCTACATCGAGGCAGAGGGAGGCCGCAAGGTCAATGCCAAGAGCATCATGGGCATGATGAGCCTGGGAGTTGATGCCGGAGACACCGTGACCGTCAGCGCCGAAGGCGAGGACGAAGAAGCTGCAATAGGCGCCATCACGGATTATCTGATGGGAAATAACTAATCTTTGGGAACCATGATCTCTATGGCTCCCGGGTGAACGTCAATGACGACTTCAGTGTGTTCACCGCCGAATTCACCGTCCCTGGTCCAGCTGACCGGGGCGTCTGATTTTAAAACCACGTGCCTGCTTTTAAAAGTTATTATGTTGTCGGAGTCCAGGCTTTTGTCAAGCATGGCCCTGACGGTGTCGCCGAGCTCCACGGGATTCGCGGGGTTGCGGATCAGCGTCACCTCGTGGTATCCGTCATCGAGAAAGACGTGATGTCCGGTGATGCCGGTAAAACCGCCGACCGATACGGAATTGGTCACCATGCCGTAGAGAAACTCGTCTTCAATCTCACCCTCTTCCCATTTGACCTTCATGCGGTAGGTACGGATGGTGGCCAGATTCTTGATGGCCTCCAGGACGTACGCACTGTGTCCAAGCGCGTTCTTGTTGACCTGGGGCGTGGTATATGTTACCTCGGTAAACAAGCCGAAGGCTGCCACGTAGGTATAGTAGCTGTTGTTGAGCGACCCCACGTCGATGGGCGTAAGCCGCCCGTCGGTAATGAGGGATGCGGCCGACTGCATCCTGGCCGGTATCTTAAGTGACCGCGCAAAGTCGTTGGTGCTCCCGGCGGGAATGTAAAGCACGGGCAGCCTGTCACGGCTGTCCATCATGCCGGAAACCACCTCGTCGAGCGTACCGTCACCGCCCGAACATGCTATCAGTTCATAGCCATCAGACCGGTTCATCACGGCATTGGCTGCATCGCCGCTGCTCTGCGTGGGGTATGCCGTTACCTCATATCCGGCCTTGACGAATATGTCTATGATGTCCAGCAGGTTGGAGCGGATCTGCGCCTTGCCCGAATGTGGATTATATATAAATAATAGTCTGTTACTTGTTTTCATATTCTGTCACGTCCTCATATATAATCAAAGATGCTCTGTATGGTATCTGATATTTCCATGTTTTCTTCGACAGATAGTTCGGCAAGTTTGGAAAAGCCTCGGAATTTCAGATCAAATAAGCGCAGCTGCTCACATAGGAGAAATCCATTGACCGGACCGGCTTCCATCCTTTTGTGCAAAGCGTTTTCGGCTGATTCCGGTACGATGGGGCAGGCAATTACCTGTTCCGCTGCATCGTTAAAGGTATTCTTGCTGACTATGAGCATGGGGAATTTTATGTTCTCAATTCTGATGATCGTTCCCTGCTGAAGTTCTCCTACCATATTTCCCTCCCAACAGGTTCTCCGAAATCCATTTCGCCGGACAGGGTTAATGGTACGCCGCTTTCTTTTATGCGTTCCTCCAATGTTTTGTGACGAAATGGCTTGGAAAGGGAAATGCTCCCTTTTTTGACAGTTATGTCCAGCTTATCGCCGATGGTGATGCCGGCCGTTTTGAGTATCTCCTTTGCCAGGATTATGCCTTGACTGTTACCCCATGTTTTGACCTGTGTCTGCATTTTTGCTCCTTTTGTTTTGAGTGATGGAAATCCGAGTGTTATGTATACGCCATGATGTTTATACATAGTATAAACCATGACAAAGGCCGTGACAATAACAACGGCCATGGCAATAACAACGGCCATGGCAATAACAACGGAATAACGGCTGGATGATCAGCATCCTGCTGATTGATTGCCCGGCAGAGACATGCAATGCATCTTGAACATGCTCTCGTTTGGCATTAACATATTCTATGTACATATGAGGAGTGAGTTTACATGAGTGACACGTTTAATAAGGCATTGCAGAACATGACCGTGGAGTTCGCGGGCGGAGGAGCCGTAAGGCACATGGCTGACCTGGGATACAACGTGGACAGGATCCGGGAATCCCTGGACTATCCCCTGAGCCGTGACCGGATCCGCGACATGCTGTGGAAATACTACGTTGATGCCGGACGGATCCTGCCGGAGGAGCCATCGGGCGATCAGCCGCACACCAAAGTTACGTATATTAAGGAGACGGGTGCCTACGGCAAGACCAGCTTCCGCAGGGTGGAAAAGCCTGTCACGGATGGTTCCGCGGTCCCCGCAGGCCGGGAACGGAGCACTGATCAGAAGGCGCCGGTTTCATATGTTCCCTGTGACTTCGGTATCCAAAGGGCCCGTGACGAAGCCGCATTCCTCGAGCACCTGAGCGTGCTGGATCCCGCTGACCGTGATTATGTCTTAGACCTGCCCTGGCCCCGCGCCAGGGTATGGCACGTCGCCGACGAGCGCATGAGACGCATCGCGCAGACACTCGGGGCTGGAGTGATAGGATAATTCAATGCCGTACGTCATGTCCGGGGGCCGTCCATGAACGACGGGCCATTTGATGCACTTAGGCACTGTAAACAAATAATTTCCTAAACTGCTTGTCTGAATTTCCATGTGACTGCGTTGTCGTCAGTCGCCGTAGCCCGCTA
>CALGGH010000114.1 GCA_937916415.1 uncultured Lachnospiraceae bacterium
CTCCACGGGACGTGCCGTTGACGAGATGAGGGAGGGACTGCTGCTCTTTGACCTCGGCGAAAAATGCATCTACGCAAACGCCTTCGCCAAGAACAGGTTTGAAGTCGTTCCCGACGAATACAATCTGGAATCAATGCCGGTATCACTTGTTATTAAATCTCTCAGGGAACGGGGACAGGAATATGGAGAATATGATTACCGGAGACCGTCGGACGAGGAGCCGGACCTGACCGAGCACTATAACTTCAAGTACGACGTACTGACGGACAAACAGGGCAGAACCGTTGGTTCCTACTTCCTGATAGTGGACAGAACCGAGGCCGAAAGCTACTTAAGTGAGATCAGGAAGGCCCGTGACGAGGCGGACCGGGCAAACCGTGCCAAGACGGTCTTTCTGGCCAACATGTCGCACGAGATCCGCACTCCCCTCAACTCAGTGCTGGGCATGAACGAAATGATCCTCCGCTCGACGAACGATCCCAGGCTCATCGAATATGCCGAAAACATAAGAACCTCAGGCGACACGCTGCTGGGGCTGATCAACGACATTCTCGATTTTTCCAAGATAGAGGCCGGCAAGCTGGAGATCATTCAGGAAGAATATGACCCGTACGAAATGCTGGTGAATGCCAGCAAAGCCTTCGGACAGATGGCATTCGAAAAAAAGCTTTTCCTGAAGTTTGAAGCCGACGCAAACATGCCAACGAAGCTGTGCGGTGATTACAGGCACATAAACGAGGTGCTGTCAAACATCATCTCAAACGCCATCAAATACACGCACGAAGGCGGTGTGAAGGCATCAATGCACGCAGAGCCGATCACTGATGAAACCGACAGGGTCATGCTGATCATAGACATCTCCGATACCGGCATAGGCATCGATGAGGATGACATCAAGTATCTGTTTGACAGCTTCAAGCGAGTGAACGAAAGCCAGAATGCCTCGATTCAGGGCACCGGACTGGGCCTGGCCATCACGAAGAATCTGGTAGAGGCCCTTGACGGCACCATTGACGTCAGTTCCGACCCGGGCAGCGGCAGCACGTTCAGGGTTGCGCTGCCTCAGTCCGTGAGAGACGGCTCTCCCCACGGACCACTGAACCTCGACGTAAGGCAGTCTCCGGCGGCCGCCTATCACGAGAGCTTCCATGCCCCCGGCACCAGGGTGCTGGTGGTCGACGATTCCGCCATGAACCTGAAGGTCATCAGGGCCCTGCTCAAAAAAACCGAGATGAACATAGACACCGCATCCAGCGCGGATCAGGCCATCGACATGTGCATGGAAACCAAATACGACCTGGTGCTCCTGGATCACAGGATGCCCATAAAGGATGGAGTCGAAGCATTTAAGGAGATCTCATCGGAAGGAATGAACGTCAGCACGCCGGTCATCATGCTGACGGCCAACGCCCTGGCGGGTGCCGAGGAAGAATACGTCAAGATGGGATTTGCGGGCTATCTGTCCAAGCCCGTGCGAGGCTATGAATTGGAGAACATGATGATAAGGATCCTGCCAGAGGATAAGTACGAACTGACCTGAGAGCAGTTCCCGTCATTCCAAGTATCCGGCCATCTTGATCTTATAAATCCTCTCCAGGGACTGATCCACCCTGCTCTCGGGGATGGTGCCGTCCTGAACCGCTGACAATATGGCCTGGTATGCGAGTTCGAAGTCCTCAGGCATGTACAGGACGTCAGCGCCCGCGGCATACGCGTAGAGCGCGGCTTCGTCGGAAGCGAAATAATCCGTAACGGCCGTTTCGTTAAGAGGACCGGTCATCACCACTCCGTCATATCCCATTTTGCCCCTGAGCATCGTCCCGATTACGTACTTGGACAATGATGCCGGATAGGCATCCTCGTCCACGGTCACGTAGGTGACGTTGTTGGTCTGTATGATCCCGGCTCCGGCGGCTATGCCGGTGATGTACGGAACCACGCGCGCGGACAGGTCATCCGCCGACAATTCTGACTCAACCCTGCCCTTGTCGGTGCCCTCGGTCACTTCACCGGTCCCGGGGAAATCAGTCATGCAGGCATTGACGGATCCGGTCTGCAGGCCCTCGATCATCCTGGAGATCATCTCATAAGCCACGGCCTCATCGGAACCGTAGCTGTCCCTGGCCGACACGGACTTATCATCGGCAGTGACCGATCCGTTCGGAGCCAGGTCCACGTTGATGCCGAAGAATGACAGGTAACTGGATATGGTCACGCCGGCATTATGAGCGTTGGAGGCGTCACCTGTGGCCGCTATGTCGGCGGGAGAATCCACGGCGGGAACGTCGGACAGGGCGTTTGCTATGGTGCTTCCCTCCCCTCCGGGCTCCCTTACGCCTATGAAAAGCTCATATTTGCTCATATTACGAGTGTTATCTAACAGTTCGGTGAACTGATCTTCATCTTCAACGTTCTTTTTGTCATATACGAGTCCGCCCACGGCATACTTGGCCAGAGCTTCCCTGGTGCCGTCTCCGGCCCTGGTTGCCGCATTCACCCCGGTCAGGGCTTCGGGCGTGATGACGAAAAGCTGAGCCACCTTGTCCTCTATGGGCATCTGGCTGATCGTCGAGGTCACCATCTCCGTCAGGTAATCCTCTTCAGTCAGCTCCGGGACTTCTTCCGCGGCTTCCTCCTGCCCGGTTTCCGGTTCCATGCTCTCCGGAGCCTGGATCACTATCTCCTCCTGCTTCCCGGCTGCTGCCGCCTCGGCCGCCTCCTCGGCTGCCTTTTCGGCATGGCTCGCCTTTATGACCTTGGTTATGGTCCGAACGCCAAACGCTATGGCCACGGCCAACAGCATCAGCACGACCGCCATCGAAGCATATGCTATGATCTGGTTGCGTACGCGTCTCCTGCGCCTGATCTCACGCCTGACTTCGGGCGTGTCCTCCGGATCTGCCTGCAGCTTGCTGTTGTGTCTCTTGAGGACCGGTTCTATCCTGTCGGACCCGGCGTCATCATCCTCCCCGTCATCCATGGCCTCGGCAACCTTGTCAGCATATCTCTTTTTGCCTGCGGAAGCCTTGGATTTGCCGTGGTCAAGCTCCGTATCGTCAGACTCATTCCCGGCAGGAGAGACTTCATCCGCTCCCTCGCCTGCATCCTGCGCTTCGTTATGAACGTCCCCTGCGGATCCGCTCTCATCGGAGGTTTCAGCAGCCGCATCTTCGTCCGTATCCACCGCATCCTCAGTCCCGCGCGTCCTGTCACTGCCAGTTGCCGCACGGAAAGCTTTTTTAGCGGAATCCTGAGCTTCATCCGCCAGGTCACTCTGCCGGGCCTCCTCATCGCTCATTCTCCAGCCGTCCTCGTCATATTCGGGCTCGTCTATGCGCTCGAATCCGCGTCCCGTCATCGCTTTTTCGTCCAGCTGCGCGAATATCTCAGGAGGGAAATTCAGCTCCTGAGTCTCGGCCAGCGCCACCCTCGCTGTATCCCAGGGTGCGGTGTCCTCGGGCTCTTCCAGCCTCTCGTCCGCTTCCTTGGCCGCTTCGGCAACCCTCTCTATATAATCCAGTCTCTTGCCCGTTCCGTTCCTGGATCCGTTCCTGGACCTGTTTCTAGATCTCTTTTTTGACATTTCTATCCCTCAAACATCTCATTCAAAGTACGCCAGCCAAGCACGGCACATTTCACCCTGGCAGGCATGTGGGAAATGCTCTCGAGTATCCCTGCCTCCTCGAGCTCCTCCTTTTCCTCATCGGTGATGCCGGATTTGATCATCCTCATGAAGATGTCGGACAGCCTGAGCGCCTCTTCCCTGGTCCTGCCTATGACCAGATCCAGCATGATGTCCGCCGATGCCTGTGAAATGGCGCATCCGTTGCCCTCATACGCTCCGTCCACGATCACTCCGTCCTCGACCCTGAGGTTTAGGATTATGTCGTCGCCGCACGAAGGATTCACGCCCTCGAGGCTAAAGTTGGCGTCCTTAAGCGCATGCTTGTGATAAGGATTCAGGTTGTGTTCGTTGATTATCTCGTTATAAAAAGTGTCTGCCATGGTCTGCTCCGAATCTGTAATGTCCCGGGCGGATCCGTTCATCGAAGGACCTGCCGGGCGTGGAGTTGGACGCGTCACAGTCCCATCCGGGATCTGACCCCGGAGATGGCGGACAAAAACTCGTCCGCTTCATCAAGATTATTATAAAACGAAAAACTGACCCTGGTACTGGACATGATGCCTATCTGCCTGTGCAGGGGCTGGGCACAATGATGTCCCGCACGCACCGCTATGCAGGCGTCGCTCAGTATCGCGGTCACGTCATGGGGATGCACGCCTTCCACCTTAAATGCTATTATACCATGATGTTCCTCAGATTTCTGCGATCCGATGACAGTTATTTCGGGCATTTCCTTCATGGCGTCAAAAACGTGCCCGGTCAGCTCCCTTTCACGACTCTCGATAAAGTCCATGCCATAGGAATTCACGTAATCTATGGCGGCGGCCAGACCCACGGCCCCGGCAGCGTTGACGGTGCCGGCCTCAAATTTGTGCGGAACCTCGGCGTAGGTCGTCCTTTCCTTGGTAACGCTCTCTATCATCTCACCGCCGTAAAGGAACGGAGGCATGGCATCCAGGAGGTCATATTTGCCGTATACGACTCCTATTCCCATCGGGGCGTACATCTTGTGTCCCGAAAAGGCAAAAAAGTCCACGTCCAGCGCCCGGACGTCCACCCGCATGTGAGGCACGGACTGTGCTCCGTCGCAGCACACTACGGCTCCGGCCGCGTGCGCCCTGCGGGCAACCTCGGCCACGTCGTTGATGCGTCCGATCACGTTTGAGACGTGAGTGATGGCGATCAGCCTGGTCCTGTCTGTAATGAGTCCGTCAAGCACGTCAGGATCAAACCTGCCTTCCTCATCGCAGTCCCAGTATCTGACGGTGGCGCCGGTCATCGCGGCCACGTTCTTCCAGGGCAGGAAATTTGAATGATGCTCGGCGACGCTGACTATGATCTCATCGCCCCGCTTAATATTATGTAAACCATAGCTGTATGCCACGAGGTTTACTCCCTCCGTGGCATTGCGCGTAAAGATTATCTCCTCGCTCCTGCCGGCGCCTATGAAGGACGCGACCTTGGCCCTGGCTTCCTCGTACGCGTCAGTTGCAGCCAAGCTCAAGTCATACAGCCCGCGCATGGGATTGGCGTTCATGGTCTCATAAAAGCGTCTCTCCGCATCCAGCACCTGCTCAGGTTTCTGCGTCGTGGCAGCATTGTCCAGATATATGGTGTCATCCCGCATGAGGAGTGGAAACTCCTCCCGGATCTTTCTGTCAGTATCAGTCATGTATGTCAAATTCCTCCATTTCCGGCTGACGCTGCGTCGTCGGAGTCAAGTCGTTTCAGGTTGGGCAGGTTTAATGCCGTTTTAAAGAAAGCGCTGACTCAGCCGGCATTTCCTTGGGAACTGCAGCAGATTCGAGGATGCCGTCGATCCTGGACGCGGTCTCCTCATCGTCAATGAGCGCGGCCACGCGGTCAACCCTGGCCCTGGCCATCATGTGATATATGGCATCCTTGTCCAACGCGCGCGAGGCAAGATAGAGCACCAGGTTGTCATCAGGGCGTCCTATGCTGGCTCCGTGGCTTCCTTCCACGTCCTCCTCGTCACAGAGGATCAGCGGCACGGTCCTGTTGATCACGCCGTCGTCCATCAGCAGCACGTCCTCGAGCTCACCGCCCTTTGACCGCGCACAGCCCTTATGAAAGTCTATCGTACCGCGGAATATTTTGGAAGAGGAATCAGCCATAACGCCCGATATGTTTATGTTGCTTTCGCTGCGCCTGCCCTGATGATTGGCCACGTAGTTCATGTCCAGCAGGTGCGTGCCCTGCAGGTAATATGCCACGCTGCAGTCATAGGCGCTCTTCGTTCCCCGCAGGTCACAGAAATCGCCCATGTAAGTCCGTCCTCCGCCCAGGACGATCTGTATGCGCCTGAAGGTACCTCCGTCCTCGCATGTGCCGCCGCAGTCATTGTACGTCTCGCTCCCCTCGGGGAGGTTCTGAACCTGAACAAGCGTAAGACGAGCTCCGCGTCCCACGTAATACTTGTTTGACAGGGCAGCCCGTACGGGGCCGTCTCCGCCGCCGGTCATGAACTGTATTACCGTGGCGTTTGCGCCGTCTTCGCAATTAAAGGCAAATCGGTTAACGCAGCCTTTGTCATCAGGCGAGGATATTGTGGTATAAGTTATATCCTGATATAATTTTCTATTATTATCCTCATTCGGTTTTATTGTATAAACGACACTAGGAACCGCTGTCAGCGCGTCGTCAAACTCCGGTCCGAGCCCGGTCCTGACTTCATCAGGAATTCCATTCGGCGTTTTATCCGTTCCTTCCCCGCGGACGACTCCCTCCGGGATCCTCTCGCTGACTTCTCCCGGCACAATGCCGGCCACGTACCCTGTCTCGGTTCCGTTGACCTTCAGCCATCTCCATGTAGGCGCCGGCAAATGATTTATCTTCATCATCCAATACTTCCTTTCATCTCGATGCTGATCAGGTTGTTCATCTCCACGGCATATTCCAGCGGCAGCTCCTTGCTGACGTTGTCCGCAAAGCCACGGACTATGAGCGCCCTGGCATCTTCCTCGCTTAAGCCCCTGCTCATCAGGTACAGCACGGTGTCGTCGCTGATGCGTCCTATCCTGGCCTCGTGGCCTACGTCGGCGTCCGCGGTGCGCACGTCCATCTCGGGGATCGTGTCCGACCTGGATATGTTGTCCACCATCAGCGATTCGCACGAGACCGCCGATTTCGCGCCCTTGGCCTGAGGTCCTATGATCACGGCGCTCCTAAACGTGTTGATCCCGCCGCCCTTGCTTATGGATCGCGTATTTACGTAGGACGAAGTATCCGGCGCGTTGTGAACGATCTTGGTTCCGGTGTCCAGGTCCTGACCCTCACCAGCGAAGGTCACTCCGGTAAATTCAGACCTTGCTCCCCTGCCGTTCAGCACGCTCATGGGATACAGGTATGACACGTGTGAGCCAAACGAGCCGGAAACCCATTCTATCTTGCCGTTTTCTTCCACGCTGGCACGCTTGGTATTCAGGTTGTACATGTTCTTCGACCAGTTTTCTATGGTCGAATACCTGAGTGAGGCGCCCTTCCTCACGTACAGTTCCACGCAGCCCGCATGCAGGTTGGCCACGTTGTACTTCGGAGCCGAACAGCCCTCGATGAAGTGAAGGTATGCATCCTCCTCGACGATAATCAGCGTATGCTCGAACTGTCCCGCTCCCTTGGCATTCAGCCTGAAATATGACTGCAGCGGAATGTCCAGGTGAACTCCCTTTGGCACGTATACGAATGAGCCTCCTGACCAGACGGCACCATGCAATGCGGCAAACTTGTGATCAGTGGGCGGCACGAGCTTCATGAAATGTTCCCGGATCATGTCGGCGTACTCGCCGTGCAGTGCGCTCTCTATGTCCGTGTATACGACTCCCTGCGCCGCCACTTCCTCACGGACGTTGTGATATACGAGCTCCGAATCATACTGTGCGCCGACTCCTGCCAGCGACTTGCGCTCAGCCTCAGGAATGCCCAGCCGGTCAAAGGTGGTCTTGATGTCGTCGGGCACGTCCTCCCAGCTGGTATGCATCCTCTCCGTATTGGGCCTGACGTAGGTGACGATGTTATCCATGTCCAGGCCTTCTATCGAGGGACCCCAGTCAACCATCTCGGTCTCGTTGTATATCTTCAGTGACTTAATCCTGAAATCACGCATCCACTCCGGATCACCCTTTTCCTCGGATATCCGGAGCACGATGTCCTCCGTCAGGCCTTCCGCCACCTTGTATGCATCCTTATCCTCGTATCGAAAGTCATACAGGCTGCGGTCTATGTCTTCTACTTGTGTCTTTTCTTTCATGCTTTTTCTCTCTTAATCTCATGGGACGTTTCTCAATCTCAGGGGATGGTTCTTAAGCCGTGTTACGTAATTCGCCATCCCCTGTTTCCATTCACGTTTTTTTCTTCACGGCACAGTCTTCGTTCTTGCAGTCCTCGCAGTTGATGAATCTCTCAAATCCCTGATCATTGATCTCATCCACCAGCGTGGCATCACCGTCATTGACTATGCAGCCGTCAACCAGCACGTGAGTCCTGTCCACGTTCAGCGCTTCCAATATCCTCGTACTGTGCGTGATGATGATGAGTGCCCCGTCTACCTGCTTTTTGTATTCTTCAACACCCTTGGAAACAACGTGCACCGCATCCACGTCAAGTCCGGAATCCGTTTCATCCAGGATGGCCAGCTCCGGCTTAAGCATCAGGAGCTGCAGTATCTCAGCCTTCTTCTTTTCGCCGCCCGAGAATCCGACGTTTAAGTCCCTGTCGGCATAGGACGGATCCATGCTCAGCAGTTCCATCGTGGCCTCAAGCTGTTTCCTGAAGTCCCACAGCCTGATGCGTTCTCCGGTCTTCTGCTCTATCGCGGTACGGATGAAGTTGCCGAGCGTGATGCCCGGAACCTCCACGGGATTCTGAAAAGACAGAAACAATCCCTTTTTGGCTATCTCATCCGTGGGAGCATCGGTTATGTCCTCACCCTTAAACAGAATGGTTCCACCGGTCTTGACGTACCTCGGATCACCGATGATGCATGCGCCCAGGGTGGACTTGCCTGCTCCGTTCGGTCCCATTATTACGTGGACTTCGCCCGGATCCACGACGAGGTTAACGCCGTTTAGTATCTCCTTGTCCTCCACGCTGGCCTTTAGGTCTTTGGTTTCAAGTAAATGTGACATTTCTCTTCCTTTCTGTCATATTACAGCATGATTTTTGGTGCAGATTCACAGCAGGGCGAATCTGACACATGTCATATCTAAATCTATTTTACGCACAGTTCAGACATGCAATGCTCACAAGGCTCCCCCGTATTCTCCGGATCGTGACCGTTGCAGACCGAATAATTGCCGCCGGTGACGTTGAGCGTCCTGCCGTTGATCAGCATGTCCGCAAGCTTGCCGCGGGCATTGTCATAAATCTTCGTTACCGTGGTTCTCGACACTCCCATGTGACGGGCACACTGCTCCTGCGTGAGTCCTGCCAGGTCGATCAGCCTGATCGTCTCATATTCGTCAAAAGACAGTTCGATCTCACCTGATTTGGCGCGGTCCGTTTCCAAGGGGGCAAATCCCCTGTACTTAGGCTCCGAGCATATTTTTCTCCTTCTCTGTGGTCTTGACATTGATAATACCTAATGCTCGTGTTATGTAAACTATGTCCGGTGGATCCATATAATCATGTCAGGGACAAAAGTTATTTCTCCCCTGGCCCGACATAAAAATTGCTCCGTTTCGTACCTTTTGAAGATAACGTCAATAAGGAACCGATGCCTGCTGCTTCTTTGTCTTTTCTTCAAGATTCGTTCATAATTGCTTCAGCAGGATTTTTGACATATGTCAATAATAATTATATCACCATTATGGATATGTGCAAGAGAATCTTGAAAAAAAAGAAAAGGCAGAGAATCTTGAAAAAAAAGAAAAGGCAGAGAATCTTGAAAAAAAAGAAAAGACAGAGAATTTTGAAGAAAAGACAAAGAAGCAGCGGGCATCGATTCTAACTTGATCGACACCCGCTACTTAAATGAATTATCCAATGGACTCGTCCTCCATCATCTGATCCCGTACCCTCTCGCATGAATTTGATATTCAGATATCCGTGGCGGCTTATTATTTAAGCTTCTCTCTCCACTTTTCAATTATGCACTCGATACGTCTGGATTGATTTACGTTCCCTATTCAATTGATCTATGTTATATACCCATTGGACTGTACCTCTCCTCGAGTATTTGTTTTCTGTTCCTTTGATCTATGTCTCGAGTTTTGTCTTTCTTTTTAGCTCCTCTCTGTTTGTTTATGAGTTAATTATATCATCTCAAATCGAGTTGTCAACACTTTTTTGAAAATATTTTCAAATTTTCTGAAAATATCTCCCCATCCCTTTCTTAATCCCGGGGAAACGCCGCTCAAAGCGTTCCCGCGCGGCGCAGATCGTCCACGGACTGTCTCATGTCTGCGTCATGCCTCCAGACCACAATTCGCATGCAAGCTAATCCTTTACAGGTTCGCGGTTACGAAAATGTCGTATATCGCCTTGATCGCGGTTTCGAAGTCCTGATTCCGAACTCCGATGATGATGTTTAACTCCGAAGAACCCTGATCTATCATCTTGACGTTGACGTTGGAATGCGCCAGTGCGGAAAAGATGCGTCCGGCGGTTCCGCGCGTCGACTTCATGCCGCGGCCCACGACCGCTATCAGGGCCAGGTCTGACTCGATCTCTATCGAATCGGGTTCCGCGAGCCTGTGGATCGCGCTGACCACCTGCTGCTCCTTGTCCATGAAGTGATCCTGATGCACGAAAACCGTCAGCGTGTCGATGCCCGAGGGTACGTGCTCGAATGAAATGCCGTAATCCTCAAATGCCTGAAGCACCTTGCGGCCGAATCCGATCTCCGAATTCATCAGTTCCTTCTCGATGTTTACCGAGCAGAAACCCTTTTTGCCGGCTATGCCCGTGATGGTATACCTGGATTTCTGGGCAGTGCTCTCCACTATCCACGTTCCCTTGTCCTCGGGAGCGTTGGTATTGCGTATGTTGATCGGTATGCCTTCCTTGCGGACCGGGAAAATGGCCTCCTCATGCAGCACGCTGGCGCCCATGTACGCAAGTTCCCTCAGTTCCCTGTAGGTAATGGTGTCTATGCTCTCGGGATTGTCGATGATCCTGGGATCAGCCACCATGAAACCTGAAACGTCCGTCCAGTTCTCATATGCCTCTGCCTTGATCGCTCCGGCAACTATCGATCCGGTTATGTCGGATCCTCCCCTGGAGAAGGTCTTGACCCTGCCGTCCTCATATGCGCCGTAAAAGCCCGGAATGACGGCACCATCCAGCCCGTCCAGCCTCTTGCGCATCAGTTTCTCGGTAATCCGCGCGTCAAACGTTCCGTCTTCATCAAACCTGATGACCTCTGCAGCATCTATGAACTCGCGGTTCAGGTAAGCGGCCATGATCCTGCCGTTTAGGTACTCTCCCCTCGAAGCGGCATAGTCCTTGCCTGCCTTGGCCTTGAAGTTCTCGCTTATCTTCTTAAACTCATAGTCCAGGGATATCTCCAGTCCAAGTCCGTATATGATCTCGTCATACCTGGTCTTGATCGCCTTCAGCGCATCGGTGAACGACTCGTCCTTCTCCGCCAGGGCATATGCCTGATAGAGCATGTCCGTAACCTTCACGTCGTCGCTGTTTCTCTTGCCCGGTGCGGAGGGAACCACGAACCTGCGTGAAGCCTCCATGTTGATGATCGCACAGGCTTTTTTGAACTGCTCTGCGCTGGCGAGCGAACTGCCGCCGAATTTCACTACCTTTACCATTTTTATACTCCTTAAAGCACGCGAATGCGCGTAATCACGTCTACCTTAGATGCGGCCGCCTCATACTCGGCATTACTGATAACGCATGTTATAAAAGCGTATTCTCCGCTAATTCCGGCATCCACGGCTTCAACCGTGCCGAACGCCTCCCTGGCGGCTTCGCCGGCAGACTCCGGCACCCTCACGAAGAACCTGCATCTGTATTCCTCTATGCCGGTCAGGCTTACGTCCGTTTCATCCCACACGCATGCCACCGTCTTGTCAGGATGCCTGGCGCAGTCCACCACGTCGGATACGACCGCGCTGGCGGTGGGCAGCTTGCCCGCGCCGCGTCCGTAATACATGGTGTCTCCCAGGGTGTTTCCGCTGACAAACACGGCATTGTACACGTCCTTTACCATGTATAACGGGTGTGATGAATCCATCATGAACGGTGCGACCATTGCGAAAAAACCTTCCTTGGTCTCACGGCTCATGGCCAGGGGCTTGATCGACTTGCCCATGGCATGTGCATATTTGAAATCTTCGGGCGTAATGGCAGTGATGCCTTCCTTATATATGTCCTCATAGCGCACGTTGCCGCCGCACATGAGGGATGACAGGATCGCGATCTTGCGGGCGGCGTCATGACCTTCCACGTCCGCCTCCGGATTGCGTTCAGCATAACCGAGCTCCTGGGCCTCCTTCAGCGCATCCTCAAATTTGACCCCATCCTCATCCATGCGGGTCAGGACGTAATTGGTCGTTCCGTTCAGGATGCCCGTGATCGACTCTATGTGCTCAGCGGTAAGCGCCTTATTCAGCGGCCTGATGATCGGTATGCCTCCGCCCACGCTGGCCTCGAACAGGTAGCTGCACTTATTGTCTTCAGCTATCCTGATGAGCTCCGGACCGTGCGCGGCCACCACTTCCTTATTTGACGTGCAGACGCTGACGCCCTTTTCCAGAGCCCTCCTGGTAAAGGTATATGCCGGCTCCATTCCGCCCATCGTCTCACATATTACCCTTACCTCGGGGTCGGCCATGATGATCTCAAAGTCATGAACCACCTGAGCCTCATGCGGATCTCCCGGAAAATCCCTGAGATCCAGTATGTACTTAACCTGCACGTCGTCGCCCAGCCTGGAGGAAATCTCCCTGGCATTGATGTCCATGACCTCCACCACGCCGCTTCCGACCGTGCCATATCCTAATACCGCTACGTTTACCATATTTGCTCCCTTTCCGATCCCATACGGAATCTTCCTATATTTATCGGGAAACCTCCCGCAGTCAAATCCGGGGTTATTTCCATCCGCGCTGCTTCATCATTCTCCCGCAAGGAGTTTGACGTGATGAACGCCATCTATGTGTCCCAGCTCATCCACCATGCTGCCGATGTCACCCGTGGTGGGCAGCACCCGTATGCTAAGCGAGATCGTGGCTATGCCGGCTATCGGCAGGCTTTGATGTATCGTCAAAATGTTGGCGCCACATTCGGCTATCCGTCTTAAGACCTCGCTGAGCCTGCCGGGCTCGTCATCCATCTGCGCCGTGAGGTTGATGGTAGTGCCCTCGGCTGAATCATGAAACTCAAAGATGTCATCCTTATACTTATAAAACGAAGACCTGCTGAGTCCCATCCGGTCCACTGCAGCGGCCACGGAAGGTTCCTTGCCTGATTCGATCAGATGCTTGGCCTCCACGACCTTCAGCATCACCTCGGGGACGGCCCTTCCCCGCAGCACGTAATATTTTGACTTATTGGCCATGTCTTCCATTTCGTCCACCCCATACGGACAAATGATCACGAATGTTTGTCTGCTGGAGACACTTGTGCGTCGCTGAGGGATAGTATATCACAGCAAGCCCTGACATGCAAGCAGAATAAAGGAAATGAGCATTAAGCGTTGAAAAAGTTTGATGTTCAAGGTATACTTGGTTGTGGAAATGCATCCATGCATTTCCGGACACAACCAATGCCATCCTTGGCATTAGGTTTTGGAAATGCATCCATGCATTTCCGGACACAACCAATGCCATCCTTGGCATTAGGGTTGTGGAATTTTTTTTAGGAGGCCATGCATGAGCGATTATATTTTATCCTGCTGTTCCACCGCAGACGTGGAGCAAAGCTTTTATGATTCAAGGGACATACGCTTTCTCT
>CALGGH010000115.1 GCA_937916415.1 uncultured Lachnospiraceae bacterium
ACCCGCGGCGAGATAATGGACTACGCAGGAAATGTGCTCATCACCAATGACTCCAGAACAGACCTGGTGCTCCAAATGGCATTTTTCCCCACCGACCTTCAGGAGGGAAACAAGGCTCTGCTTGGCATTTACAGAGCCCTTGAGGAAAGGGGCATAAAGTTTGAGGAGAGCATTCCCATATCTTTCAGCAAGCCCTATGTGTTCAAGTCCAATGACACCGAGGAGCTTATCTCAGACCTTAACCTCAACGTTTACGCAACTGCGGAAAACTGTATTGACAAGCTCATCTCAGACTATGAGATAGACGAGAAGTACACCGACGAGGAAAAGCGCATCATCGCAGGTATGCGCTATCAGATGATAGACAAGGACTTCTCATACTCCAACGACCTCCTTCTGGCTGAGGGCGTTGACGAGCAGACCGTCATCGACATGAAGGAGCTTGGCAACTTCTACCGCGGTATCGAGGCTGTTGACGCCTCAGAAAGACGAATCGTCCGCGGAGATATACTCCCACACGAGCTGGGTACTGTCGGTCCTATTTACGCCGAGGAGTACGACGAGCTGAAAAACAAGGGCTACAGCTACAACGACACCCTGGGCAAGAGCGGTATCGAAGCCGCTATGGAGACTCCCCTGCGCGGTATCAACGGCGAGGAACAGATAGCCGTCAAGGACGGAAAGGTCCGCGATATAAAGACCATCTCCGACGCCACCTCCGGCGAGACCATCAAGCTCACTGTGGACGGAAGTTTCCAGCTGAAGCTCCAGGGCATTCTTGACAACTTCATTGCAGGCTTCCCTGCTATCAACCCCAAGCCCGGCGTTCTCAACGCCAAGTGCGGTAGAGTCGTTGGAGCAAAGCCATACGTCAATGTTGGTTCCGTCTGCATAGTAGGAAGAAAGGATGTTCTCTGCTCTGGACTGAGCGGTCTCAGTTGCCCAGGTAGGCGTTGCAACTTCTTCAAAAGTCTTCTGGCCGGATACAACGTTGAGCTTGCCGGATTCTACGTAAGGCTTAAGCACGTCGTAAGCACCGTTGAAGAAGAAACCGGCGTTGTTGTCACCAGGGTCACCTGCGGTGAACTCGATGTTGAAAGGACCTGCTGCGTTGTCAAGATCAAGGGTATCCTTTACGTAAGTACCCTGAACGGTACCAACCTTGTAGTTATCGAAGGTTGCATAGTAGCTAACTGCATCAGAGTTCATCAGCAGACGGTCATAAGCGATAACCGGGATGCCGGCTTCCTTAGCCTTGTCAAGTGCGGAACCGAGTGAAGAACCCTCGATTGCTGCGATAACGAGTACGTTAGCTCCGCTGGAGATCATGTTCTCGATCTGTGATACCTGAGTAGCTACGTCGTTGGAAGCATACTGAAGGTCAACGTCATATCCCGCTGCCTTAAGCTCGGCCTCCATGTTGGAACCATCCTGATTCCATCTCTGCAGATCCTTGGTAGGCATTGAAACGCCAACCCTGGTTCCGCCCGTTGCGGATGAACCTGCATCTGAAGATGCCTCGGCAGCTGCGCCTGAATCAGATGAAGATGAAGATGATGCTGATTCTGCTGCTCCGCTTCCGCATCCTGCAAGAAGGCCTACTACCATGGTAGTGGAAAGAAGTGCTGCTAAAAGTCTTTTTTTCATTTGGAATTCCTCCCTTTTTGATTACGGCTAAACACTATTGTCTCGCCTCGATGAAACTACTATATCACGGTTTGAATAGGACAAACTTGTTACATTCTTCATATTTTGGTCTGACCGGGCTCCCTTCACGGACAAAAAAATAGCACAATTTTGCCATTTCCTTATTTAGTGTGCAAAATTGTGCTATATACAATATATAGTATGGGGCTTGAGATCCTTCGGATGTGGGATCCCATTCGGATTTGCCATGCTTTTCTTCGGATATGGGATCCTTCGTTGTCGCTGCTGCGCAGCTTCACTCAGGACGACAACTCGGAATGTCATTCTGAGCGCAGCGAAGAATCCCACGTCCGAAGCGCGGCTTCATGTCATTCTGAGCGCAGCGAAGAATCCCACGTCCGAAGCGCACTCACTCCACGTTCAAATACACTTCCTCCCTCTGGTGGAAACTGCCTATTATCACCTCATCCATGTTCTCGGCGGTGACCTTGATGGGTTCAAGCTTTACGTAGGGCACGTCGTACGTTCCGTCAGATACGGTCTCCGTCTCCTCGCCGTCTTCCGCAGGACTGCCCGTCTGCACCAGCCTGACAGTCAGCTCCGCGGCACGCTGGGCCAGCTTTTCCACGGGCTTGTAAACCGTCATGTACTGAGTCCCCTCCACTATCCTCTGGCACGCATCCAGGTCGGCATCCTGTCCGGTGACCGTGATCCTGCCGGCCAGCTTGCGCTCCGACAGGGCCTTGATGGCCTGACCCGCTATAGAATCGTTGCCGCACATGATCGCGTCGGGATAATCATCCGGATTCTCCTTCAGATATGCATTCACGTAATCAAAAGCATATTCCGGCCGCCAGTTGTCGCAATGATAGGTCTTCACCGTCTCCATCCCGGATGCCTGCAGCTTGTCATCAAATCCCTCCATGACGGCAGGAACGTTTGAGTCCGTCAGCGGTCCTCCGATCTGAAGCACCTTGTCTCCGGCTTCGCCCCGTTCGATGATCCCTTCGGCCATCAGTTCGCCGACACGCCTGTTGTCGAATGATATGAAAAGGTCAGTCCCGGCGTTGTTGATCAGCCTGTCATAAGACACCACCTTGATGCCCGCCCGGTGGGCCTTGCTGATCTCTGATGACAGCGAGTCACAGTCTGTGGCGACGATCACTATGGCCTGCATCTTCTTTTCCATGAAATATTCGATCTGCGATCTCTGGGTGTTCACGTCTCCGTTGGCATTCTGGACGTTTACTTCCGCGCCGAGCTCACGCGCGGTGGATACGAAGACGTCCCTGTCCCTCTCCCATCTCTCTATGACGAGGGAATCAAACGTGACTCCGATCCGGATCGGACGGTCGGGATCCATGGCTGCTGATGAATGCACGTCTCCCCCGCAGCCCGAGATCATGAAGCACGTCACGATGGCCAGACACGCCGTCATGACCCTTTGCCACGTAAGCATCCGTCCCGATGATCCGGACAGCGGATTCTTCTTATATAAAATGTGCATGAAAGGATTCCTCACTTTACGTTCTCCCTGTACTCCGTCGGCGGTATGCCAACGACCTTTTTGAAAATCCTGCTGAAATAGTTGGGATCGCCATATCCCACTTCCATGCAGATCTCCTTCATGGTCCTGTCGGGCTGAGCAAGCATCTCCTTGGCCTTGTCTATCCTCACCCTGGTCAGGAACTCCACGAAATTCTCACCTGTCTTTTCCTTAAAAAGTTTACTGAAATAATACGGGCTGATGTTCATGAGCCTGGAGATGTCATCAAGCGACACGTCCTTTTTGTAGTTATCGTCTATGTAACGCTTTGCATTTTCTATGATGTCGTTGGATTTTTCCGTTCTCTTGCTCATTACGTCGTGACAGGCATCCCCGATACGGTCAAGATACCATTTTTTAAGTTCATCCAGGGTCTCCGCATTCATGACTGCGGGCAGGTATCCGGCGCGTTCGCTGAAGCGGTAAGTCATGCCGCCTGCCAGGTGAGACTCCGTCTCCGCACGCATCGCAAACTCGAGGACCTTGAGCCTGATGTTGTTCATGTCGCCGGTATAGGTCTGCTCAAGCCAGGCAAAAAAATCATTGCTGGCCTGCATGCACTCATCGAAGTGCCCCGCCTTAAGTTCCTCAAACATCTTTTTTTCCACTCCGATGGGATAGTTCTCAGCATAATCCACCGACAGCGGCAGGTCATCCACGTGGCTGACCCTTCCCGTGGAATTGATCAGAGCCCGCAGCCCGTCCTGATATGATTCCATCGCATCGGCAAAGGGAACTACTTCTCCTATGCCTATGCGGAAGCTGACCCCGCATTCCTTGCCCAGCCTGTTGGCAAAGGCGCGACAGTTGTCGATCAGGTCAACCCTCGCGTTGTAATCCATGGACTTGTCCTCCACCGGCACGCATACGGGTATCTTGTTGGACATCACGTTGCCGACGAAGCAGTCAAAGGTTTCCTTGGTTATCTCGCGGATCACGTGATAATTGTCGATCAGGCGGATGCTCGAGCCCACGGCATTGGTCATGTGGTTGCCTTCCTGCGAGTCGCCAAAAACGAGCGCCATCATGAAACAGTACGAAGTATGTATGTCCAGCAGTTCGCGATAGCGGTTCACGTCCTCCTCGAAGTATTCCCTGAAAAGTATGGAATAGATGAAACCGCTCTCTATGACGGGGATGACGTTTTCCATCTTTTCCTTGATTATGAGGTCATTTCTATGCTGTTCGCGGCGCTCATCTATGCGGGCGATCGCGCGTCCCAGCACGTCCGTGATCGTGGTCTTGTTAAAGGGCTTGTTCAGGTATTCCAGCACGCCCAGCGAGATTGCTTCCCTGGCATACATGAACCTGTCATATGCGCTGAGCACGATGAACACGATCGCGGGATTGCTGCGCTGGATCTCCCGCATGGCATCTATGCCGTTGATGCCGGGCATCTGTATGTCCATGAAGGCGATGTCCGGCCTGAAGCTTTCAGCCAGTTCTATGACCGCACGGCCGGTCTTGGCTGTCTGTATCTCAAACTGTCCCGGATATTCCTGCTCTATGATGAATTTGAGTGAATCCGTAACGATGCCTTCATCGTCCGCCAGCATTATTCGGTACATTCATCCTTCCTTTCTTTCAATCCTATTTGGCCTGCGGTATCCTGATCACCACCTCGGTACCCATGCCCTCTCCCTCACTGCGGATGTCCAGCAGGCCGGACTCTCCAAAATAGAGTTCCAGGCGGCCGATCACGTTGCCGAGTCCTATTCCGCTGCCGCCCGATGCCGCATGCTCGGAGACGTACTCACCATTCAGGACTTCATCGATGCGCTCCCTGCTCATGCCCTTGCCGTTGTCCCAGACGCTGAGTTCGACGTACGACTCCGTCCGGCTGCAGGTGACCTCGATCATTTTCTCTCCTTCGAGGTCCCTTATGCCGTAATTCACCGCATTCTCTACCACCGGCTGGAGGATCATGCTCGGCACCCTGACTGACTCCAGGCTTTCGTCGATGGTCTTGGTATAACGTATCTCCCCGGAAAATCTCACGTTCAGGATGTAGATGTAGTTGTCGACAAGGCTCAGTTCCTCGCCCAGCGTGGTGTCCTCGTCCAGCTTGCGGATGTTGTATCTAAAAAAGCTTGCCATGTTGTCTATGAACACGACGGTTTTGTCCGCCCCTTCCATCATGGCCAGCTGAGCGCCGGCATTGAGCGTGTTAAAAAGAAAATGGGGATTGATCTGTGCCTGCAGGAGCTTGAGCTGCGCATCCTTCATGCGGCTCTCCATCAGCAGCTCGTTTTCCTTCATGGCATTTTCCTTCTGCAGGGATTCGCGTATCCTCACCACGTACAGCTTGATGGAATCGAGCATCTGCGCAAAGGTTTTGGACAGTATTCCTATCTCATCCTCGCTGCCGGTAGGTTCCACCACCACGTCGAAATTGCCCTCGGACACCTCCCTCGCGGCTACGGACAGATCCCTCAGGGGTCTCGTAACGTTACCGATCAGGGCATTCATCAGCAGCAAGTTGAACACGGCGGTCATCACCAGGATCGCGATGTTGACCAGCTCCATGTACTTAAGCGAATTAAGCAGCACGCGATAGTCATCATTGTTGCTCTTGAACCTGGCATTGTTCAGGCTGTAAATGAACGTCTCGACGTCCGTCTTGCGTTCACTGGCCAGCTCGTATCGCAGGCTGTACTGTTCCACGTCGCGTCCGCGCTTGGCATTGATGGTGTCCTCCACCATGGACAGATAATTAAGAGACAGATTGTAGATGTTTTTTTCGGCCAGCAGCATGGGATCGCTTACCGGCTTTTTGTTAAGCAGGTCCAGATGGTTCCTAAAATCCTGCTCCGCCTGATAATACTTGTTGAGGGAATCCGAGCTCTTGGTGTCCAGATACTCAGTCATGGCATCCTGGACGCTGCCAAGCGAGCCGAGAAGTCCGTCCAGGTTTAAGTTGCTGACGTATATCTGTTCAAGCCTGTTCACGGTCGTATTGACGTTGATGATCATGAACGCATTGACTCCCAGGACAAAAAGGAGCGTAAGCATGAATCCGGCCATCAGCTTGACCTGAAGGCTTCTGTTATTCCAATCGATCAGTTTACTCAGTCTCTTCACGGATCACGTCACCTGCTCGTATCACTTCGGTATCCTGGGTTATGTAATTGCTGACGTAACCCGTGTTCAGATACTCATCCAGCGCCTCCACGGCGCTGGCTCCCATGTGCGTGGCATCCACCGAAATGGTTGCCTCGAGCAGTCCCTTGTCGACCGCCTCGAGTATGTCGTCAGAATCATTAAAGCCGTACATGTACACGTCACCGACCTTGTTGTAGTCGACCGCCGCCTGATAAAGGCATCTGGTATATACGGAATTGAGGGCAACTATCGCCCCCGGCAGGTTACGCCCCATGAAGATGTCGCGTATCTCCTCCTCTGCCGTAAAGGGCGTGTCGTCATGAACGTACACTCCCTTGACGTTGCATGCATCGCGCAGCCCCTTGTCGGCAAATTCGTCCGATATGCCGGAAATGATCAGGTCCTGTCCGCCGCCCGCGCTGTCCGGATCCATCAGCACGCTGACGTCGATGGAGGAATTGCTGTAATGCTTGATTATCTCCGCTCCGTACTGGCGTCCCATGGTATAGCTGCCGAAGCCCACGAAACATATTCTTGCGGAATCGGCACAGTCGGAGAGGATCGTGACTGTCGGGATCCCCCTGTCCGCCGCCTCTCTTATCAGCCTGGACGTCTCCTCATCCGAATCGCCGTCTATGATGATGCCGTCCACTCCGGCGTCCATCGCCATGCTGACCAGCTTGTTTTTGTCAAAGCTGGCCGTGAGGCTGGATCCGAAATACTCAGTATATGCGTCCAGTTCGCGGCCGCGTTCAAGCGCTCCGCCGTATATGTTGTCCCACAGGGCCGTGTCGCCTCCCGCATGTATGAAGGCATAATGCCTGGAAAAGGTCTCGCCGGCGGATGCCGTGCCCTGCGACACGTTTGAGCCTATCCGGCCGAGGATTACCTGTACAGCAATAAAGCTCCCGACGGTTATGACAGCCATCAGGAGCACAAATCCAAGTATTATTTTGAACGTTACGGAATCGGTTTTTTTCATACTAAACATAGGTCAAGGTTAGGAACTGTAGTGAAATGACTATAGTGAACGACAAAAATAATTTGTCGTTTACTATAAGTAATTCTGCTACAGTTCCTTAACCGGGATGCCGGATCACCTGGAACCGCCCGCGGTTATGATCCACGGTGCAGGCTGGTCTTCAAATACTCCCGAGCTCTTGAGCCTGGATACGGATATCTGTATGACGTTGACCTCCCCAAGCCCGACCTCCGTCAGAATGTCGCGCATGGATGCGGCGGTCTTGAAGTCCAGCGGAACCTGTCCTTGTCGACGCATCCGCTCACCGCGACCACGGCGGCCAGCAGCTGGCTCGCGGTCTCGGCACCCTGTCCGCCCCTGCCGTGCCAGCGTATTTCAATCATTTCATTCATGACAATTCCTTCCATGCTTATATGAGATTAAGCTTGTTGTCTATGATATGCCTGGTAACAAAAACAAGAGCTACTGCGACCGCAAAATTCACCGCCAGGCTCATGTCATTGCCAACGGTTATCATTCTGCTGAAGAAACCGGAACTCCCGAATTCATCCAGGCTGTATACCCGTTTTACGTCAAACGCTCGCATAATGCCCGAAACGACGTTCAGCACGAAGCTGGTTCCCCATGAGATGACGAAATAGAACACCACTCCCATGAGGCCCCTGTTCTTTTTGAAGAGCTGGCCTATCGTGAGCGCCCCGAATACGCGCGCGATCCTGATGAAGGGATTGAGCAGTGCCGTAAAGACGAACAATACGATCAGGTGAACGACGGTTCCCTTGTTATTGCTAAGGAATTCGGGCATATACGGAAAAAACTCCAATATGCCGTCCTTCATCTGCTGAAAGCCATACCCCGCCCTGTGTCCGATTATCAGCGCTGACACGGCTATGAGTCCGAGCGAAACCACCACGGCCAGCGATACGACCATGAACCATGCATAACCTACGATGAGCTTCGATCCCAGCCTCTCCATGGTGGTGGATGGCAGGGTATGCGTCAGGTATCCCTCGTCGTCATACATAGACCGGTAAAACCTGACCGCCAGATATATCACTGAGGCAATTTCTACCCCAACGATCAGGATCCACAATGCAACGAAACCGAATCCGCCGGATATGAAACCGAATGCCTGCATCGATTCCGTGGTCTTATGTCCCGTGACGAATCCCGAATACACGGGCGTCTGCAGCATGATGGCCGCGAGCAGTCCATAGGCCAGCATGATGATGGCCAGCAGTCCCTCCACGCGACAAACGCTCTTCCAGTCATATTTGATCAGCTTGCTCAGCATGCGAATACCTCCCTGAAATAGGCATCCACGCTCTTGCCGTACTGATCCCTGACGTATTGCGCGGTATTGTACAGCAGCAGGTTGCCGGTCCTAATGAAGATAACCTCGTCCAGCACGGTCTCTATGTCCCCTATCAGGTGCGTGGACAGAAGGATCGTGGAATCCGGCCTGTGCGCCGTGAGTATGGTGCGCATGATGTAATCGCGCGCCGCGGGGTCAACTCCCGCTATCGGCTCGTCCAGCACGTACAGGTCTGCCCTCCTGCTCATGACCAGGATCAGCTGCACCTTTTCCTTGTTGCCCTTGGACAGCGTCTGAAGCCTCACCCTGGGATCCACTCCCAGGTCAAATAGCATCGAATATGCCTTCTCAATCTCAAAATCATCATACAGCTCATTAAACATCTCCAGCACTTCGTCTATCCTGCTGGCGTTATTTAAGTAAGTGCGGTCCGGCAGATAGGATACGTGCCTCCTGGTCTCGACGCCCACCGGAAACCCGCATATGTAAATGGCTCCATACGTAGGCTTGAGCAGCCCGTTCATCATCTTGATGAGCGTGGTCTTGCCGCTGCCGTTTGGCCCGAGCAGGCCGATTATCCTGCCCCTGGGCAGCATCAGCGTCAGCTCATTGACCGCAGGATAATGATTGCTGTCATATATCTTGGTCAGCTGCTGTATGTTTACCAGACATTCTTCCATGATGGCTCACCTCATAATTAACGTATTCCAACGTCCAAAACCTCATTCAAGTCAGCGTAACATATTATCATATTCTAATATAATACAAAAAATCTTGCAATTCTGCCACATTTAATATATACTCTATTGGTGTTGATGCCGTAAACACGTTCTTTTTAGCGGTGTCGGATCCATATGGTGCTGTAGCCAAGTGGTAAGGCGTGGGACTGCAACTCCCTGATCATCGGTTCAAATCCGTTCAGCACCTCGATGGAAATGCCCCAAAACTCTAATGTTCTGGGGCGTTTTTTATTGGGATGCTCCGGGATAAATCTGCTCCGGCAGCCACTACGGACAGAGCAAAGTCCCTTTGGTACTTCTGGTCCATCTCGGAACCAGTGTGCCCAGGCCTGCGCTGAATCGCCTGAGCGCCCCTCTCCTGCTTCGCCATGATCGCGGCCTCTTAGGAACTGTCACGAAATAATCTTGCCTTTTTGCTTGTCTGGATTCACAGAA
>CALGGH010000116.1 GCA_937916415.1 uncultured Lachnospiraceae bacterium
CTATTGTTTAAAACACCAACCATACAATCCAAATAGGAATGAGGACGAATTTGATAAGTTGATAGATAAAATGAAAAGTTTTGAATATGATATCAAAAGAGGGGCTATTATAGTAAACGAAGAGAATTTCATTTTGGATGGACAACATAGGTGCTGCATCATCCTCAACAGACACGGACCCTTTTACAAGATTCCTGTTGTGAAATGTTATTCTTCAGGTCGTCATAGTGTGAAACATAAAGTAAAGATAGGGTTTTATAAACTTAAAACATTGTTACGTTGTATAAAAGAATTCCTAATAAGAAGAAAAAAAACGGCAGATAACTAAATATTTGTAATCTCAATAATGCAGTATTATGAATTTACCCATAACAATGCAATTGTCAGATTCATTTTTTCGAGCAGAAAAACAATCTGATTATTATGTCTCAGAAAATGTAAAAGAGATCTGGGCTGTTCAGTTGGATTTGCTTAATAAGTTTATCAATGTTTGCAATAAACATAATCTCAACTGGTATGTAGGATTTGGGACATTGCTGGGTGTTATTCGGCATAACGGCTATATTCCATGGGATAACGATGTGGATGTAGTTATGCCGCGTGATGATTACGATAAACTATTAGACTTAGGGGAGAAAGAGTTTCAACATCCTTATTTCTTTCAAAATCCTAAAACTGAAAATGGAAGATTCTTCTTTTCATTCTCTCGATTGAGTAATAGCAGAACAACAACCATGTCCGGCCTGAACAGTTCAATGTGCCGGACAAGGTCGGAAAACCTCGGGGATGCCGTCAACAGGTCATACCCGCGCTCCATATGTTCATAGAATTCGTCAATGATTACCTGATTCTTACCACACAGCAGAAGCTTATACGTAACCGCCATACGCTTTCCCTCTATAACAAATAGGTATATATGTTCATATTATAGGATTATTAAATCTTTTAGTCAACGAAAAAAAGAACCCCGTCAGGCCATCGCGCAGCCCGGCGCGACAATGCCATGACGGGGTAAATTCAGGCTTCAGATGCTCTCATGGAAGGTTCTGCTGATGACGTCTGCCTGCTGTTCGGGGGTAAGCTTGATGAAGTTAACCGCATAGCCCGAAACGCGGATCGTCAGCTGAGGATAATTCTCAGGATGCTTCTGTGCGTCAAGCAGGGTATCCCTGTTGAGTACGTTTACGTTTAGGTGATGGCCACCCTTGGTTGCATAGCCGTCAAGCAGTGAAACGAGATTGTCTACCTGTGTCGTAGCTGCCATAATGATACCTCCTGTCTTTAGCGATCAATGTGCTGATCATGGTTGCCTGCAGATTTGCTTGAATATAAATCAGTAATGGTTACTATTATTTATATTTGAATGATATCACCGGACAGCCGGGTTGTAAAGGCTCTTTTTGTTTTTTTATGAGTACATTCAGGGCGTCAGGAACCTCCAGCAAAGAAAATGAGCGGATTGCCGGCCTTTTTAGGTTATTCTACTGCCGGTCAAAATATGACTTGCTGGCGTAATAGTACGTCCTGATGAATCCGTCGGTCGATACTATCACGAACTCGCCGGTGTCCTCCAGGTAGAAGACGTCGTCGCCGTCTTCCTGTTCAAGCTTGTGTAGGGACTTGGGATTATGGATCACCGCATTGGCAGCGGCCGCGTAATCCTCGGCAGAATCAAAGCCCATCTCGATGCCGTGCTTCTCGTAATGACTGTCAAGCAGCTTGCGGCTGCGAAATTCATAAGGAATCTGTTCCTCGTTTGAATCAACAGGCCGGGCCGCATCATCTGTCGTCCCGTCATTTGGCGCCTGTTCGACGTCCGAAGCCTGCCCGGCATCGGAAGCCCGGGCCGCATCCACGGTCTGCCCGGGTTCGGCATCAACAGGACGGGCCGCATCCGGAGCCTCCCCGTCATCAAAAATGACGAGCTGCGGAGCGTCATTCCCGGCCGTGGTCTCCTCGTGCCGGCGCATGTTGGAAAAACCAACGTAAATGACCAGTATTATGAACAGCACTATCGCTATTCGGAATATGTTTTTGGAGGTGTTTGAATCTTTCATTCTGTTGGATCGGCGGAACGCATCGTAAATCAAAATGACCCACTGACTCCGTCCCCGAGTGTCATTGTAAATCAAAATGACCCACTGACTCCGTCCCCGAGTGTCATTTTCCGGCTATGAACAGGACGCCCAGAGTGCCGTAGCCGCAGTGCGACGAAATGACTCCGCCCGCCCTTGTTTCATGTATTTCGTCAAAATGCCTGAGGCCGGTCAGATACTCCCTGACCGATTCCACGATGGCGGGATCTATGCCGGAATGCGTGATGAAAACGCGGTCTGTCTTGGCCTTAATCAGTTCAGGCTCCATGTCCCTCGCGTAATCCAGCACCACGACAGAATACTTGCCGCGGTATTTTTTGGTCGGGTGCATGGCTCCTTCCCGTACCTCGATCTTGGGATGGATCCTGAGAGCGCCTCCGGCCAGTGCGGAAAGCCCGCTGCACCGGCCGCCCCTGTACAGGTACGTCAAAGTGTCGACCACGAAGCTGGCCCTTACCCGTCCGCGAAGCGACTCCACGTAACTGACTATCTCCTCACGGGACTTGCCTTCCGACGCCCGGACTGCCGCCTCGATCACGAGATGTCCTATGCCCGTGGACAGGTTGGACGAATCCACGACGGATATGCGGTCTGCGGCCTTCAGTTCCTTGGCGGCCATCTGCATGTATTCATATGACGCACTCATTCCGGAAGATATGGAAAAGGCAACGATCTCATCGCCGGCATCAAGGATCGGCCTGAAGGCCCCGATGGCATCCTCCACGCTGGGCGCAGAGGTCTTGGGCGTGGTCTTGTGCTCATCCGCCCATTTGTATATCTCATCCGGGGTAACGTCAACCCCGTCCTTGTACTCTTTGTCTCCCAGAAGCACGTGCAGCGGAAGTATGGTGATCCCATATCTTTCCACCAGTTCCTGCGTAAGGTCGCAGGTACTGTCCGAAACAATCCTGATCATTCCAGGTCTCCTCCCATTACGTTCTCCGCGTAGGCCCGCAGCGTCTCGGCGGTGCTCCATGCCTGTGCATGACATCCCCGTCCCGCATGCGGGTAATCTCCCTCAAATACCTCACAGATGCCGCCGATGCAGGCTTCCCTTTCCTGATGAACCATCACGGGTTCAAACAGCCTGACCAGTTCCCTGCGCAGGGCAGCGGCATTTGCCGCATCTGCATGTTCTCCGCGGCCCTCCGTGCCTGCCTGCATCCGGCCAAAGGCTTCCCGACCGGCATGCGTCTTCGCGTATGCGTCTACGTACGCTCCCAACAGAAATCCCCAGGCAGTGCCCTGATGGTAACTTAAGTCCCTTTTCGCCAGGGGCCCGCGGTACTCGCCATGATAATCCGGATGAACGGGAGACAGGCTCCTGAGCCCAACCCCGACGTACAGCTGCTCTCCAACCTTGTCGGTAACGGCCCGCATGCATTCCGGATTCAGCGCCACGTGCGGCAGCGAAACGGCAAATATCTGATTCGGCCTGATAGAATCATCCCGCATCCGGTACTCACCGTCATCCGCGGGATCATCCACCACGTCATGCAGGCAGCCTTCATCAGGATTCCAGAATGCCCTTTGAAAGGTCTTTTCCACGCGCTCCTTAAGCTCGCCGTAATGCGCGGCGGCCTCATCATCGCCATGGTCTCCTGCCAGTTCCTGCATGATACATAAAGCATTATACCATAAAGCGTTGATCTCCACGGGACAACCATGCCTGGGCGTGACCACGTGGTCTCCGACCCTCACGTCCATCCAGGTCACCTGGTCAAGGTCCGCGCCCGCATGGATCAAGCCGTTTTGATCCATGAATATATGGTTTTCCGTGCCTTTCTCATAGCCTGACATGATGCGTACGAGCACGGGGTATATTTCATTATGGATAAAATCGTGCGCATCGCGGGCCGCGCCTCCATCATCGCGCCCGGCGTCCCCGCCGGCTTCACAGCCGGCTTCACCGCGGACGTCACGTCCTCGTCCGGCATATTCAAGGTATTTCCACGCCGCGTGCACGTACCACAGAGACGCGTCCGCCGTGTTGTACAGGGGCTTGGCCCCATCCTCCGGAAACATGTTGGGTATGAGCCCGTTTTTTTCATAACGTGCAAAGGAACGGAGAATACCGCGGGCTTCCTCAAAGCGACCGGTGCAGAGGACCAGCCCCGTAAAAGATATCATGGTGTCCCTGCCCCAGTCCGTAAACCACGGCAGTCCCGCCAGCACCGTGGGCAGGTTCGTGCCTCGCCTGTGCGCCAGGAAATGGTCCGTATCCAGAATGAGCCTTTTTATGAAAAGACCGCCGTCCCCCGTCAGGGCATCCGGTGCCTTACCATGGGACCCGGACGTTCTCCCCAGGGCCTTCAGATTATCCAGGGCCCTTTGCTCCAGGTCGGCATAATATTTTTTTACTTCCCCGATCAGCCTGGACGCGGTCCGCGATCCTACGAAGCAGTCAACGGCCGCCTCCAGGAGCTTATCACCCATCAGGCCATCGCCCCTTACGAGGCTGCAGATCACCGACACCTCACGGCTGTCTCCCGGGGCCACGGTTACGGATGCTTCCACCGGAATGAAGTGATTGCACAGTCCCTCCGTCTCCAGTTCGACCTCGGTGGAAAGTACGTAATCCCGCTCACACTTTTCCCTCATTTCAAAGAATTCGCCCTCGCTGAAGCTCAAGTCGATGCGCACGTCAGGCCTGCAGTCAGGCACCACGGAAACGGTGTCTCCGGTGATGATCCACTGATAAGCGGTCTCATCCGTCCTGTCCGGCGTCCCGTGTTCCCTGAAGTTAAATTTGGGGGTAAAAACTACCGTGGCCTCATCGGCGGAATAATTGGTCAGGCGGTATCCGATCGCGACCCGGTTTGCGCCCCTAACGAGGGCTATGGTCTTGCGCAGCTCAAACGCCGGTGTTCCGCTCTCGCAATGCCCTCCGCCGCCCGGAGCTGCTTCCCAGACAAAGGTGACCGTGCCGTCGTATTCCACGCGCCGCAGCCATTTACGTCCATCCAGGCACCTGCCGGAGGCAAATCCGGCGGTTTCAAAGTCGTATTCCGCGCCGGAAACCCGTACCCACTCGGTGATCTTTTCCAGGCAGACGTATCTCTGCGTCGGCGGATCTAGCGTAGCCACGAGATAACCCTGATGATGGCGGTTCATGCCGTCGACAAGCGATCCGCCCGCATAGGCGCCGGTTCCGTTAGTCAGCACCCATTCCAGCGAATTGCCCGTCGCCTCATCCGGCCAGTATGTCGAATCATACGTATAAGTCACGTTCCCTGCCCCTGTGCTTTTTCCCGCGGCTCCTGCCCTGCTTCCTGCGTGAGAAATGATAGTCATGGCTGACCTTGATCAGCACGATGAGCAGCGCGAGCGTGACGGCGGGCGCCGTCCAGAGGACCGCATCGCGCCGGATACAGCGGCGCCTCGTACCGGCCGGCTGCCTGCAGAGACGGACGCCAAG
>CALGGH010000117.1 GCA_937916415.1 uncultured Lachnospiraceae bacterium
AAAAAGAAGCGCCTGTACCGTTGGGAGGACTTTTCCGACGCCAAGCTGGAGGAGTTCCGCTTCCGCGGCGCTCCCGAACTTCTGAACATTCTCAAGGTCTCTTCCGTTGAGGCCTGCAATCTCTCCAACAATCACATGCAGGACTACGGCGACCGGGGTTATCAGGACACCAAAGCCGCTCTTCAGGCGGCGGACATCGCATACTTCGGCTATCGCGATTCCTACATTTTTGAGAAGGACGGCATCCGTATTGCCTTCTTCGGTCTGGTCTCCCCGAAGTTCACCACCATTTTCCCCGATGCCAAGAAAGAAATCGCGGCCATGAAGGCCGACGGTGTCAACGCGGTGGTCTTCATCTTCCACGCCGGCACCGAATACGGCAATCCTGCCATCTTCGGCGACTACATACAGGACAAGCTGCCCACGGCCGCGGTCAGGACCGCCATCATCAGCCGTGAGGAGGGCAGGCTTGAGTACTGCAAGCGCAGATTCAAGGAAACGCTGGGCGCAAGCCTGGCGCAGGGCCCCGTCGGCATGCTCGTCGGCGGACACTTCGTGCTGATAAGGGAGATCAGGAATGATGAAACCCTCCTTGTCAACGATTCGCTTGGAAACGATCCCGACGCGGTGCTGCCGTATGAAGATTCGGTAGATGAGATCTTTGAGAAGGCCGGACAGCAGGTGGAACTCGTATGGCTTGAGGACGTGACGAACCGTGAGGAAGAGATAGCCGGACAGTTTGACCTGAATTATGATGCCCGGAACGGGACGTTTTCATTCAGGAATGAAGACGGCCAGGTTGCAAACGCTCCCGGCCAGGCTTCTTACAAGCAGGTAAAGAATGAGCAGACCATACTGCACAAAAACGGCATCGAGGCCATGACGCAGCTGTACGATGACGTGGTGTTCAATTCCGTATATCTGCCTAAGCAACTGAAATATCAGGCCGGGGCAGGCGGACAGGCTCAGCAGCAGGCAGACGGTCAGCAGGCACCCGAGGAGGAAATCCTGCTCACCAACAAGCAGAGGCTTGACTCCCTTTACCGCGAGGAAAAGAAGGAACCCGCCGGAGAAGAAGAACTGCTCACCAACAAGCAGAGGCTTGACTCCCTCTACCGTGAGGAAAATAAGGATGACGGGCAAAAGCAGGCCGGGGATCAAAATGCGGGCGCTGACGATTGGGGCCCTGGCATTGACGACGAATTCGCCGAACTGGATGACGTGCACGTAATGGACGTAAAGACCGACGTCGAAGGGCTGGAGGAGTTCCATGACGAGATGGAACCCATGCAGCTTGTTGCCGAACTGGAAAACCTTGACGCCAAGGAACTGGTGGAGGACAACACCATAGACGTCCATTCTCCCGGAGAATGGGAAGTCAAGCTGACCCAGGCACGGGAAAAGAGATGGAAAAGGGAAGCCAATGAGAGGGTAGGGAACCCCGGCATGGCCTTCCCCGACGGATTCAGTGCCCTTGCCCTTAAGGAAAAGGGCATGAAGGGATCCTTCTCCAAAAAATTCAAGGCAAGCGCCGAACCGGTCATAAGGAGCATCGAGAAGATCGGCTACGGCACGGCGGATGATGAGGCCATGTACAGGAGCATGGGCATAGAGAGTCCGATCGAAATGGTTTACGTTAATGGAGAACCCTTAAGCTTCTACGTCAGGGACAACTACAATTATTCAGGAAATGACGTCAACGTGCTCAGGAATTACGTGGCCCTCATCGCAGGCAGGAGGGAGGCACCGATCGCGTTCTTCGCGCCCAAGGTCGTGGACGGCCGGCTGACATATGAACCCAGGAACCTGGATCTGAGCATAGGCAGCGCGACCAAGGCAGACGACGAGGCCTTCAGAAGACGCGGGATCAAGGCCGAGCAGCAGCTCAGGGATAACGTGCCCCTCTTTGTTTCCGAAAAGGCGGGACGCGCGTACAGGGAACAGCACTTCGCGCCGATCAACGGATTCAGGGAATTGGAGGCCATCGCGGACCGCATCAAGACCGCGGACAAGGGCAGCGATCCGCAGTACGCGGAATTCCTGCGGCTCTTTGAATCATATTATCAGGCCATGGAGAGATGGACCTATTACAAGCTGGAGAGGAAGCATTTCGCGAGGCTGCATTCCTTTGCTTCACAGGCCAGCAGCCGTGCCTGTAATTACATGGGCGGCAAGAAGGCCACGAAGGAGCGCCACCGCATAGCGCTTGATGCTTCAAGGATACTTGACAAGCACGTCAATATCCTTTCACGGGCGCTGGATGCCGGAATCCTCAAGGATGAGAATTCCAGGGCAAGCTTCGCCGAGGTATTCGGGATCAACGAGAAGGCCGCGAAGGATTCCAGGCAGCAGGCGGAGGAGAGGGCTAAGCAGGCCTCAAAAAACGGCTGAGGATCAGAATCAAATCCGGAGTCACCCATGACGATCAGGGATGTTATTGAGGATAACGCAAGAAATTACATAGGGCAGGTTCCCGGCGAATTCCTGAATGACGTCAGGCGAGAATACTTCAGGGGACTGGCGGGAGAGGATGAGTCCACCGGTGCGCTGAGGGCGGTCATGTTTTGGGAACTCAAGAATCCCGAAGATGATGCGCGTCCCACTGAAGCGGAGATACTGCTTTTTCATGCGGAAAGCCATGACGAAGGCATGGCCCTGCTGGATGCCTTTGACGTCAATGCCAATGATGACAACGTTAAGCGAACCTATTTTGAACTGCCGGAGCTGAGCGCATCGGAGCGCTCAGCTCTGGAGTCTGCTGATTTCGTCATGAAGGAGGGCGAGGGACGCGACATATACGTGCCCATCGGAGAACTGGCCAATCTCGCCATAGTCAGGGGCGAGGCACCGTCGTACGTGAGGCCGCTGACCGAGATCACGCCCCGTCAGTTCAAGGCAGGCATCATGACCAGCGTGCGCAGGGAGTGAGTCATGGAAGCGAAATAATCCAGTGACTAATTGTTGATAAATACGTCAAACGGCGTTATACTTCCATATTGGAGCGCATTAGCGTTCCGAAAATAACTTCGAGGCAGGGTGAGATTCCCGACCGGCGGTAACAGTCCGCAACCCGCTCCCAGGCGGTGGATCCGGTGAGATTCCGGAACCGACAGTATAGTCTGGATGAAAGGAGGACATATGGGAACTTTATTTGAGTCCGTAAGGGGCAACGTCGTTTTTGTACTGCAGTTTCTTGCAATCATCATCGCCATTTTTTTGATCGCGGCCTTAGTAGAGAGGTATCTGCGAAATAAAAACGGTATCACCGAAAAAATGCTCTCGACGCGAAAGATTGCCGCCATCGGCATCTTTTCCGCCATCGCCGCAGTGCTCATGCTTTTTGAGATACCGGTGATCTTTGCACCGAGCTTTTACAAATTTGACTTTTCGGAACTGCCGGTCCTCATCGGGGCATTCGCGTACGGACCGATGGCAGGGGTGCTGATCGAGTTCATCAAGATACTGCTGAAGCTGATGATCAAGGGCACTTCGACCGCATTTGTCGGCGAACTCGCCAACTTCATCGTCGGCTGTGCGCTGGTGCTGCCCGCGTCAGTGATCTATTACGTGAATAAGACCAAAAGGACGGCCATCATCGGCAGCGTGACGGGCACCCTCGTCATGACCGTCGTCGGATCGCTTTTTAACGGCGTGTACCTGCTGCCCAAGTTCGCGCAGATGTACGGCATGCCGCTCGACGCGATCGTTGCAATGGGAACCGCGATCAATTCGCGCGTCACGTCGGTCTCGACGCTCGTGCTCTTCGCGGTGGTGCCGCTGAACCTCATCAAGGGCGGCGTGGTCAGCCTGATCACGATGCTCATATACAAAAAGATCAGCAGAATGTTAAAGTGAATTGGGAATGGGAGACAACAGGTTGACATAACATGACACAAAGTCCATCCCGGCGCAGAGAAACTCGGAGCTGGGTCTGGCTGCTGGCATGGACGGCAGTTTACGTGATCGTAGCCGTTATCATTCTGGAATTCATAGACCGAGATAAAAGATAAAGCAGGGGATGGTTTTTGCCATCCCCTTTTTCGTATCGGAATCCCCTCTCTTTTTTGCAATTTGACGCATTCTAAAGTATAATGATAATAACTATGTTTATGTCTTTTTCTGACCTTTGACGGGCAGACGCGCCCGGCAGGATTGGACGTAAACCCGGAATGCGAGGACGACCTGCATGGAAGTGGAATTTGACGTGACAATAACGCCCGGCGTGCTGTATGACTATCTGCTGAGCCATACGTACCACAGCGCATCCGGCATCATAGGTACCGTGGCAGGAGCACTGCTGATGGTGGCTTTCGCGACCACGCTCAAGGTTCCGTACCTGATCGCCGGCATCGTGATCATCGCATACCTGCCATGGACGCTGTTCATCAGGTCCAGACAGCAGTACCTGGCCAATCCCGGCTACAAGCTGCCGCTGCATTTCAGGATGGATGACGACGGCGTGGAGGTGAGCCAGGAATCGACGGACGCGGACAGCGTGCGGATAGCGTGGAACGACGTATACAGGGCATGCTCGAGTCCGGCCAGCATCCTGCTGTATACCAGCAGGGTCAACGCATTCATGCTGCCCAAAAAGGACTTGGGAGACAGGAAACCGGCAGTCATCCGGGCGATATCCACCCACGTGGAACCCGGCAGGGTCAGGATCCGCGGCAACTGATCCGCAACTGATCCTCAACTGATCCGCAGCAGATCCCCAGCTGACCTGCAACTGACCTGCAACTGATCCGCAGCAGATCCGCAGCTGACCTGCAACTGATCCGCAGACAGCGAATCGAGACGGCATTTGGCTAAGGATCCGTGCAAAAATAAACTTACATATTGCTTGTCTTCCTTGCCGATAGCACCACGATAAAATTGCTTACATAGCTCGC
>CALGGH010000118.1 GCA_937916415.1 uncultured Lachnospiraceae bacterium
TGTGAATCCAGACAAGCAAAAAGGCAAGATTATTTCGTGACAGTTCCTTACTCTCCACTTTACTTCATTGCCTCATCAGTGCCCTGTCGATCACGAGCTTCAGCTCATCGGAATTGACCTCCGAAACAAGCACCCGCATCCTGTCATACACGTCTGCATATTCATCCGGTATCTTTGCGTTCTCCAGTTCGTCCATGACGGATTCTATCAGGTCATAGTCAAAAAGCCCGAGTCCCTCGGATATGGCCATGAGCGCTTCCATGAAGGTATCCTTGTCCATCTCTTCCTTGGGGGAATCGTCCACGATGATCTCTCCGAGCGATTCGCTCAGCGACCTGTACAGTCCAAGCAGCTTTGGCGTATCCCGGTCCACGTATTCCCGGTTGCCGTCTCCGGAAGCTTTTTCCAGGTCCTGTGCCAGCTCGGACAGGTTCATGGCTCCGATCATCCTGGACGTGCTCTTGAGCGAATGCACCTGTATGCGGTAATTTTCCAGGTCACCGGCCTGCTGGCAGGACTCTATGCGGGCTGAATATTCATCCGTGGTCTTGTAGAATTCCTTCAGCACGTCCTCATATATTTCCGGACCGCCCGAAGTCTCGATGCCGGCGTTCACGTTCAGCAGAGGCAGGTGCCTGAGCGAGGTGATGAGGTCGGACTCCCGGCTCACCGGTTCGTCATCCGGCTCTCCGTCCATCCTGACGATGAGCTCCGGGTTCAGGTACTTGATCAGCATGGCCTCGAGTCTCGCGCTGTCCACCGGCTTGGTGGCATAGTCTGCGAAGCCTTTTTCAATATACATCTCCCTGGCGCCGGACACGGCATTTGCAGTCAGCGCTATGACAGGAGTCTCGAACCTGTTTAGGTTAAAACGGTCCGCGTTCATGCGCTCCAGGGTTTCTATTCCGTCGATTCCGGGCATCATGTGATCCAGAAAGATCAGGTCATATTTGATTTTACGCATCAGGCTCAGGGCCTCCATGCCGCTGGATGCGGCGGTTATCTCCGCCTGGGTCCGCTTGAGCAGCGACGAGAACACCTTGAGGTTGACCGGGATGTCGTCCACCACCAGTATTTTGGCCAGCGGCGCCACGAAGAATTCCCGGGCGGTGTCAACCGTGCTCTTGGCCCTCGTGATGGCCTCGTCAAGCGATCCTATGGGATCCCAGTTTTCAACCTCCTGCCTGACGCGGAATGAAAAGGTGCTGCCGTATCCGTACGTGGACTCAACCTCCAGCGTCGAGCCCATCATGGACAGCAGCGTCCTGGTCAGCGCTATGCCCAGGCCCGTGCCCTCCACGTGACGGTTGCGGATCTCTTCTATCCTCTCAAAGGGCGCAAAGAGCTTGTCCATGTCCTCCTCGCGTATGCCCTTGCCGGTGTCCTCCACGGAGACGATGAGCTCAATCTGATAATCATCCACCTGCACGTAATCCACGCACAGCGTCACGCTGCCCTGATCAGTGTATTTCACGCCGTTGGTCAGCAGGTTCGTGATGATCTGCTTGATCCTGACCTCATCTCCAAAAAGTACCCTCGGAAGGGACGGATCAGCCTTGACCTTGAAGCTTAGGCCCTTTTCCTCGGCCCTTATGCCTATGATGTTGATCAGGTCATTGAACAGGTTGTCCATGTCGTAAACGACCGGAATGAGTTCCATCTTGCCGGCTTCGATCTTGGAGAAGTCGAGTATGTCATTGACGAGGTTTAACAGGGACGTGCCCGAGCTGCGTATGTCACTGGCATATTCGGTGATCACGGCATCACGGCTCTCCCTGAGGATCATCTCATTGAAGCCCAGCACCGCGTTGATGGGCGTCCTGATCTCATGTGACATGTTGGCCAGGAAGTCACTCTTGGACCTGTTGGCCCTGATGGCATCCTCACGCTTGGCTCCGACCACCTTGATAAGCTCGTTCACGGTCTGCGTGCTCTCCAGGCTGTCACGAGCCCTCTCCTGATACAGGTTCAGGCTGACGTTGAGCGCCACGAATAACGTCGTCAGGACGATGGCATTGATCACCAGGTCCCTGACGGGATAAACGCTCACGAAGTCATTGGTAAAAAGCCGTATGAATGGCGCTGACGCAAATATCTCCACCAGATATGCCGCATACAGCGAAACCAGCATCTTGCGCTTCCTGAACAGATTGATGCCCATGAGCGTCAGCATCATGTACGGAAACATGTTGCGGTTGCTGAAATTGACGACGATCGTCAGGATGCCCAGCATGGCGTAGACGCAAACTATGGTGACCCTAAAGATCATTCCGTTGATGTCCATGGTCAGGTTGCCGATGAGCAGCATGATGAGCCCAACGGTCAGCGCCATGTTGATGGCCACGGCATAACCGCTCAGAGCCCCTTCGTTTAATTCGACCAGGATTAAAAAGATGATTATGCAAACGGTGGCACAGAGGGTATTGGCCGCGATTCCGATCTTGTTGTCCTTCATCGGTCACCTCCGTCCGGAACCACCAGCCTGAGTCCCTGCTTCACGACCTCGATCCTCCACTCCGGAGCGGCGAAAAGCTTGCTGTCAAGACTGCAGAGAACGGGCTGTCCGTTGACGTGACGAACCTTGATCGACTCCACCTGACGGTCTATGTAATGCTTATCCGGATAACGGGCGGGAATGCCCCTGAAAATCCTGAAATAATACATGAACCTCGAAAAGAATTCCGGACGGTATATGCCGCGAAGGGTTGCTGCCCCGTCCGTAACGTCGTTATTGTCAGAATACCTGAGCCCCCCGTACACGACAGGCACGTTGCCCAGATAGAGCGACGTGACCCTCCTGACCTGATCCCTGCCCCCAAACTCCAGGTTCAATAAAACGTTGGGAGATACGATGAGTGAATATAAAACCGAAATGAGCCATGGAATGATCCGACCGAATATGCGCAGCGAGTCAATGGAATCATGAACCTTGCATATGTAGGCATCCAGTCCGAAGGAAACACTGTTTAATGCAATGCCGTGATTCGTCCTCAGATAATCCACGTGCATGACCTTGCCGTCTATCAGGGCCTCTACGTCCTTAAACCCATCCATGTCTCCTATGGCCGACAGATACTGCACCGGTTCCTCGGGAACTATGGCCAGTTCTATCTTGCTGACGTCGCTGATCCCATCCAGCACGTTACGCGCCGAAGTGGTGTTGCCGCAGCAGTATATGCGCAGCTGCTCACCTTCAAAGATGTTCTCTACGGTACGGGCCAGTTCGGTCTCGTCTCCCGCAACCCCTGTGGTAAAAACATAATAAGTAAGATCCGGTATGCGCGCAAGCCTGTCCCTGAGCTGATTATAGAAATCCGGTGCGGAATGTTCCGGATTGACAATGAATACGTGAACCATGGAACCTCTCTTTTTTATGAAATCCTAAGCACCATAGCTTCATACGGATAAAGCCTGAAGCCGGGGGAATGCAGGTCGTATTCCCTGCCCTGCTCGCGTTCCCGGGGATAATTGGTGAGAATGAGCCTGCACCTGATGCCCCTGAACTGCTTGGGCAATATGACGGGCAGCCTTTCCCTCGCAAAGGAACAGATGATCAGATAAGTCTCTCCGTCCAGGCTGCGGGAATATACGTAAAAGTTCGGATCGCCGTGATAATACTCCCTGTATTCCCCAAAAAGCAGGGCCGGACTTGACTGCCTTATCCTGATGCACTGCCTGTAATAATTGAGTATGCTGTCTGCCTCAGCGTCCTGTTTGGCAACGTTGACGGAGACGTAATTGGGATTTACCGTGAACCAGGGATCCCCCTCTGAGAAGCCCGCGTTCCTGCTTCCATCCCACTGCACTGGCGTACGCGACGAATCCCGGCTCGACAAATGTATCCTGTGAAGCCTGCTTTCTATGCTGTCCTTCAGATGATAGGTGTAAAAGTTATTTTTGGAGGACACGTCCTTGTACTGATCAATGGAGGACAGGCGGATGTTGGTCATGCCGATCTCCTGCCCCTGATAGATGAAGGGCGTCCCCTTGAGGAAAAGATATGCCGTGGCCAGCATGGTGCCGCTCTCGCGGTGATGCTTTTCGCTGCCGTACCTGCTGATGACCCTGGGATGGTCATGGTTTTCCAGATACAGGGTATTCCACGCCTTGCCCTCCAGGGAATACTGCCATTTTGAAAAAGCCTTTTTGAGCCGAACCAGCTTAAATGGCAGGTGCAAGTACTCGGTAAAAAGGCAGTCGGCCGTCATGTGGTCAAAGGAAAACATCATGTCCAGCGACTTGCGCCTGCCGGTCAGGTACTTTAGTGCGGAGCTGACCGTGGTCATCGGTCCCTCGCCTATCTGCACTGCGTTGTATTCGTTGCAGACGTCCCTGAATTCCTGCATGTACTCATGGATATGGGGGCCGTCCTTGTAATATCTCATTTCTCCGATTATCGGAAGTATCCCCAGACTGTTCGGCAGTCCCTCCTTTTTGGAAATGAAATTGATGACGTCCTCCCTGAAGCCGTCAACGCCCATCTCCAGCCAGAACCTGAGGATCTTTTTGACTTCTTCCCTGACCTTGGGGTTGTCCATGTTGAGATCCGGCTGCTTCCTGGCAAAAAGATGCAGGTAATACTGTCCCCTGCTCTCATCATATTCCCAGGCCTTGCCCTCGAGCACCGAACTCCAGTTGTTGGGCTTGTCCCTCCAGATGTAATAGTCGCTGTAGGGATTGTCCCCGGACTTGCGGCTCTCCACGAACCACGGATGTTCATCCGACGTATGGTTCACCACCAGGTCCATGATGACCCTGATCCCCAGCTCATGTGCCCGGTCCAGCACCTTTTGGAACTGGTCCAGGTCACCGTATTCAGGATGAATGTTGCAGTAATCCGATATGTCGTATCCGTAATCCGCATTGGGTGAGGGATACAGGGGACTGAACCAGATTGCATTCACTCCCAGTGACTGCAGATACTCCAGCTTGTCATAAACGCCGTACAGATCGCCGATGCCGTCACCGTTGCCATCCTTGAAGCTGCGTACCCATATCTGATAAAAAACGGCCGTCTTGAACCAATCCCTGGATTCATTCATTGTTCTGCATCATTCCCTCGTACTTCTCATATATCCTGTAGAAGTCAGACTGTATGGTATTGCGTATGTTACGTGGGACGCTCACTATCCTGGAAAGCCTCTCCGCCACCTCTGCCGCAGTTTCGAGCAGGTAATCAGACTTGTGCCTGCGCCGGCGGACCAGCGTGCCGTCCTCAAGCATTTCCCTGATCTCCCCGTACCTCTCATAGGCGTTGTTTACGCTGGTCTCCCAGGAAACGTATATTTCATCCATCGCGCGGTCGCCTACCCGGTGCACCCTGTCCATGTCCTTGCAGACCTCCATGAGCAGGTCAGCCATTGACCTCGCGTTTTCTTCTATGAGGTAACCGTTCCTGCCGTCCGTGATGCCCTCGGCCGCACATGAATCCTTGATCAGCACGGAAGCGAGGCCGCATGCGGAGGCCTCACGCACCACTATGCCGTTGGTGTCATACGTGGAAGGGAACAGAAACAAGTCCGCCCTGGTATTGTATGCCCTGAGCGCCTCACGGTCATGCACGGAACCGGTAAAGATCACCTTGTTGCTTATGCCAAGGCTCTCGGCAGTGGCTTTCAGCTCGTCCGAATCCAGTCCGCTCCCGACGAGGATGCATCGGTAATCAAAGTCCGCATCGGACAGAAGCTTCATCGCGTCAAGGATTATCGGCAGACCCTTGTATTTCATGATCCTGCCCACAAACAGGAACACCGGCACTCCCCCGGGCAGGTCCAGGCCGCCCGTAACCTCAGCCACCTTTTCGTCAGTGGCCCTGCCGCGTTCAAAGTCAACTCCGTTGAACATCACCCGGTATTCGCCCTCGTATCCGAGCGACTTCAGGTTGGCCCCGGCGCCATCCGACACCACCCAGACCTCGTCACAGGCGGAAATGTTGCTCACCATGGCACGTATGGTTTCCTTTTTGAGGAATCCGTCGCCCACGGCGCGCGTGATGTCCACGTCAAACTTGGTATGATAGGTAAATATGACCGGTGCCCCGGTCTCATACTGCAGTATCCTGGCCATCAGCGTCGACGATGCCGGACAGTGCGTATGCACGATGTCAGGTCCGAATTCGGCGATCTCATTGATCTCACGGATGGACAGCGAATATCCGGTCCTGTATCCGGACACGAGCTTGCTGGTGTCTATGCTCGGGTAGGTGATGACGCGGTAAGGATATCCGGAATAATCAGCATCGGGATATCTGGGCGTCGCAACCACTACCTCCGAGTCAGGACGGTCCTGTATGATGCGGGCATAATTCATGACGGTATTGGCAACACCGTCAATGACGGGGGGAAAAGAGTCATTCAACAGACATACTTTCATTTCTTGAACCCAAAAAGTCCCTTCTTTTCCACAGTCTCGCTGTTTACGGAAACAAACGTGTATCCGGTCTCTTCTATGGCGCTTTTAAGCTTGTCCTCGTCGACCTCGCCTTCCGTCACGAAGGTCGCTTCCTTCTTGACGTGTGAAGCAGCTACCTTTTTGGCATCGGGAAATACCTTGCGGATCGCGTCATTTACGTGAGCCTCGCACATTCCGCACGTCATGCCGTCAATCTGAACCGTTGTCTTGATCATTGTGTCATTCCTCCTTATTGAATCTATTTATCCTAAGCCCGTAATGATCAGGGGAAACGCTGACTCATTCCCCTTCCCGCGATCCTGGTTAATCATGGATCCTGATGCCGTCCGTCAGATCGTTCACGATCTCACCTGCCATGATGAGCCCGACGACCGACGGCACGAAAGCCACAGATCCCGGTATGCTCCGTCTCACGGTGCGCTCACGCGCATCGGGCGGGCAAATGCCGTCCGTACCGCTGCTGACTGATTCAGCCCCAAAGGGACGCACGGGCTTTTCCTTAGAGTATACCACTTTCAGCGAGTCTATGCCCCTTTTTCTGCACTCATGCCGCATGACCCTGGCCAGGGGACATACGCTGGTTTCATACACGTCCGCCACTTCAAAGGCCGTCGGATCCGTCTTGTTGCCGGCACCCATGGACGAAATGACCGGCACGCCCGCCTTTTGGGCATTCTCTATGATGGTCAGCTTGCCCGTGACCGTGTCTATGGCGTCAACCACGTAATCATAATCGCGAAAATCAAACTGATCCTGAGTCTCCGGCAGATAAAAGGTCTGATGGATCCTGACTATGCATTCCGGATTGACGTCCCTTACGCGCTCCGCGGCAACCTCAACCTTATGCCGTCCGACCGTGGACCTGAGCGCTATTATCTGTCTGTTCAAGTTAGATAGGCATACCCTGTCGTCATCGATCAGGTCCAGGGCTCCGATCCCGCTCCTGGCCAGGGCTTCCACCGTATATCCGCCGACGCCGCCTATCCCGAATACTGCCACCCTGGATCCGGCGAGCTTATTCATGGCGGCTTCACCATATAACAATTGTGTTCTTGTGAATTGATCAAGCATAAGAAATATATTAACACAAAAAGATTTCTCCGACCACAGTCACGGGCCGGAGAAATCATGATCATCTACGTAATGGCCAAATTCTTACTGCTCCAGGGCTTTCAGGTACCTGTTATACTGCGTCTGTCTTACTTCCGTCACTTCATCGAGGTTCATGGACTTAAGGTCCTCCACGTACCGGTCAAACTCGGTGTCCAGGTCCATGGTTCCGGTGATGAATCCCGTGGAACTCTCGTCAACCTTGGTCTGAATGTCGGTCATGTAGAGGTTCACGGTATCGCTTTCCTCGCTGGTGGCGTAGATCTCGGGCCAGGGATGCCTGATGTACTGACGCAGCTGCCTGTTGATCTCCGCATGCCAGTCAGCGACCAGTATGTCAGTTGCTTCCACGGACTGGAAGGCCGGCATCACGAACGCGGGGTTGATGCCGAACTGCTGCAGCCAGTCGTTGTCGAGTCCATTTTCGGTATAGGACTTGGTACCGTCGGCGTTCACAACGTAGCTCTCTCCCTCCAGTCCCCACTGATACATTTCCTGGCAGTGCTCGCTCATGGCATAATCCAGGAATTTGACGGCCAGCTCGATCTGTGACGACTTGGTGCTCACGCCGAACATGCCGCCCAGGGAATTACGTCCCACGTAGAATCCCTTGCTGTTTCCCGAAAGCGGGGCCACTCCGACGAATGCGGTGGCAGCGGTTCCGTCATAATACGGCAGCACGTTGGAATACATCATGGACATGGCCCAGCTGAAGTCATACGCAACTCCGGTCAGGTCGTTTGAGATGCGCTCGATGACCTTGTCCCTGTCCAGTGAGGTAAACTCTACTTCAAGCAGTCCGTCCTCATAGAGACCGTGCAGGAATTCAAGGTATTTTTTGTAATTCTCGGAATCGGCGTACGCGTAGGTCACGTTGCCGGCATCGTCAGCCTGAAATCCGCTCACCAGGTCAAGTCCGAACGCGGGGCCGAACATGTAGGGCAAAAAGTCCGCCATGATGCTCATGGGTATCTCATCGGATGAGTCTCCATTGCCGTTCATGTCGTTGTCGCGGTAATATTTCAGCATCTCCACGAAGTCATCCAGATTGTCGGGAGCGGTGATCCCCGCCTTGTCAAGCCAGACCTGATTATACATCAGGCAAGGCTGGTAATCATCAGCGACGTTGGTGCCGGGCACGTAATATATGTGCCCGTCCTCGGCAGTCAGCTCGGCCTTTTCGATCGGGTTTTCCGACAGCCACCTGGCATAATTGGGCATGTAGTCAAAGAACTCGTCAAGCGGCACGAACAGTCCTGACTTGATGTATACCTGGTTGGGATCCATGTCAGGGATCTTGATGACGTCGGCATCCGTCTCGCCCGAGCTGATGAGCGGCGTGGCGGCATCCTCGTAGCTGTTGTAGTCGATGAGCGCCCAGTCCGGCTCGACTCCTGCTTCCTCAAACACCTTGAGCACGATGGGCGCCTTGGTGATGTCCACGTTGGAATAATTGGACGTCTGGGCCAGGATCTTGATCGATCCTCCCTCCTCGGTGATGGGAGCCTCGCCGGTGTACGTATATCCGGATGAATCCTCAACTACCGTAGCGTTCTCAATGGCGCTGTCCACCTTTTTGGTATTGGCCAGCGCGGCGGTTCCGCTTGCCTCCGTTGCCGCTTCACCGGACTCATCGGCCGGCCCGCTTCCCTGTCCGCAGCCTGCCAGCAGTCCTATCGCCATGACTGACGAAAGCACAACTGATAACACTCTCTTTTTCATTTCAGTCCCTCCTGTATATATATCATCCCGGCCACCGCGGCCCGGACGCATATACCTGTCTGACGTTTATGTCCGGTTCTCCGACCCTTCACGGATCCTTTATTTCCGGATTCATCCTTTCACGGATCCCAGCATCGTGCCCTGCACCAGGTACTTCTGCACCAGGGGTACGACGAGCATGATCGGCACTACCGACACCACTATGCATACGTAACGGATCTGTATGGTTGACTGGCTCAGCGCTCCCATGTTGATGTTGGTGGTCTGAGTGATCTCCATGGATGCCTGCAGCAGTATCCTGCGCAGAAAGACCTGGAGAGGTTCCTTGTCCGGCTTGCTGTAATCGTGCGATGATACGTT
>CALGGH010000119.1 GCA_937916415.1 uncultured Lachnospiraceae bacterium
ATGAATCTCCTCATTTTTCAGCGGAGGAACTTTTGAAAAATGAGGAGATTCATCCTGTCTTTTACAATCGGGACAACGGTCTTTCCTGTGTGCCCACGGCAAACTCTTACAGTGATCTGACGGAAGACGGGGATCTCTACGTGGCCGGCAGCACGGGAGTTGTCAGGGTGAACGTGGATAAGCCCTTTGAGAACGTTAATGACTTTAAGATCGCGGTTCCCTTTGTGGAAGCGGATGGCGTCAAAATTTTTCCGGATGAGGACGGAGCATTTACCATTCCGGCTAAGGTCAGCAAGCTGACGAACTATGGCTATGTTTACGTCTATACGCTGATGAATCCGCAGGTAACCTATTATCTGGATGGATTTGAAAAGACTGCGGCAACCGTGAGCCGCAGTGATTTCGGAGAGGTGAGCTACACCAATCTTCGCGGCGGAACCTATCATTTTGTGATCCGGCTCAAAGACTCCGAGGGCAGGGGAAACAGAGAGTTATCCGTTCAGATTGTGAAGCAAAAGGCGCTGCATGAGCTTTGGTGGTTTCGGACGCTCTGCCTGATCATGGTGGGCATTGTGATCGCCTTGATCGTAATGCAGTACGTTCGCAGAAAGACTAAGGCGCTATTGAAAAAGCAGGAAGAGAACAAGCTTCTCATCCGTGAGATCACGGAAGCATTTGCAATGACCATCGATATGAAGGACCGTTATACAAGAGGCCATTCCACCAGAGTGGCAGAGTATACGGCCATGTTGACAAAAGAGCTGGGGTACGACGAGGAGACGGTGGATAAATATTACAACATAGCCTTGTTGCATGACATCGGAAAGATCGGCATACCTCCGGAGGTGCTCAATAAGCAAGGACCTTTGACGGATCAGGAATTCAGCGTCATCAAATCCCATTCGGCATTGGGATATGAGGCACTAAAAAAGATCAGCATCATGCCTGAACTGGCAGTCGGCGCAAGATCTCACCATGAGAGACCTGACGGAAAGGGTTATCCTCAGGGACTTAAGGGAGAGGAAATCCCGAGAGTGGCACAGATCATTGCCGTGGCAGATACTTTTGATGCCATGTACTCGGATCGTCCTTATCGAAAGCGCATGAACTTTGAGAGGGCCGTATCCATCATCAAAGAGGTATCCGGGACGCAGCTTACGGCGGACGTGGTGGACGCATTTCTTCGCCTTGTGGAGAAAGGCGAATTCCGTGACCCGAATGACCACGGCGGCGGCAGCATGGAGGACATCAACAACATCCATGCAAAGCAGGAGAAAAAGGGAGTTTCATCAAAAAACTGAAATTTGAAAAAACTTTATGCGGAATTGTAAAAAAGGTATTGACTTTTTCCTGGCGACGAGATATAATACATTTTGTTCGCAGGAATGGCGGAATTGGCAGACGCGCACGGTTC